>JANLSK010000163.1:0-7740 GCA_031362415.1 Actinomycetes bacterium | reverse complement strand
GGAGGCATTTCACGCCCTGACGGGTGCCGCCCACCCCGGCCGATGGACGGGGGCCGGTCCAGTTGGCGGGCACCAGCGCGTCCCGCTCGGCGGCGTAGGAGGCGTGGGCCCGAGCGACGGCCCGGGGGTCGACGGCGGCGTCGGCGTTCTTCACTCCGCCCGCCGACTCGAGGCGCGACACCGCCGTCCGCCAGACGGGATCGACCAGCCAGTACAGCGTGGGCCTGGGCGTGCCGTCGGCGGTGAAGGGCGCATTGCGGATCACGACGGGAGCGGCGGTGTCGCGACGGCGCACCACGACCTCGGCGTCGGACATCAACGGGCGACCCAGATACCCGGCGACGATCTCACGGTCTCGCTCCGACAGCTCCCACACGATCGGGATTCTACGGAGCTCCCACCCTCGCCCCTGAGCGAGTACCACCACCCCGGACCGCAGCCGCTCACTCAGGCCCGAAATGGGGCGGCCGCCGCTCGGACAGGGTGCCGAGCCCGGCCTCTACGGGCGGGTGACGAGCGTGGTGACCGGTCGGACAACACCGCCCGGGAGCACCTCGGCGGTGATGGCCGGATCACGGGTGGTCGTGGTCGTGGCCCCAGGAATGATCGCGTAGGCCGCTTCGTCCTTCTTCACGAGGCTGTACTCGGCCCGGGCGATGCGGGCGATCTCGACGGGATCCTGAAGACGAGCGATCTCACCCGCGAGTCGCCGGTTCTGATCGGACAAGATCGCCAGGTCGCGGCGAGCCTCGCCGATGTCGCGATGCTGGCGCAGCCACGTCCGGGCCGGCAGATAGCCCACAAAGAGCACCCCGACCACCAGAACGCTGAAGATCGTGAACCCGGCGGCCAGCTTGCGCCAACGACGATGCTTGCGCTCGCCCGGCGCGGAGGCAGCCGACGCAGCCGACTCGGGTGCACGCGGCGCCGGCGAACTGCTCGTATGAACCTTCGGGTCCTTCTCAACGACGGGATCGCGACGGGTGCCCATCGACCCGTGCCTAGCCGCGCCGGCGGGGCGCCAGTGCGGCCCCACCCCAGTACGCGGCTTGCATCCCCAGTTGCTCCTCGATGCGCAACAACTGGTTGTACTTGGCCACCCGGTCCGAACGCGCCGGCGCGCCGGTCTTGATCTGCCCGCAGTTGGTGGCCACGGCGAGGTCGGCGATGCTCGTGTCCTCGGTCTCGCCCGAACGGTGCGACATCACCACCGTGTAGCCGCTCCTGGTGGCCAGCCCGACGGTGTCGAGCGTCTCGGTGAGGGTGCCGATCTGGTTCACCTTCACCAGGATCGAGTTGGCCACACCCCGGTCGATTCCCGACGCCAACCGGTCGGCGTTGGTGACGAAGAGGTCGTCGCCGACGAGCTGGCACCGGTGGCCGACCGTGTCGGTCAAGGCTTTCCAGCCGTCCCAGTCGTCCTCGGCCATGCCATCCTCGATCGAGACGATCGGGTACCGGTCGACCAGGTCGGCGAGCACGTCGGCGAACTCGGCCGGGGTGTACTCGGCGCCTTCGCCTTCGAGGTGATAGCGGCCGTCGCGGAAGAACTCCGTGGACGCGACATCGAGGGCGATCACGATCTCGGAGCCCGGCTGGTACCCGGCAGCTTCCACGGCACGAACCAGGAGCTTGACCGCCTCCTCGTTGCTCGGGAGGTTCGGCGCGAAGCCCCCCTCGTCACCGAGCGCCGTGGCCAGGCTCTGATCCTTGAGCACCTGCTTGAGCGCGTGGTAGCACTCGGTTCCCCAGCGCAGGCCCTCCCCGAAGGAGGCCGCGCCCACGGGCATGAACATGAACTCCTGGAAGTCGACATTGCTGTCAGCGTGGGCCCCGCCGTTGATGACGTTCAGCATGGGGACGGGCAGCACGTGGGCATTGGCCCCGCCCACCGAGCGCCACAGCGGCAGGCCGAGCTCGTCGGCCGCAGCCTTGGCCACCGCCAGCGAGACCCCGAGGATGGCGTTGGCACCCAAGCGGGCCTTGTTCTCGGTGCCGTCGAGGACGTTCAGCGCGTCGTCGAGGCCTCGCTGGTCGAGGGCCTCGAGGCCCACCACCGCGTCACGGATCTCGCTGTTGACGTTGCGGACGGCGTTCTCCACGCCCTTGCCGCCGTATCGCGTTCCGCCGTCGCGCAGCTCGACAGCCTCGTGGGCGCCGGTGCTGGCGCCGCTCGGAACGCACGCCCGTCCTCGCGCCCCCGTTTCCAGCTCCACCTCCACCTCGACGGTGGGATTGCCGCGAGAGTCGAGGATCTCCCGGCCGACGACAGCCTCGATGGCGCTCATGTGATTATTGTGACTCCTGGGGTGCGTGTTGTGTGTGGGGTCGAACCGTAGCGCACTGGCCCCACCGGGCACGCGCATCGTCCTACGATGGGGCCCATCCTCGGTTCGAGGATTCCTGGGGGTTGTTGCCCCCATGGGATGGCCAGAGATCGTAACCTTCAGGAGATGCGGCGCTCATTGCGTCGCCGACCAACGGCGGAAGGAGAGCCCGGGTGGAACGAATCGCCGACTACCAGTTCGTGCGCTCGCTCGGAGACGGCAACCACGGGCAGTTCTACCTGGCTCGCAAGCCCGCGCGGCTGCCCGTCGAGGCCGAGTACGTGGCCGTCAAAGTCCTCGGGGCCAACGGCTCGGGAGACGCCTTCCGGCGCATGACCAAGGAGCTCAAGCTCTTCGCGTCGATCCGGTCGCCGTATCTGGTGCAGCTCTTCGACGCCGGCCAGGAGGGCAACCTCTTCTACTACTCCATGGAGTACTTCCCGCTGGGCTCGCTGGCTGCGCCGGCGCGGCCTCTCCTGCGTACCGAGATCCTGCGGGCCGTCGCCCACGCCGCCCGGGCTGCACACGCGCTCCATGAAGCCGGCGTGGCGCATCGCGACATCAAACCGTCGAACATCATGGTGCACGAGGACGGGGCCAAGCTCTCCGACCTCGGCTTGGCCCAAGTGCTCTCGCCCGGGCTCACCGTCACCGGCATGGGCATGATCGGCTCGGTCGAGTACATGGACCCGGGCACGATGAAGGGTGAGCGCCCGTCACGGTCCTCCGACATCTGGTCGCTCGGCGTCACCCTGCACCGAGCCCTCACGGGCCAGGGCGTCTACGGGGAGCTCCCGGCCGGCGATCCGCTTCTCATCCTGCGCCGGGTGCTCAACACCCAGCCCAACATGGCTCCGGGGCTCCAGCCCCACGAAGCCCAGATCATCGGGCAGTGCCTGCACCCCGACGCGTCGAGCCGACCGCCCACCGCCGAGTCGGTCGCCGACCAGCTTGACGGGCTGGTCGGTGCAGCGGTGTAATGCCGGCTCCAAGGCGCCTTCGGCGCCGTCGCCGGCGGATTCGGGACCTCGTTGCACTCGGCGAACGTCAACGGCGATGCAAACACGAAACCCCGAGGTAGCGCAGGCGACATGAACACTTGCGAGTGCTGACGAGCGTCGGCCGACCCTGGACACTCGCCAGCGCTGAGGGACCGTGAGACACGACCGGCCAGCCGCACCAGCGGCTGGCCGGCATGCCTCAGCTCTTGATCAGCGCTTCCTCGGCCTTGGTCCCGCCGCCGCTCGAAGCGGCTGCGGCAGCATTCGCCGCGGGGAGGAACTTGTCGAACAGCGGACCGGTCATCGCCGTGGTCACCAGCGCCATGAGGACGCCGCCAACTTGCATCTGGTCGGTAATGACTCCCGACTGCTTGGCGATCAGGGCCACCACGAGCACCAGGAGACCTCGGCAGTTCATGAGTACTCCGAGGACGTTGCCCTCAGCCCACGTCAGACCCGCAGCACGTGCCGACAACGCGCCACCGCCCCACTTGCCCACGATTCCGGCCAAAAGGAACAGTCCCAGGCCGGGGAGCCAGCTCCAACCGAGCTTCGTGAAGTCGGTGTTGAGCCCGCTGAAGGCCAGGAAGATCGGTAGGAGGATCGACGCCGTGATGTCCTGCAGCCGGATCGACATGTCCTTGAACAGGCCCATGCGAGCTGGCAGCATCGCCCCGGCGATGAACGCCCCGACAATGACGTTGATCCCGATACGGTCGGCGGCATAGGCCGATCCGAAGGCCAGGATCAGCACGGCGACGAAGATCTCGCCTGTGAAGCCCTTCGCCTCGTAGGCCTTGCCGATCGTCGCGGCCAGCAGGGGTCGTATCACGACGATCATCACGACCAGGTAGATCACCGTGCCGATGAAGATCTTCGAGAGATCGCCGCCGCTCTTGCCCTTGGCCACCCCGTCGGCGACGCCGAGCATCACGAACATGAGGACGGTGACGATCGCCGCTGCCGCGATGCCGATCGCACCCATCTGAGACGAGGACAGGCCCTTCTCCTGCAGGATGCGAGCCATGACCGGAAATGCGGTGACCGCCAGCATGGCGCCGATGAACAGGTAGAACCCGGCGGTCTTGCCCACGAACGCCCCGTCAGCCCCGACGGCATGGAACTTCTTGTTGTTCAGGGCCGGTCCGATTGCGAAGCCCAATGCGAGGGGGATGGCGACCACGCCGAGAGCGACGGTCACGATGCCCTTGACCTTGCCCTTGAGGAGGGCATAGTTGAGCTCGAGCCCCACGAGGAACATGAAGAAGATCAGGGCGACCTGTCCCAGGATCGAGAGCACTCCCCGGGCCTGGCCCGGGAAGAAGCACTCGGTGATGCTCGGAAGCCGGGGCTTGAACGTCGCGAGCTTCTCTGCCGACGTACCTGGCGGCGCCCAACTTGCGGTCTTGTCGCACTGAAGCACGTCCCAGGGCTTCTTCCACGTGTACACGGTGGCCCCGAGCAGCGATGGTCCGAGCAGGACGCCGGCGACGATCTCGCCCACCACCCGGGGCTGGCCGATCTTCAAGGCCAGCTTGCCCATCAGCCGGGCCATGATCAGGATGATCGCAATACCGAGCAGCACGAAGGCCAGCACGAACGACGGAGGAACACCCGTCGAGTAGGTGATAGGTGGGGCTGTCGTTGCACCGTCCGCTGCCGCAGCAGCCGTCGTGGTTGTTGTCGCTTGGGCAAGTAGTACACCGATCATGGGAGCTCCCCCTCCAGTTGCGATCCGACAACGATCGGACCGTTCTGCACTTCTACGGACATATCGGCCCGATTCGGGCGATCCTTGAACACTTCCGCCAATTTCGGACGCTCAAAGCCGCCCTTGGCTCGCACGACGCACACGGCCCGGGCCGCAGCCGCAACGATCGCTTCCGCATCGGGACCGTGGGCCACGATCACCAGCCCCGCGCCCTGCGCGTGCACCCCGACGGCAGCGATCCCGCCACCGTCGGTGTCGTCGACCACCACGGCCACCCCGACGGTGGTGACCTGCTCGCCCACCTGTCCGGTACGGCGCCGGTTCTTGCGCGGGTCAGCCGATGCATCGACGAGCGTCAATCCGCTCGCTCGGCTCCGAGCGGCCCGGACTCCGAGCTCGACTGCGGCCGCGCCGTGCAGACCCTCGCCCATGGCCACCATGACCGGACCATCGCCCGAGAGCGTGGCAATTCCCGAGCCGGAAGGATCGTGGACCACGACGACATCGCCCAGGGCTTCGGTGAGCATCCGGGCGACCAGATCGGACGGACCGTCACCGGCGTCGACGACGACAACGTCGCAGTCGAGTGTCTCCACCTGCTGGAGCCAGTCGCGCACCGGATCGCCCGAGCGCTGGTTGATGGCGACACAGCGCACGCCCCGGGCTTCAGCTCGACGTTGCAGACCGTTCAGCGCATCCATCGACGCGGCGATGTCGGCGAGGGTGTTGCCCAGCCCCGATCCGAGCTCGATCGACGACGACTGCGCGCTCAAGCGACTCAGCACGATCTCAGCCGGGTCCTCGTCGCCGATGAGATCGCAGGCGACATCGACGAGATGCTCGGCCCGCTCGAAGTCATTGACCGGCACGAGCACGCGGTAGGCGACGGCGAGTCCCAACGCAGCACGTTCGGCCTCGGCCACGTCGCGTGCGAGCAGCCGGTCGGGATAGAACAGGCGCAGCACGGGTTCGGTGATGACGGTCGTGAACACGGCCATCACCACCAGAAGCGTGAACAGCTCGTCGTCGAGTACGCCCTTTTCACGACCGATCCCGAGGATGATCAGCTCGGTCAGCCCTCGGGTGTTCATCAGCGTCCCGATGGCTGCCGCCTTGCGCAAGGGAATGCGCTGGGTACGGGCGCCGACCGTCGCCCCGATGAACTTGCCGGCACACGCCGTGAGCAAGATCAAGCCGAGTGTGCCCAGGCTGCCAGCCTCGAGCCCGTCGAAACTCACGTTCAGACCCGTGGCCACGAAGAACACCGGCAGCAACAACAAGACGCTGACGTTCTCCAGCCGTTCGAGGATCTCGTGGAACAGCCCGTGGGTGTCCTCGCGAGGCATGATCGCCCCGAAGACGAACGCTCCGAAGATGTGGTGAATGCCGATCTCGGCCGTGACGTACGAGGACGCCAGGATCCCGATCAGGATGATCGCCATCACGTTCGGGGTGAGCTTGCCCTGCTTCTTGTAGACCCCCACGAGGCGCACCAGCAACGGTTTGACCACGAAGAACATCACGACCACGAAGACGATCGACCAGCCCATGACCTCGAGGAAATGCGTCGAGAGCGAGCCGGTGTCGACGATGGCCAGCACCACGGCCAGGAGTGTCCAAGCCAGGATGTCGTCGACGGCCGCACACGCCAACGTGAGGGCGCCGATCTCGGTGCGGTACATGCCCCGGTCGGTGAGGATGCGCGCCAGTACCGGGAACGCGGTCACCGACATCGATGCGCCGATGAACATCGCGAACGCGAGGAACGAGGGCATCGAGATCTCACCGGTGTCAGTGAGGACCTCATTGTGGCGGTCGTGGAGATACAGGGCGAGGATGAGCCCCAGGCCGAACGGCAGCACGATCGAGGTGAGCGAGATCACCCCGGCCTTGCGCTCCTTGCCCTTGATGAGCTTCAAGTCGAGCTCGAGGCCCACGATGAACATGAAGATGATGAGCCCGAGGTTGGCGACGACCTTGAGGAAGGGACGGATCTCGGTGGGGAAGAGATCCTGGCTCACGTTGCCAAGGAAGCCCTGTCCGAGGAGCGTGGGGCCCATGAGGATGCCGCCGACGATCTCGCCGACGACCGCCGGCTGGCGGAACTTCTTGAACAGCATGCCCATCAGGCGGGCCACGATGATGATCACCGCTATGGCGATGAACACGCGCGGGATCACGAACTCGTCGATGTTCAATGCGCCCTCAGCCGCCAACAGTGCCGTCACGCCTCGTCCCCGCTGGTCGTCGAGTGGTTACCGCTGAGTGCCGCTTCCGAGGTCCCCCGCGCGGTGGCGCGAAGGTTACGCCACGTGATGCGAGTCGAAGATGAAGTGCCGACGACCCACGAGAACCCGGGTTCCGGTGGGAACCGGAGCCGGAGTCTCCGAGGGCAATCGGAGCCATTCGTTCCCGCCCGGCGGGAGCACGTAGGTGCCGTTGGCCGAGCCCCGGTCGAGCACGGTGACATCCCAGCCCTGGAGCCTGATCTCGGCGTGCACCCGAGAGATCGCCCGCTCCGGGTCCTGGATGCACATGGGGCGAGCGTCCTCGCTGAGCACGCGAGGATCGCCGTCGGGCTCCCGGCCGATCACGTAGTCGGAGTCGACGGTGAACGTTGCCCCGTCATCGAAGACGAACACGCCGAGCGGAGGGCGCGTCCCCTTCACGAGATACGTGGTCTGCTGCACCATCGAGATCC
>JANLSK010000144.1:0-19740 GCA_031362415.1 Actinomycetes bacterium | reverse complement strand
TGCTGGCAGGCGGCGCCGTCGCTGCCGGGACCGAGAAGTACGTGCGGTCCCCGTCGATCGCCTTGGCCACCAGCAGCCCGAACGGGGCCCGGATCGGAGCGCCGTTGGCGAGGTCACGGGCCAGGCGCCGACACGCATTCTCGATCTCGGCCGGTTCGTAGCCGCTCAGCGCCTCGAGCAGCCCAGACAGGTGCGAGATCCCCGGAAGATCGAGACGATCACAGGCCTCGACGAGCGGGTTGAGCGCCTCGATCCGCGGATCTCCGCGGGATTCGCGGATCCCGCGGGTTTCCGCGGGATCCGCGGGAACAGAAAGACAAGAAAGAGGTGAGAGATCATCAATCTTGTTGTGTCTTGTCTCATCTTGAGAGGTACCACTCGCGGGATCCGCGGAACTCCCGCGGATCCCGCGGGAACCTCGCGGAATCCCGCGGGAATCCCCGCGGGAATCCGCGGGTCGTTCGCGGGGATCGCCGCGGGAATCCGCGACATCGGCCAGGACGAGGAACAGTCCCGAGAGAGCCCGCAGCACCGGCGCCGGAAGCCCGGCGGTCCCCTTCGCCACCCATGCGTCGGCGAAGGCCTCGTCGAGCTCGGACGGCGACGACGATGACACTGTCCAGCCGTCACGATCGTCCTGACCGCCGTCACCGACGGCACCCGGCGGCAGCGGCGCCGCCGCCGCCGGGCCGACGAACGAGGGCGGAGCCATCCCCCGCCCTCGGAGACGCCCATGGGCCTCGACGCCCTCCAGGTGCTGGAGCGCCTCGACGTCGACGAGGATCGCCGGTGTACGGGCGAGCACGGCGTCGCCGATCACGCCGAGGTACCACGAGACGGTGCCCGGGGCGACGCCGTAGTATCGGCCCAGCTCGGCCTGCGAGCACCGCAGGCGGACGGTACCGGACGCTGCCGGCTCGCCCCAGTCGCTCACCGCGACCCGGACGAACTCCAGCGCCCGGCGGGACGGACGAGGGGCGGCGCTCACCGCCGGCTCCCGGGCCCGCCAACAGCTCCTTGACAGCGGTAGAGCTCCACCCCGGCGACCGCAGCGCCCAAATTGTTCGCCAAATGTTCGCCAAGGGCCGAAACCGGACACCCGGGACGCGCATCAGGGGCCACTGAAATGGCCCCTGAACTGCGGAAACACTCGGAGCGGGCGACGGGAATCGAACCCGCGTTCTCAGCTTGGGAAGCTGATGTTCTACCGCTGAACTACACCCGCGTACGACGAATGACGTTAGCAAGAGAGCCTCCCAGCCGCCTGATCACCCTCGGTCGAGTCCGCTCGCCAAGACCCGGTCGTTTGGCGTCGCCTCGGTCAATGGTCTCGGCGTCTCATGCGCAGCATGTGTCGGCGAGGTCGTCGGCCCGCCAGGTCCGTACCGCTTCCACGGCGGCGAGCGCGGCGATCCCGAGCGCAGCGATCGGGTCGGCCCACCACCATCCGAGGCCGGCGTTGGCAACGAGCCCGCCGAGCAGCACTGCTGACAGCCACGCGCACAGCCGGGTCTGAGCCGCTTCGGACTGCTGGGCGCGCGATCCGAGCTGATCGGCGAGACGATGCTTGGCTCGAGCCAAGGCCGGCATGATCGCCAGGGACATGACGGCGATGACGATCCCGACCGTCGACACCTCTGTCCGAGCCGAGGAGGCCAGAGCGTCCGTGGCCTGCACCGCGGTGGTGTGGTCATCGTCGGCCGTCCAGGTCGGGAAGGCTCGGTTCGATTGGCAGATCGAGCTCGACGAGCAGTCGTAAGGCCCGGGCGAGCTTGCGGTGCGCCAGGTCATAGCGGATCTGACGGCCTTCCCGGGTTGCGAGCACCAGCCCGCACCCGCGCAGGCAGGCCAGGTGGTTTGAGATGTTCGCCCGGCTCTCCCCCAGGAAGTCGGCGAGCTGGGCCGGGTAGCTCGGCCCGTCGAGCAGATTCACGAGGATCCGACGGCGGACCTCGTCGGCCAGGGCCGTACCAACCCGGCCCAGCGGGTCCGGGCCTGATCGAAGCTCGATAACGCTACCCGAGGAGGTCATAGCTCACCATAGTACAGCACAGCCTGTATTACAAGGTCGCACGCACCAGACCGTGAGTCGCTACCAGTTGACGTCCTCGCAGCCCTCATGGGTGTCTGGTTCGACCTGGAGGGTGGCGTGGCGGAGACCGTGTCGCTCGGCGAGTACCTCACGGGCCCGGTCCAAGACGGCGTGGGTGTCGATACCGGTCCGAGTGACGAGATGCGCGGTGAGAACCTCCATCTCGGAGGTGAGCGTCCAGACGTGGAGGTCGTGAACGTCGACGACTCCGTCGATCCCGGCGAGATCCGCGGCCAGGGCATCGATGTCGACGTGACCGGGCGCCTGTTGCAGCAGGATCCGGAGTGCCTCACGCCCCAGCCTCCAAGCGCGGGGAAGGATGAACAGCCCGATACCCGCACCGATGACCGGATCGACCCATCCCCAGCCGGTGGCCCACATGACGGCGGCGCCGACGATGACACCGATCGACCCGAGCGTGTCCGACAGCACCTCGACGTAGGCGCCCTCCACGTTGAGCGATTCCTTGGCCCCGGCTCGTAACAAGAGGAAGGCCACGATGTTGACAGCGAGGCCGAGGGAGCCGACGATGAGCACCGGCAAAGATTCGACATCAGGGGGATCGGAGAATCGGGACACGGCTTCGTAGAGGACATATCCCGCGACACCGAAGAGCAACGCCGCGTTGGCCAGCGCTGCGAGGATCTCCAGCCGGTAGAGCCCAAAGGTACGACCGCGGTGCTCGGTGTTCCTCGATGCCAGCCGGATCGCGGCGAGGGCCATACCGAGCCCGAGCGCGTCGGTCGCCATGTGGCCCGCATCGGACAGTAATGCTAGGGAGCCCGTCACGATGCCGGTGATCGTCTGAACAACAAGAAATACGACGATGAGCACGAGCGCGATCGTCAGCGGCCCCTGGTAGCGAGCACCCGCCCGAGCAGCCGCTGACCCGTGATCGTGTGAGTGCCCGCTCCCCATCAGTCGCCGCTCCCCATCAGTGCCCTCTGGACAGGAAGCGTCGTCCGCGCCCCTGGTACCACCGCGTCGTCATCATCCCGGATGCCGTCGCACGCGGGTGATGATGAGCACGGCTGCTCCTGCCATCAGCGCCAAGATCACTGCGAACACGACGCCTCCACCCGAGCTCTCACCGTTGCCGGACCCTGGTGGAGCCGTGCTCGTGGCTGGCAGGGTGCTCGCGTCCGGTGGACCCGCCGTTGGAGGTGCGGACGTGATGGACGTGATGGACGTGATCGACGTGTTGGACGAGGAGGATGCCGGGTCGGTCGTCGATGGCGACGGCTCTGCGGCCGTGCGTGTTGTGGCGCTTGGCCCAATGGTCGTGGGCACGGGAACCGCGCTGGCTGCGCCCGGGACCAACTGGAGGACAGGGCCCGGTTTCTCGGGCTCGGGGGCGCCCGGAGACCAGTTTTCGATCCACCGTTCGACGTCGCCGTTGTCGTAGGTCTGAACGACCTTGAACTGGAGCTGCCCTGGGAGATCAGGTAAGGGTCCGAGCACGATCGGCAGACGGACATCATCCGGCTCGGGCCCCCCAACCCATGTGACCACGGTGCGCTCGCCGGCGAGCGTTCCCTCCTCCACGCTGGAGATCCATCCGGGAACCTCGGGCAGTTCCACGACGATGATCGGCACTTCGGCGGGTAAGGCGAGCTGCACCTTGACGGTATCGGTGTCGGCCCTCTCGTCCTCGACCAGCAGGACCAGCTCCACCACGCTTCCCGGGGCGGCCTCCCCCGGCTCGAACTCGGAATGGGATGACGCCGGTCCAGCCGACACGGCCAGGACGACCGCGCACGTGACCCCGATGGCCAGCATCGTGCGGACCGTGCTCCGCATGCGTCGAGACGAGTGGAGAGGGCGAGCAGATATCGGCGCGACAGCACCGGGAATCGAATCCTCGGCTGTACCCCCGACGTGAGCTTGGTCCATCTGACACCCTCCAATCAGTCCAGTTTCAGCGACGACGAGCGGCGTCGACCACACCGGGGCACGTCCGCATCGTAATCAGTGCCCTGGGAGGACCTGGCCGGCCTGAGCCGAGCCGCTTCGCGATGAATGCTGCGATCAACTTTCGCGACAATAGGTTGATGCGCCGTTGCCTCTATTCATGGGACGGCCTGCCCGTACTCCCAGGTTTTGTGGCAACGAGACCTGCCCCATCACGTGGTCGGCGAGCCCCACGCCCGCGCCACCGCACACCCCGGATGGATCTCATCGCAGCCCTCGTGGGGCTGCTGACTCCGCTCGGGGCCGAGCCGGCGTGGGCCCACGCCGCCCTCGTTCGCGTCGACGACGGCGTCGTGCGCCACGGCATCGACAACACCACCGTGGAGGTGGGTCTCACCGATACCGGTCGTCAGGGCACCTTCCTCGTCTCGTACCGGGTCACCTCGGCCGACAGTCATGTGGTCTCCGGGGCGTACACGTTCAGCGTCGGTTCTGTGACCGGCGACCGGGCCGGACTCGCCAGCCGCATCGGTACCCCATCCGACGCCACCTATCGCCGAGCTGGGGACGCCGCCCGTTTCCTCATCTACGCGGGCACCCTCCTGGCGATCGGCGCGATCGCCTTCCTCGGACTGCCTGCACAGGGTCGACAGGCCCGCAGCGACGAGCGACGCCTGATCGTCGGGGCCGTGGTCGTCGCGCTCATCGCAACGGCGGCCGCAGTGCTCGTCCAGGCGGCCCTGGTCAGCGGCCGAGGCGCCGACGCGCTGCCCCGGTGGAGCCCGGTCCGTTCCGTGCTCGCCACCGCCGTCGGCACCAGCACCTCCCTCCCTCCCTCCCTCCCTCCCTCCCGGCGGGCTGGCCCACCGTGCTGCAGCGCTTCCTGGCGACGGCGTTCCCACGGGCGACGGACGGGCGGCGCACCAACGGGCCACCGCCGAACTGGTGGTCCGGTTCTCCGCCGTCGCCACCGGCTCGGTCGCACTCCTTGCCATATCCGGCTCGGTGATCGCGTTGCGCCAGACGGGATCGTGGCGTGCCCTCACCGACACCGACTTCGGCCAGACCTTGATCGTCAAGCTGCTCCTCGCTGTCGCCTTGGCCGGCGTTGCCGCCAACACCCGGTGGATCCTGATCCCTCCGATCAAGCTCCGACCAACCCGCTCCGCCCCGTCCCTGGCCGTCGTCCGCCGAGCCGTTCGCATCGAGCAGGTGGTGCTCATCGTGGTCGTCGGGGTCAACTCGTGGCGCGAGGGCGTGGGTGTGAGCAGAATCAGGCCGTGACCGTACGCGCTGTCGAGCCCGGGCTGTTCCGCATCGGCGATCCCGAGACCGAGTGGCCCAGCATCACGCTGATCGGGGGATGGTCACCCACGAGCAGGCTGGCACACTTCCCGCTGCTCGACACGTGCCCGTACACCGGGGCCACCGATGTCGAGGAGCGTGATCTCGGCACTCGTGGGACGCTCTGGGGATGGACGGCGGTCACGGCGCCACCACCGGGGTACCGGGGCCATGTGCCGTATGGGTTCGGGATCGTCGAGCTCTCGGACGGGTTGCGCGTTCTGGGCCGCATCACCGAGAGCGACCCGTCACTGCTGAGCTTCGGCCAGCCCATGCGCCTCGTCGCCGAAGCTCTGTACACCGATGACGACACCGGCGACACCGTGATCACCTGGGCCTTCGCGCCTGGCGCTTCGGACCGGGACGGGGTGGCGGAGGGCCCGGCGGCATGAGCGCGTTGAACCGGGTCGAGGTCGCGGGCATCGGCATCCATCCGTTTGGACGCTTCGACGGGAAGTCGGTCACACGCATGGGTGTCGACGCGGTGCGTGACGCACTCGCCGACGCCGGGTTGGGTGGCGGCAGCCCGATGAAGCCTCCGTTCCAGGCCGCGTTCTGCGCCACGGCCTACAGCGGGGTCGCCGCCGGTCACAAGGTGCTCGGCGCCCTGGCGCTCACGGGAATGCCGATCGTTGACATCGAAGCCGGATGCGCGTCGGGGGGCGCAGCCCTGCAGCTGGCTGCCGGCGCCATCGCCGCCGGCCAGTTCGACTGTGTGCTCGTGTTCGGGATCGAGAAGATGCCCAAGGGGATCATCCGCTCATCGTTCTTCGAGCCCTGGCGCGAGGAGGCGGGCCTGGCCGCCACGCCGAGCTACTTCGCGCTGAGGGCGCAGCGGCTGATGCGCGAGCGCGGCGTGACCAAGGCCCACCTGGCCGAGGTCGTGGTGAAGAACCGCCGCCACGGCGTGAACAACCCGAACGCCATGTTCCGCAAGGAGGTGACGGCCGACGAGGTGCTCGCCAGCCGGACCGTGTGCGAGCCGTTGCACCTCTGGATGCTGTGCAGCCCCAACGAGGGCGCCGCCGCAGTCGTGCTGCGCCGGGCGCGACCCGATGCCAACACCCACCGTCCGACGATCACGCTGCGCGCCGCGGCCCTCCGGAGCCATCTGCCCGGGAGTGTCCTGGGCGAGGCCACCCCCCTCAGCGGTATCGACGACTCCGCGATCCCCCCGGCGTCACGCCTCGCCGCCGACTCCGCCTACGAGGCTGCGGGCCTGGGCCCCGACGAGGTCGATGTCGTGGAGTGTCAAGACACCGACGCCGCCCGCGAGCTCATCTCCTACGAGGAGCTCCGACTGTGCGCCCCGGGCGAACAAGCCCGGCTCGTCTCCGACGGGGGCGTGAGCGTGGGCGGTCGACGGCCCGTGAATCCGTCGGGCGGGCTGCTGTCGAAGGGCGAGCCGCTCGGCGCCTCGGCGTTGGCTCAGGTGGTCGAGCTCGTCGAGCAACTCCGAGGAACTGCTGGGCCTCGCCAGGTCGCCGGCGCCACGGTGGGTTTGGCTCATACCGTCGGCCGAGGCGCCAACGCCTGCGTGATGATCGTGAGCCGCTGAACGGCACCTCGAGCGCACCCGATTCAAGGACGCCCCCTCCAACGAAAGGTCCAGCCGATGACCCTGCCCCTCGAAGGCGTGAAGGTGCTCGAGCTCGCTGAGCACGGGTTCGTCCCGTCGGCCTGTGCGGTGCTGGCCGACTGGGGCGCCGATGTCGTCAAGGCCGAGAAGCCCGCCGGCGACGCCATGCGCTACATCATGGGCCAGGGCCTGGTCGTGAACACCGGCGGCTTCAACTTCATCAACGAGCTCGTGAACCGCAACAAACGGGGGATTGCCATCGACCTCAAGGTTCCCGAGGCCCGCCCGGTGTTCGACAAGCTGGTGGCCTGGGCCGACGTCTTCGTCACCAACCAGCTCCCGGCCGTGCGTCGCAAGCTACGCGTCGAGCCGGCTGACCTGCTGGCCATCAACCCCAAGCTCGTGTACGCCAAGGGCCACGGACAGGGACAGAAGGGTCCCGACGCCGAGGCTGGCGGCTTCGACGCCGTGTCCTGGTTCGCACGCGGCGGCGTTGCCCACATGCTCTCACCCGAGGACGGTCCGCTCGTGAATCCCAGGCCGGCGTTGGGCGACATCCCCACGGGCGCCATGTTCGCGGGCGCCATCTCGGCGGCGCTGTTTCGGGCCAGCCGCACGGGCGTCGGCGTGGTCGTCGACATCTCGCTGCTCGCCGGCGCAGTATGGACGCTGTCGCCCGACATCACCGCCGCGTCACTGCTCGGCACCGACCCGCCCAAGGGCGCCAGCCGTGCGGTCCCGAGCCCCATGGTCGGCAGCTATCAGACGGCCGACCGGCGCTACGTGCAGCTCGTGATGATCAACGGCGATCGCTACTGGCCCAATGCCACCAAGGCCTTGGGTCTCGACGCGCTGGGGGCCGATCCGAGGTACGCCACCGAGGCCGGCCGCGATGCCGACGGGGAGACGCTCAGGGCCGCATTCCGCGACGCCATCGCCACGAAACCCTTGGCAGAGCTGGTCGAGCGGCTCACCGCCGAGGGGTGCATCTTCGCCAAATTCGCCAACACCGTCGAGGTGCTGGCCGATCCGATGGTGCTCGCCAACGGTTACGCGCCACGCCATCCGGGCCATCCCACGGCCCGTCTCGCCGCGACACCCGCGCAGTTCGACGACGAACAGATCACGATCCGCAGGGGCGCACCCGGCCTGGGCGAGCACACGGTGGAGGTGTTGCGCGAGCTCGGTCTGGGAAGCAGCGAGATCGATGCCCTCCGCACGGCCGGAGCCGTCGCCGGGTGATCAGACGACACCGGGCCGCCACCCGGGCCGCCGTCGGAAGAGCGCCCATCCCGGCTGATGGGCTTGAGAGGCCAACCACTGGTCGTGGGCGTCGTCAACGGGAAGAGCTCGCTGGGCCGACTGGGTCTGCTCATCCACGCCACGGCCGGGTACATCGACCCGTGCTTCTCGGGCACGATCGTGCTGGAGCTGAGCAACGTGTCGACGTTGCCGATCCTCCTGCGGCCCGGGATGAAGGTCGCCCAGATCGTGTTCCAGCGCATGGATCGCCCGGCCGAACGGCCCTATGGCCATCCGGCGCTGGGCTCGAAGTACCAGGGCCAGAGTGGCGCCGTGGCCTCCCGCTACAGCGCCAACGTCCGCCCCGAGGCCTGAGCCACACGGCCCCGGCGGCACACGACACACCCGCCAACCGGGGGGTGCCACTCGAGGTCAAGCGCCCAACGCGGCACCCGAGCGGATAGCCATGTACACGGCCACGGTCACCACGACCGCGACGAACCACCGCGTCAGACGGGCGTTGTCGACGTGACGGGCGACCCGGCCACCCAACAACGCACCACAGCCCGCCGCCGCACTGAACACGACGATCACGCCCCAGTCGAGGTCGAGGCCCCGAGCCTTGAGGGCGAACGCCCCCGAGGTGTTGATGACGATGATCAGCAGCGACGTGCCCACCGCATCGGTCATCGACAGGCCGAGCAGCAACACCAAGGCCGGGACGATCACGAAACCGCCGCCGACCCCGAAGAATCCCGTCATGAGCCCGACCACGATGCCGGCCCCGACGATCCGGGCCCGGAAGGCGAGCGAGACCACGGGCCGGTCGCGGCGATCGAGGTGCTCGAGGCGCTCGAGAAGGGCCACCGGCGATGTCTGGGGGAGGCTGCGGGATGGCGCAGCCGGTGAGGGCAACCCGGTGGAGCTGGTGGAGCTGGTGGAGCTGGTGGAAACGCACGACCGGGTGCGGCGGACGAGGGCGATCGCCGCGGCCACCATCACGAAGGAGAACGCCAGCATCAGCGCGTCGGCGTCGAGCCGCTGACCGATCGCGTTTCCCGCCACCGAGCTGGCCACCCCCACGAGCCCGAAGGGCACCGCGATGTCGCGCCGAACCCGGCCGGCCGACCAGTGGGGTCGGAGCGCGATGATCGCCGTCAAGAAGACGACGACCAGCGACGATGCCGTGGCTGCCTTCGGCGACTCACCGGCCACGTACACGAGCACCGGCACGGCCAGGATCGAACCACCGGCCCCCACCGATCCGAGCGACACCCCGATGAGGACCCCGAAGACGAGGAGCAGTGCAACGACGATCACCGGAGCACCCCCGGCGCTCGGGGCTCGAACCGCCCGTCGCACGGGCTCGATCCGCCCTGCCGTGACCCTGTCACTCGATTGTCCATATGTACGGACATTATCGTGGACGGCAGCCTCCACCTGAACCGAGCCGCGGCGGCTCTGCCCGAGTTGTGCCGATCCGGACCGCCAGCGGACGCGCTGATGGCACCAGATGCCACCAGATGGCCCAGATGCCACCAGACCGACACCGCAGACACCGTCGACACCGCAGACACCGTCGACACCGTCGACACCACCGGGATGGCGTCAGGGGACGTCGCGGCCGAAGCGGGGTGATAGGGCCCGGGCCGCCGTCGGGCAGACGCCGAGCACGGTTCCGTAGGCCAGGTGCTGTCCCCACACGGCGATGGCGGGGACGCCGAGATCGGCCAACGATCCGCTCTCCCGGAGGAATCGCCCGAAGGCCACCCACTCGGCCCGAACTCGCCGGCCCTGGCGCGTGAGGGCGGATCCGGCGGTGAGACCCGCGCTGATCGCCAGCACCGGACCTCCGACGAGCACCACCATCGCCAGGATGCTCCGGCCGCCGCTGCCAACGAGTGCAGTGATTCCCATCAGCACCGCGGCGAGCAGGAGCACCAAGGGAGAGAACACCGGCGTCGTCAACCTATCGCTCCGGGCCCGCTTGTGCATGGCGTGGCGCATGGGACGGATGAAGGGGTGAGGGCCGTCGCTCCACAGGGGCGGCCCGGTGAGGTGACCTCCGCTGCGGCCTGGCCCTGCGGGCGCAGCGCGCTCAGCAGGAGGCGCTCGAACTCGTCGACCCCGACCGTGGAGGCAGGGATGCGGAGGGTGAAACGCTCCGCATCGATCCCGTCGATGCGGACCTCGCGTCGGGCGGCCAGACCCAGCAGGGTCCCCGCGACCACCGAACGATCACCGCTGCCAATCAAGCCCACGAGCATCCCAACGACGGCCGGCGGCAGCTCCGACGGGGGCTCGGTGATCTCCTCTGGGACTCCTTCGGTTGCTCCCGCTGGTTCGACCGCGGCCCGCCGCCACCGCGGCACGAGCCACCCGAGGAGCAGCGCGAACCACACCGTCAACAGCGCAGCCGTGACGAGCTGGCGCACGGGCGTGTAACGGGAGGGATCGCCGTTCGCCAGCGGCCCCTTGGTGAGCTCGGCGCGACGGACACCGAATACATCGTCGGCCGAGCCCTCCGACACGGGTATGGACGACGCCGCACTCGGAGAGAGCTCGGCCAGCAACGTGGCGTCGTGCCAGGGGAACCCGGCTGCGGTGAACCGCACGGCTCCACCACTCGCAGCACGGCCGATGATGGTCTCGGCCCGGATGTCGCGCAGCGGGGGAACAATGAACCGGACGTCACCCGAACCCGAATCCTCCAACCACCACAAGACACCCTGGACCTCCGTGTCGCCCAGGCCGGTGGAGGAGATCAGGCCCGAATACATGGCCAGATCGACGAGCGCGCCGTCGTCGAAACGCCGCACGGCGCCGACGACTTCGTAGCTGAGCCGGGCCGTCCCCCGGAACGCTCCCACCGGCCGTTCGAGAAGTCGGAGACGCTACCGGGTGACCGTCGACGCGCACCTGATGGGCTCCCGCTGGTAGCTCGAGGCCCACATCACGCTCCTCGTCGTCGCGGAACTCGAGTGTGACCTCGACCGCGACGACGCCGTCGCGCTGCACCGCAGCGCGCCACACGATCCGTTCGGAGATCGTCGTTGGTGTCGGTGATCACCGGTGTGGTCTCCACGACAGCGCCCCAGGCCTGCACGACGAGCAAAGGCCAGGATCGCCAGCAGCGGCACCGCGAGGAAGCGACCGGCGCGCACGGGAAACGCCTCAGACCACGATCGCGACGACGGTGCCGTCGAGCCGGGCCCGCACCTCGAAGGTCGGGCCGGGGGAGCTGAACCCCAGCCGCCACCACTTGAACTCGCCGTGCAACTCGACATCGTCGACCTCGGCGCCCGGCACCCGGGTCTGGATCGCCTCGATCAACGGCTGGAGTGCGTTGAGGTTCACGCCGGCGAGCGTGAACCAGGGACCGTCTTCCGGTCGGGGGCTGCTCGGCTCAGAGAGCCCGTCCTCGGGATCCCAGTCGTGGTCGACCAGACGAGACGCCCCGGGAGCTTCGCGCACGGCGAACTCGATACCGAACGCCGAGACCGAGAGCCTGACCAGCTCGACCTCGGGGCCATGTGCCGCAAGGAGATCGCGTACGGCCTCCGGAAGATCGCCGACCGGGATGTCGGTGCCGACGATGATGGCGTCGGCACCCAAGCCGAGCTCGGGGAGGGCACCGAGCTGCGGTGAATCCTCAGGCCGGGCCGGACGGGGCACCGTGGTCGGTCCGCCGACACCGCTGCCAACCTCAGGGATCGCCGGCAGTCCGGTGTCGAACCTGTCGCCGCAGCCAGCGATGACCGCGACGACGGCCAGCACGATGACAACGGACCCGCGGCCCCGTTCGCCGTCCGCCGGAGACGCACTCCCGTCACGGGCGGATCGAGCCGCCCGAGAACCCCGTGATCGGCGTGTTGGCGGAGGCCACGGCGGCGGTGCTGCGCGACTCGATGGCTTCCAGCAACACCTGCGAGATGTCGGAGACCTTGACGTTGTCGCCTTCGCCCTTCTCGTTGACGCCGTCGGCGATCATCACGTAACAGAACGGGCAGGCCACCGCGATGCGGTCGGGCTTGGTGGCCAGCGCCTCCTCGGTGCGCTCGACGTTGACCCGCTTGTCGCCGAGATGCTCCTCCATCCACATGCGGGCCCCGCCGGCGCCGCAGCAGAACGATCGGGTGCCGTTTCGGGGCATCTCGACGACCTCGACCCCGCCGATCGCGCCGATCACCCGTCGGGGTGCAACGTACACGTCGTTGTGGCGCCCGAGATAACACGAGTCGTGGTACACGATGCGCTCGTCGAGCGAAGCGCCCACGAGCGACAGGCGTCCGCTGTCGACGAGGTCGGCCAACAGCTGCGAGTGGTGCACGACCTCGTAGTTGCCGCCGAGCTGCGGGTACTCGTTGAGCAGGGTGTTGAAGCAGTGCGGGCATTGCGTGACGATCTTCTTCACACCCATGCCGTTGAGCGTGCCGATGTTCTCGGACGCCAGCATCTGGAAGAGGTACTCGTTGCCGGAGCGGCGGGCCGAGTCGCCGGTGCACAGCTCGGACGGCCCGAGGATCGCGAAGTCGATCCCGGCTCGCTGCATGAGCTTCGAGGTGGCCTGGGTGACCTTCTTGTTTCGATCGTCGAACGAGCCCGCGCAGCCCACCCAGTACAGGTACTCGTGCTCGAAGGCGTCGGACGGGTCGACGATGACGACGCTCTCGTCGAGCCCTTCGGCCCAGGCGGCCCGTTCGTTGTTGCCCAGACCCCACGGGTTGTACGAGTTCTCCATGCCCCGGTAGGCGATACCGAGCTCGGTGGGGAAGTCGGACTCCATGAGGGTGAGGTAGCGCCGGATGTCGAGGATCTTGTCGAGGATCTCGATGTTCACCGGGCAGATCTCGTCACACGCCTTGCACGAGGTGCACGACCAGATCTCGTCGGTCGTGATGAGCTCGAACACGGAGTTGGCCGAGACGACCACGCCGGGCTCGAGCCCGACCGTCGGCGAGACCGCCGGCGTGCCGGTGGCCGACATGATCTGACCGATGTTGAGGACGATCTTGCGAGGGTCGAGGGGCTTGCCGGTGATGTTCGCCGGGCACACCGACGTGCAGCGCCCGCAGACGGTGCAGGCGTCGGTGTCCATGAGCTGCTTCCAGGTGAAGTCCTCGATCACCTTGGCGCCGAACGTCTCGAGCGTGGTCTCCCCGTCGAGCAGGTACGGCATGGCCTTCATGGCGCCCTTGGGACGGTCGCGGTCCTTCAGGTACATGTTCATCGGCGACGTGACCATGTGCCGCAGCTTCGTGGTGGGCAGCAGGATCGCGAAACCGATGAAGGCCACGAAATGGAGTGCCCAGACCCAGCGGTGGAAGTCGGACAGGGTCCCCTCGCCGAGGTTCCCGAACCACTTCGCGATCTCCCAGCCCACGAACGACCACCGCTCGAACTCCGGACGGGCTCCCAGCTCGGCGCCCGAGTGGGCGATCCGCAGGCCCTCCACGAAGAACCCGGAGACGCCGATGAGCAAGAAGCAGCCCAGGATGAGCGCGTCCTCGGGACGGGTCTTGGAGCGGATGCGCTCGGGGCGCTGCACGTAGCGCCGCACGATGGCCCACACGATGCCGACCACGAAGACCACGCCGAACAGGTCGGCGATGAAGGCGTAGGCCCGATAGGTGTCGCCGTGGAGGAACTTGAGGCTCTCGGGAGCCTGGTGGTCGATCTCGAGGAGCACGGTGGCGATGAACAGCACGATGAACCCGAAGTAGATCATCGAGTGCATGGCCCCGGCGGGGGCGTCGCGCAGGAGCGTCCGCATCCAAACGCCGGCCCGGAAGTCGCGAGCTCGACGTCCGGCGTTGTCGCGTCGGAGCGAGCGATCGTCGGGGCGGCCCCGTTCCCAGTTCTTCACCCGCATGGCGGCCATCCAGCCGACCACGAGACACATCGTGGCCATCAGCGTGTAGAAGACCGCCTGGATGGGCGCGGGGATGTTGCCGAACACCTCACGGGAGACGGGTGAATCGTCGTGCCACTCGGTGATGCTGGGGACGATGCCCGAGCCGGCGAACACCAACGCAGCCATGACGCTGGCAGCGATGACGAGCTGGTGCGGCTTGACCCGAACGCGGCGCACGCGACCCTCCCGATGGGCGTGACCACGCCCGCAGTCGACCTGAAAAGTTGCCGAAATCTAGCGCAGGGCCCCGGCCCGGCCCGGCCTCGCCGTGGCCAGGACGCGCAGCGCCACCGTGACCTCGATCACGCCCTCGAAGCGACCATCGCCGTCGCTCGGACGAGCAATGGTGCGCACCGTGCTCCTATGGACCAGCTACTGCAGACCGCGGGCGTCGCTGTCGCGCAGCCTCTTGGCCATGCCGATCAGCAGCTTGCGGGCCAGCCCCGGGACCTCGTCGAGCAGGCCGGCGAACTCGGGCCGGGTGAGGATCAGCACCCGCATGGCGTTGTCGGCCACCACCGTCGCGTTGCGGGGCCCCCCGTCGAGGAGCGAGAGCTCACCGAACGACTGCCCGGCGCCGAGCGTGGCGACCTTGCGGCCGTTGCGCTTCACGATGGCGCTGCCCTCGTCGATGACGAAGAACTCCTTGCCCGTCGCGCCCTCTTCGATGATCGTGCGGCCCGCAGGGATGTCGAGCGGTGTCGCCTTGGAGGCGATCAGCTTGAGATCCTTCTTGGAGCACGCTGCGAAGAGCGGGTGCTCGGCCAGGTGTGCGATGAATGCATCGGTTCGCGCCATAGGCGGCGAAGCGTAGCGAAGTCGATCGATTCCTGCTCGGATGCCCGTCTGGATCCTTCACCAGTGCGAAACAGTCACGAAACACGGGCCCGGTTGCATGCTCCCAATGGATGTCACGCTGGTTCGCTGGCCCGAGGAGTCCGCCCGGTTGTCGTTGTTGCAGGCCGAGGGTGCGCCGCGTCTGCTCTTGGTGCGCGGTGACACCGAGCCACCGATGCCCATCGACGAGCTCGAGGACTGGGTGCGCATCCCCGCCGACGATCGCGACGTCCGGGCCCGGGCGGCGACCCTGGCGCCCCGGGCCGCGGCCCGTCTCCGACCCCAGGTGCACGACGACGATCTGCTGCGCTTTCGCGACCAGTGGATCGCCTTGTCGCCTCTGGAAGGGGCCATGGCCCGACCGCTCGTCGACCGGTTCGGGGCTGTCGTCGCCCGCGATGTCGTGAGTCGCAGCGCCTGGCCGGCCGGCCCGCCGACCCGCAACGCGCTCGACGTGCACATGCTGCGGCTGCGTCGTCGAGCCCGCCTCGTCGGCCTCGAGGTCCGCACGGTGCGCGCTCGCGGGTACCTGCTCCAGGCGGTCTGAGCGCTGAGCGATACTTGCCCCCGGTCGATCCACCGGTGATCGGCGTGCGGGAGGCTGCTCGATGAGGCGAACACTGGTTGCAGGCGTGATGGTGCTCGCGATGTCTCTCGCCGCGTGCGGCGAGGGAGGCGGCGGCGGGGGAGACGCCCAGGACGACGACGACTCCGGCTCGACCCGCCCGCGCCGCACCACCACGTCCGAGCGCGACAGGCCCGACGACGAGACGACCACGACCGACCCCGACGACGTCACCACGACCACGACCACGACCACGACGACGGCCGGCGGACCGGTCGGTGACCTGTCACAGGTGGAAGCGGCCACCATCCAGATCGTCGGCACCGGCGTGTACCGCGATCCCGAGATCGGCACGGTCGACGCCTTCGCCGGCGCCGGCTCGGGCTTCTTCGTCACCGCGTCCGGCCAGGCCCTGACGGCGTATCACATCGTTGCCGGGGCCGAGGAGCTCACCGTCTACGTGAGTGGCGACGAACGGGCCTACTCGGCGTCGGTCATCGCCAGCTCGGAATGCAGCGACGTGGCGCTGATCCAAGTCGAAGGGCTCGAGACGTCCGTGGCCTCGCTCACGGCCTTCGACGGTGAGGTCAGGGGGGGCCTCGATGTCCACGCTGCGGGGTACGCCCTCCCGCAGACGCCGGGCGAGCGCACCGCGTACGTGGTGGCCGACGGGATCGTCGCCGACCCCGACGCCGACGACCAGACGCTGGCCTCGTTCGTGCCCTACAACCTCCGCGTCGATGCCCCGATCGAGCCCGGCGCGACCGGCGGACCCCTCGTGACCGACGAGGGGCTCGTGGTCGGCATCAACCACGCCAACCTGAGCGACAACCGCGACCGCCAGCTCGTGACCCCGCTCGAGTTCGGGCTCGACCTCATCGGCGCAGCCTCCGGCTACGTCGACGGCTTCGGCATCTCGGGCAGCGTCGTCGACGATCCGTCGTCAGGCGTGCTCGGCGTCTGGGTCACGACCGTCGATCCGGGTTCGCCGGCCGCGCTCAGCGGCATCCAGCCCGGCGACGTGGTGATGCGCATCGGCGGGAGCCTCGTCGGCGGCGACGGCACTCTCGCGGCCTACTGCGAGGTCCTCCAGTCCTCTTCGGTGTCCGATCCCGTCGACGTCGAGGTGTTCCGGCTCGACACGGCCGAGACCCTCGCCGGAACGATCAACGGCGCGCCCCTGACGCCGTCCTTCACCTTCGTGGGCGACGTGGCCGCCATCCTCGAAGGCCTCCTGCCCGAGGCCACGCCGTATTCCGGATACGAGATCGTCACCGACGACACTTCGGTGTTCAGCGTCGACGTGCCGGTCGAGTGGGCCGACGTCAACGGTGGGGCCATCACCTTCGGCGACGGCGAGACGCCGGGGATCACCGCGGCGGCCGATCGGACGGCGTTCGTCGAGACGTTCGACGAGTCGGGCATCCAGATGCTCTACATCGAGGGCCGGTTCGGCGATCCGGCCACGATCCTCTTCGAGCAGTTCGACTTCACGTCCCAATGCACCAGCGAGGGCTTCTTCGAGTACGCCGACGCCGTGTTCGTCGGCAGCTACGAGCTGTGGACGGGCTGCGGCGCCAACGCCACCGCGCTCCTGGTGATCGCCGGCCAGCCCCCCGACACCCTGCTCCAGCCGGTCGCCCTCGTCTTCCAGATGACCACGACGGCCGACCTCATCGCCCTCCAGCGCATCTTCGACTCCTTCACCTACATCTGAGCCTCCCCGTCGACGGGCGGTTCCGAGTGTGACTTCCTCCACATCGGGGCTCAGAAAACTTGGGTCTGACACACTCAAGTTTTATGATGGCTACTACCGATACATGACTGGGCACCACGTCGGTGGCCCGGCAACGCTTCCTCTGGAGGATCTCCCATGTCCAAGGCCGTCGGTATCGACCTCGGTACCACCAACTCGGTCGTCGCCGTCCTCGAAGGCGGTGAGCCCACCGTCATCGTCAACGCCGAAGGGGCCCGTACCACGCCCTCGGTCGTCGCCTTCGCCAAGTCGGGCGACGTGCTCGTGGGCGAGGTGGCCAAGCGTCAGGCGGTCACCAACGCCGACCGCACCCTCCGCTCGGTCAAGCGCCACATGGGCACGAGCTGGACCGTCGACATCGACGGGAAGGCCTACACGTCCCAGGAGATCAGCGCTCGCACGCTCATGAAGCTCAAGCGCGACGCTGAGGCCTACCTGGGCGACACGGTCACCCAGGCCGTCATCACCGTCCCGGCGTACTTCGACGACGCCCAGCGCCAGGCCACCAAGGAAGCTGGTCAGATCGCCGGCCTCGAGGTGCTGCGCATCATCAACGAGCCCACGGCAGCCGCGCTGGCGTATGGCCTCGACAAAGAGGCCACCGACCAGACGATCCTCGTCTTCGACTTGGGCGGCGGCACGTTCGACGTGTCGGTGCTCGAGATCGGTGACGGCGTCTTCGAGGTCAAGAGCACCTCGGGCAACACGCACCTCGGCGGTGACGACTGGGACGAGCGGGTCATCGACTGGCTGGCCACGGAGTTCAAGAACGCACACGGCGTCGACCTCACCAAGGACAAGATGTCGGCGCAACGACTGAAGGAAGCGGCCGAGAAGGCCAAGATCGAGCTTTCCCAGACCCAGGAGACGTCGATCAACCTGCCGTTCATCACGGCCACGGCCGAGGGTCCCCTGCACCTCGAGCAGCAGCTCACGCGGGCCAAGTTCCAGGATCTCACCCGTGATCTGCTCGACGCCTGCAAGGGTCCGTTCGAGCAGGCCATCCGCGACGCCGGCCTCACCCGCGACAAGATCCACCACGTCATCCTCGTGGGCGGCTCGACGCGCATGCCGGCCGTGCAGGAGCTGGTGAAGGAGCTCGCCGGGAAGGACACCCACAAGGGCGTCAACCCCGATGAGGTCGTCGCCGTGGGCGCCGCCATCCAAGCCGGCGTGCTCAAGGGCGAGGTGAAGGACATCCTCCTCCTCGACGTCACCCCCCTCTCGCTCGGCATCGAGACCAAGGGCGGCGTGATGACCAAGCTCATCGAGCGCAACACCACCATCCCCACCAAGCGCTCCGAGATCTTCACCACCGCCGACGACAACCAGCCCTCGGTCGAGATCCACGTCCTCCAGGGCGAGTCCGACATGGCGTTTCGCAACAAGACCCTGGGCAAGTTCCAGCTCGTCGACCTGCCTCCGGCACCCCGGGGCGTTCCGCAGATCGAGGTGGCGTTCGACATCGACGCCAACGGGATCGTGCACGTCTCGGCCAAGGACATGGCCACGAGCAAGCTCCAGTCGATGACGATCTCCGGGCAGTCGGCGCTGGGCAAGGACGACATCGCCCGCATGGTCAAAGACGCCGAGCTGCACGCCGAGGAGGACCGCAAGCGCGCCGAGGAGGCCAAGTTCCGCAACGACGCCGACTCGCTCGTGTACCAGACCGAGAAGATGCTCAAGGACCAAGGCGACAAGGCCTCGCCGACCGAGCGGGCCGACATCGAAGCGGCCGTCTCCAACGTGAAGGAGGCCCTCGCCGGGAGCGACATCGAGGTCGTCAAGAACCGTCACGAGGAGCTGTCCAAGGCATCGCAGGCCTTCGCCCAGCGCATGTACGAGGAGGCGGCCCAGGCCGCGTCGGCGGCCCAGGCCGGAGGGGCGGGCGGCGCCGGCGGCGCAGGCGACGCAGGCGGCAACACCTGGGCCGGTGACGACAACGCCGCCGCCGAGATCGTCGCCGCGCCGGCGAGCTGCCCGACATGACCCCCCAGCTGTGGATCGTCGGGGACGGCGTGACGAGCACCGGCAGGGGCCGCCACCTCAAGTCGACGGACGGCGGGCAGAGCTTCACCGTGATCGACAGTGTGAGCAACGCGTCCGAGGTGCCCGGGCTCGCGTGCGCCCGCCTGCGAAACTCCCAGGTCCTGGCCACGGCGTGGACGGCGGGGGGCGTTCAGCGCTCCACCAATTTCGGCTCCGCCTGGTCCACGGTGGACGCGACGAACCAGCCGTGGGGCGTCGACATCAGCCGCGACGATCCCAACATGGTGGTGTTCGGCCAGTATTCGGCGAATGGCGATCCCGCGGTGCTCGTCTCGCTCAACGGTGGCGTCACATGGACGACGATTTCGACGGCCACGGGATTCGGCAACAATTACGGTCTCTACGCGCGCGACCGCGCGACCGTCCTGGCGATGCAGTCGTCGGGCATCTGGAAGCTGCAGCACATTTACAGCTACACGCCCGCCGCGGGCACGCAGTCGGTGAGCGTCGC
>JANLSK010000100.1:0-10046 GCA_031362415.1 Actinomycetes bacterium | reverse complement strand
CCCCGTCGCCGAACAGGCCAAGCCGCGCAAGGTCGAGATCGGCCGGGGCCGGAACCCCGCCCCTGAAGCGATTGAGACGACGACCGCTGACGCGTCGTAACGGCTGAGGGGAACCGGGCGCCCGCTGCTCCCGCCCCCGGTGGCGGCGGGCGCCCAGCTCGTGTCAGGTTGCGGGCGCGAGATGTCGCGTCGGAGCCGCCCGTCCCTCTCTAGGCAAACGGGGGTGGGGCCAACGCATGTCAACGAGGGAGCTGCACGCGCAGGTCGCCTGCGGTGTGGCGTCGGTGCGCTGCACGCGCAGGTCGACTGCGTTGTGCTGAGTCGTGACCCGCAACCCACGTATGGCGCAGCAACCGCCGTCATGGGAGCAGAGCCGCTGGAGGCACTGGGCTGCGCCGCGCCGTACGATCCGCCCGAGGTTCGACCCGGGCGCGCCCGGAACGACGAGGGAAGGGTGCACCGTGTCGATCGCCGCCGCCAAGCAGCCGATCAAGGTCGGGGTCCTGTTCGACTTCGTGTTTCCGCCTGCGCCCGACGAGTGGAACTTCGAGCGCGACTTCTTCGACTCGATCCAGATCGTCTTCGATGACGCGCTGTCGTCAGGATTGCTCGATCGACCCATCGAAGTCGTGTTCCGCATGGGTGAGGGACTGCCGCGTGGCTCGGTGAAATCGGCGATCGACGCGACCCGCGCCCTCGTTGACGACGGGTGCCTCGTCATCATCGGCCCCATGGTGTCCGAGAACGCCATCCCCATTCGCGAGTACCTGGATCGCGAGGGCCGGACGCCCGCGATCTCGTGGTGCGGCAGCGACGACTGGCTCGGCGAGTGGACCTTCGGGCTCTCGTCCGGCTCGCTCCCCGACGAGCCCTACGTGCTCGCCAACCTCATGGCCCATGCCGGCCACCGCCGCATCGCCGTGCTCGTCGAGGAATCGATGATCGGCGAGCAGTACCTGAGCTTCCTGCGCCGGGCCGCCAAGGTCGAGGGCCTCACGATCGTGACCGAGGAGCGCATCCCCACCACCGACCACGACATGTCGGCCACCGCCGCCCGACTGCACGCAGCCGCTCCCGACGCCATCGTGAGCCTGGGCTTCGGCTTCGGGGTGGTGCGGCTCAATCAGGCGCTGACCGAGATCGACTGGTCGCCGCCCCGGTACACCGGCACCGCCTGGCAGGACGCGTTCATCTCGCGCTCGGTGAGAGAGGCATACCTGGGTTGGATCGGGCTCGATCTCTACGACGAGGAAAACCCCTTGGCGGTGGCGTTCCTCGACAAGTTCGAGCAGCGCTACGGCCGTCGCCCCGCCTACTACACACCCGGGGTGTCGCGCGACTTTGCCACCATCGTGGTCTACGCCCTCGCCGACGCCAAGCCGCTCTCACCGCGTGGGGTCTGCGAGTCGCTCGAACGGGTGAAGATGCTTCCCGCGGCCAGCGGCGCCCCAGGCACGCGCATCTCCTACGGCAAGTGGACCCGGCGGGGTTGGATGGGTACCGGTTACCTCGTCGCCCGCCAGTTCGACGACGTCGATCCGATGACGACCCACCGGCGCGGGCATCTGCGCGAGCCCAAGGTCTGGGCCCAGCCCCAGTAGCGCCCCGGAGCGCGCCACCAGCCGCGCCACCAGCCGCAGCAGTACGTCGAAGCCCCGTATCTCTCCCACCCAGGAGACCCCATGAGCGATCTCGTGACCACCACCCGCCTCGGCCGCGTGATGGTCGTGTCGATGCAGCGTGAACGCAAGCGCAACGCGATCGACCGGGCCCTCGCCGACGAACTCGATGCCGCGCTCTCGACGATCGACGACGATCCCGAGATCTGGGCCGGCGTGCTCACCGGCACCAACCTGGTGTTCAGCGCGGGCAGCGACCTCACGAGCAACGGCGACTACCTCACCGAGCGCGGCGGCGAGTACGGGATCATCCGCCGCACGCGCTCCAAGCCACTGATCGCGGCGGTCGAAGGGTTCGCGCTCGGCGGGGGCTTCGAGATCGTGCTCGCCTGCGACCTCGTCGTGGCCTCACGCGAGGCCACCTTCGGGCTTCCGGAGGTGGCCCGGGGCCTCCTGCCGACGTGTGCCGGCCTCTTCCGAGCGCCCCGAGCGCTGCCCCTCAACCTGGCACGCGAGATGGTGCTCACCGGGACGCCGCTGTCGGCTGCCCGCTTGCACGCGGCCGGCGTGGTGAACGAGCTGACCGAGCCGGGCGGTGCCGTCGACGCTGCGGTGGCCATGGCCGAGCGGATCTGCACCAACGCCCCGCTCTCCGTGCAGGCGTGCCTGCGGGCGATCGACGAGATCGTCAGCGTAAACGACGACGACGGCTGGGCGACGACCCAGCGGGCGATGCAGGCCATCGCCGGAGCCGACGACCAGCGCGAGGGCGTGCTGGCCTTTCTCGAGAAGCGTCCACCGCGATGGACGGCCCGCTGAGACCGGGGGCCGAAGTCGCGCCCACTCGGCGTCAGGCGGTACCCGGGATGGAGCCGGCCGGCCAGCCGTCATCGGCGACGCGCACCGATGGACGGTCGGCGCGCAGGCTCCGAAGCCTCGGATGGCGAACCATGCGCGAGCTCGGCGACGCCAGCGTCAGCTGCATCCGCTGCGCCCGGGCGTCGAGCAACCGCACGAGCTCCTCCTCACGTTCGGGTCCGGCGTGCAGGACGAGGTCGACGAGCGCGGCGTCGGCCTCGTCGGGATCGGGCCGGCGACCCAGCGCCTCGGCCAGGTCGGACAGCGCGGCATCGTCGAAGGCCGGCCCGACCTCGTCGATGCGCCGCAGGTGATTCGCCAGCTTGCCCAGGGCCACGCGCTCGTATGTCACACCGGTCGTCGGGGACCCGGCCCCCACCCCGGCCGTGCGGAGACCATCGACGAGATGGCGGATCGCCGGGGCGTGACGGGTCGGGCGCGGCTCGGGGATCGCCACCGGGGCGAGCTCGTAGCCCCGCATCTCGGCGATCACCTCGAATGCCCATCGGGCACCGTTGGTGTACCAGGCGAGGTACGACAACCAGTCGGTGCCGGGCGCCGGAACGGCCAGCGCCGGTCGGGTCGAGATCACGGATAACACGTTGTAGAGCACGCAGTGAAACTCGACGACGTCGTGGTCGACGGTGATACCGGTGACCCGCTCGTAGCGCGCCGCCAGCCAAGCGAGATCACCGATGCTCTTGATCGTGTCGCGCACCCGCAGCGCCGCGAGGTCCATCATCGGATCACCGACATGCGCCAGCTCGAAGTCGAGCAGCCCGGTAACCCGTCCATCGGCGAACATGAACTGGAACGCGTCGTACAGGACGAAGCGAGCCTGGCCGTGGCGGCCCGGCGGGACGTGCTCGGCCAACCAGCGTCGGAAGAACGCCACCATCGGATCGACCGGCTGCGCTTCCATCAACGGGTCGTACTCGGCTTCGATCCTCCGGAAATATCCCAGCGCGGTCGCGGCGTCGTCGGCAGGCACGTCGAGACCGGCCGCGACGGCGGCAGGTACGGGGATCTCGTACGCCCGGGCGAGCAGCTCGAGGTACTCGTCGATCAGTCGCTCGCGCTCGGCGTCGCTGGCGGCGAATGACATCTCGACGTGACCGGGCAGCCGGTCCATCACCAGCGTCCTCGGGTCTTCGCAGATGCCGTAGGCGTGGGGGACGGGCAGCCCATGCGCCTCCAGCAGATCGTGCACCACCACCTCGTCGGCGATGCGGAACGGCATCAGCATCGAGGCTTCACGCTCACCGCGAGCGTGGAGCGCAACCACCCGTCCGCCGACCTCGACGTCGATGTCCCACGCCGGCCGCCAGCGAGCGATCCGGGTGATCCGCGTGACCGTGCCCCGCAGCTCCCGCTCGACCCAGCGGACGAGCCCGGCGTCATCGTCGCGGCCACGACCGATCTCATCGCTCGATCCCACGCCCCACTCCCCTCGTCACGTCCGCGGTGCCCGCCGCCCGTCGCGGCCGCGACGGTCGCCACGCGGCGACGACACCGCTAGCTTCTCGCTTTTCGCGATCAGAGCGAGGATGCGTCGAGATGATCGAAGGGGGACTGATGAAGTGGTCGAGGTGCTACGGGGGCGATGTGGCGCCGACTCACGGCGCGGCGACGGTCGGTCAGCGCCCGAATGTCACGTGCGGGTCACGCCTGGCGGTCCGAGCGACCGTCGACCCGTTGAGCACTGTCGGTCGGTGATGGAGCTCTCGGGGAAGGTCGCCATCGTCACCGGCGGAGTCGGCGGCCTCGGCGCTGCGGTCTGTCGACGCTTTGCGGAGGCGGGCGCGCACGTCACCGTGGTCGACATCGCCGGCGACGTCGCAGGGATCGCTCGTGAGGTCGGCGGCATCGGCGTCGTCGCCGACATCTCCACGGCGGCCGGTGTCCATGCCGCGATCGCCAAGACCGCGGAGCGCCACGGCCGCGTCGACGTGTACCTGTCGAACGCCGGGATTGGCGACAACCTCGGCATGTCGAGCCCCGAGGTGTGGGACGACCTGTGGCGGGTGCACGTGATGGCGCACATGCACGCCGCGCAGGCGCTCCTGCCGTCGATGCTCGAGCGCGGTGAGGGCTACCTCGTCTCGACCGCATCGGGCGCCGCGCTCACCGCCGACCCGATCAGCGCGCCCTACAGCGTCACCAAGCACGCCGCGCTCGCCCTGGCCGAGTGGCTGGCGATGACGTACGGCAACCGGGGGATTCGCGTGTCGTGCTTCTGCCCCTTCGCCATCCGCACGCCCATGCTGGCCGTTGCTCCCGACGACGCCGATCCGGCCGCAACCGGTGTCGACGGGGCCATCGAGCCCGAGGTGGCCGCGGAGGCGCTCCTCGCGGGGATCGAGGCCGAGGAGTTCCTGATCCTCACCCACCCCGAAGCCCTCACCTATTTCCGCGGACGGGCCAACGACCACGCCAAGTGGCTGCGGGCCATGCGGCGCTTGGCCCGCTAGACGGGCTGACAACGCGTCGACGTCGGCCAAGACCGGCGCCACCTCCCCGGCCGCGCTCCCGGCTCGCCGCCCGAGGATGCCGCCCTTGGGTCCCGGCGCCGGGAACCCAGCGTGAACGCCGCCGTGCGGCCGACTCAGGGGACAACGACGGGGAGGCGGTCCCAGCCGCGGACGGTCGGGGTGTGCGCCTGCTCGGCATTGTCCCAGTCGACGTCCCAGTCGGGGAAGCGTTGAAGCACCTCGTCGAGCGCTATCCGTCCCTCGAGGCGAGCCAGCGCCGCGCCCAGACAGAAGTGCAGGCCGTACCCGAAGCTCAGGTGGTGATCGATCTTTCGGTGGATGTCGAACGTGTCGGCGTCGGCGAAGTGCCGCTCGTCTCGGTTCCCCGAACCGTTGATCAACAACATGATGCTGCCCGCGGGGACGGTCTGGCCGTGGTGCTCGACATCGCGTGTCATCGTGCGGGCCTGGACAGGCGACGGTGCCTCGAAGCGGAGGATCTCCTCGATCGCCTGAGGGACGAGCTTCCGGTCGGCGACCAGTTGGCGGCGCTGCGCGGGATGCTCGGCCAGCAGCTTGCCCGTCCACCCGATCAGTCGTGTCGTGGTCTCGTTGCCGGCCCCGGCGAGCAGCATCGTGTAGGTGAGCACCTCGTCGCGGGTGAGCCGCCGCTTGATGCCCGTCTCGTCCTCGAACTCGGCGAGGATCAGCTCGGTCATGAGGTCGTCGGACGGGTTCTGGGATCGCCACTCGATGTATTCGCCGAACATCTCGTTCTGGGCAGCGAAGTCGTTGGGCCTGATCTCTTGGCCCTCCTCGATCCGCAACCCGTCGTCGTAGCGCTTGCGGATGGCCTCCTGATCGCGCTCGGGGATGCCGAGCAGCATCCCGATGGTGCGCATCGGCATGGAGGCGCCGAGGTCGGCGATGAAGTCGAACCCGCCCGAGCCCACGAGCGGGTCGAGGGTCTGCGCGCAGAACGCCCGGACCTTGTCCTCGAGCGCGTTCATCCGCTTGGGCGTGAACACCCGCGACATCAACCCGCGGTGCGCGTCGTGGCGCGGCGGATCCTCCATCAGGATCATCCCGGAGGGCATCTCGATGTCAGCGAGGATGATCTCGAGCGTCGAACCCTTCCCCGAGCGGTAGGTGTCCCAATCGACGAGCGCCCGTTCGACGTCGACGAAGCGGGTGAGCGCGAAGAACCCGTACTTCTCGTTGTGGTACAGGGGCAGCTCGTCGCGCATGCGGCGCCACAAGGGATGCGGGTCTTTGTCGATCTCGATGTCGAACGGGTCGTAATAGAGGTCGGAGTTACCGGGGATCTCGCGGGAGCTGGAGGTCGTCATCGGGCATTCCTTCTCGGGTCGATCACGGAGATTGAGAACGGGACGATTCGGGGTCGCGTCCGGCGACGATGCGCATCGCCTGCCGCTTGAGCTTCGCTGCCTCGGTGTCGTCGACCCGGAACCGCGACTCCCAACACGGCGGGAGGCTGGCGCCCAGCCCGCCGAGGCAGAAGCGGATGAGCTGCTCACGTGGGGGCAGGGGCGCCCCGATCGAGTTCCCCAGGTTGGTGTTCATCTGGAAGGAGACGTAGGCGAGCTGGACAAACGCCGCGGCCTCGTGCGGGTCGCCGGGGGCCAACTCGCCGGCGGCCATGGCATCGGCGATCAGGCGGGCCAGCACGTCGACCACGGGCTGGCGGGCCCGGCCGATCTCCCCGGGGGCGCTCACCGAGGCCTCGGCGACGAACCGGGTCATGGCCACGTTGTAGTCGTGGTCGGTGTGCTGACGGGCGTCGGTGGCGAAACTCAATGCCGCGCCAAGCTTGTCGAGCGGATCGGTGAAGCGATCGGCCTGCCATTCGATGAGACGGGCCAACACCACCTGCGACTCCTCGACGAGGGCGACGAGCAGATCGTCCTTCCCCGAAAAATGCCGGTACAACGCCCGTAACGACAGCCCGACCTCCCGGGCGACGTTGTGCATGGTGAGCTCGGCGCCACCGGAGCGGCGAACGATTCGAGCCGCCGCCGAGATGATGGCCTGTCCTCGCTCGACGGCCCTGTCGGCAGCTGGTCCGACCGATCGCCGAACGACTCGAGCGCGCCAATCGCCTTCCGGAGCCGACCCCTCGCAGCTCTCGGGGAGATCGAGCGCAGCGTTGCTCACGTCGAGCCGGCCGGAGCGGTGAGCCGGTCGAAGTAGAACGCTTGCGCGTTCGCATACAGGTAGTTGTCGAGGACCGCCTCGGGGAGATCGAGTTGCCCGGCCTCGGAGATCGTGCGGGTGATCGACAGCACCGGTGCGTCCGACGCGAAGATGACCTTGGTCTTGCCCCGTGTGCGCATGAAGTGCAGCAGGCTCTCGGGGAGATACTTCGGGGCCCAGGCCGAGGTCATCAGGTGCAGGTTGGGGTACTTGATCATCAAGCGGATGGCCGTGTCCCACCACGGATCGGCGCCGTGCATCATGCACAGCTTCAACTCCGGGAAGCGCACGCACACCCGGTCGAGGTGGATCGGGTTCTGGGCCTCACCGGGGATGGGCGGCCCGGGGAGCCCGGTGTTGAGCGTGAGCGGCAGGTCGAGCTCGCAACACTTCGTGTACAGCGGGTAATAGACGGCATCGCTCGGTGGGTACATCCCGTCGCCCCAGAACGACGGGCCGACCGACACGAACGCCACCGGGTGGTTCTTGACGAACGATTCCAGCGTTCGCAGCGCCGGCATCGGCCGCAGGAGGTCGAATCCTCCGGCGGCCATGGCGAAGCGGTCGGGGCGGGCTTCGACGAACTCGAAGGGGGATCCCTTGGGGTTGCGGACATTGGCGGTGACCACGGCCCGTTCGACACCATTGGCGTCCATCTCGTCGAGGACCCGCGACAGCTCCCACTTCCCGAAGATCGAGTCGTCGCGCTTGAAGTATTCGTCCTTGACCCGGAACATCCATTCCGGTTGGTCGGCATCACCGAAGTGAACGTTGATGAGACAATCATGGGCGCGTCGAGGCGTGGGCCCGCTCACGTGGCGACCGTCGCACCAAGGTAGTCGAGCGCGTTGTCGCGCAGGATCCGGCGCACGTCGTCGTCGTCGAACCCCGTGAGCTCCTTGGTGAAGTGCAGCGGCTCGGCCAGGCCTTCACCGTGGGGCCAGTCGGAGCCGAAGAGGATGTGTCCGACACCGATGGTGTCGGCCAGCGCCGGCAGGTCTTCTTCGTAGTACGGGCTCACCCACACGTTGGTGCGCAACACATCGAGCGGGTCGACGGGGAACGAGCGCGGATCCTGGTTCGCCTTCTTGCGCAGACGCTTGGCCAGGAGGGCCACCCAGTCGGAGCCGTTCTCGATGCTCGCCACCCGCAACGTGGGGTGACGATGGAACACCCGGTGCACGATCATCGAGGCCATGGTGTCGTAGATGGCCCGGTCGTCGACCAGCACCGACTCGAGCGGATCGGCCTTGCGGGCGAAGGGCTCGAAGTTCTCGTTCATGCCCCACGCCCCGGCGTAGCGCAGGTAGCCGCTGTCGCCGAGGTGGAACGCCACCGGGACACCGGCCTCGGCCAGCATCGCCCACACCCGGTCGTGGTCGGGATGGCCGAACGAGCGGGGTTTGCCGGCAGCGGGCACCGGGGCCGGACGGATGTGGATGAGCCGGGCGCCCCGCTCGAGCAGCGATGCCACCTCGGCCACGGCCGCGTCGGGGTCGGCCAGCGAGAGCATCGGAGCGGGAAAGATGCGATTCTCGTGCGCGAAGCCCCAGTCGTCCTCGAGCCACCGGTTGAACGCCGAGAGGCAGGCCATGGTGGCGCCGGGGTCGTCGCGCAGTGCCTGCTCCACCCCGCAGCCGAGGGTCGGGAACAAGAAGATCGCCGCCAGGTTCTGCTCGTCCATCACCTCGAGGCGACGCTGACGATCGCGATACTCAGGATGGATGGGTTCCACCTGCGACAGCGACGCAGGTTCGACACCCTCGGGGATCTGGCCCCGGAACAAGAGCTCGACGCAGCCGGGCACGATCACCGGATCGAAGGTGGGGTTGGCGATGAAACGATTGACCCGCCCGCCGATGACGATGTACGCCCGCTTGCCCTCGTTGAGGATCTGGACGCCGCGGTTGCGCATCGCCGTGTCTTGGTAGCGGGTGAACGCGTCGAGCGGCTCGTAGTAGTGGTTGTCGGCATCGATCGGTCGGTACGCGAGATCCATCACGCCTCCATGGGCCCGGGTGATCGGCTGCGTCGATCTCCGCCACGCACATGGGGCGTGCGGTCGACCGTCGGTGGAACGCGGTGGACACTAGCTGAGAACGCTGTTCCGCTCAACCCCGCCGCAGTGGTCAGGGGCGAAGCTCGGCCAGCAACTGCGCGAGGAGCGGACCGAACATGACGTGGTCGTCGGGATCCGCGGGCGGCTTCGCCATGCCGAAGGCCACGCTGCGGTGGCTCATGCGCACCAGGATGATCCCGAAACGCACGCCTGCGGCCGCCTCGTACCAGGCGAGGTCGTCGAGCCCAACGCCCGAGAGGCGCTCGTACGTGGCCGCGGTCGTGTCGCGACCGAACATCTCGGGAACGCCAGCGGCACCGTAGAGGCCCCCTATGAACGCCCAGAACCGTTGGAAGAACGTGGCCCACGCCACGTCGAGCTCGGGTGGACCCACGCCGGCCATCTCCCAGTCGAGCACGGCCACGGGCTCGAAGTCGCGGTAGATGATGTTGCCGGGACGGCTGTCGCCCCAGTTCACAACGCTGCGCTCGGTGGCCGGCATCGTGGCCGCCAGCACGTCGAGTGCCCGGTCGAGGACCGGGATGTGCGTCCCCTCTCTCGCCCAGTCGTAGTAGCGACCGAGGAACGCGAGGTGGCGGGCCAGCGCCGTGTCGCCCGACGTACCGGGATGGAGGAACGCAGTGTCCACGCCGTCGTCGACGAAGTGCACCGTGCAGCCAGAGATCTTCGCGCCGTAGTCCAGCGCCTGTGTGCTGCGGAAGTTCTGCGCTTTCGTCCGCTCGAGGAGGATGTTCGTGTCTTGTCCGGGCTGCAGGTTCGTGTTCGGTGCAGTCGTGTCGTCGTGGTTATGAGCGTCGCCGTAAT
>JANLSK010000310.1:0-9334 GCA_031362415.1 Actinomycetes bacterium | reverse complement strand
GTCAACGCGCCGGACGCCCGCTCGCCGTCACCAAAGGCCAGCGCCAGTGGATCATGGAGCTGGCCGGTCGCCCGGCCCTCGAACGGCTGCAGGAGGTCGTGGCCGAGTCCAGCGACGACGAGCGTGAGCTGTTCCGGCACGGGGTGCACGTGGGCCGCGTCGTCGACGAGCACAAGCTCGATTTTGAGCGCGGCGATTTCCTCGTCCGCACGGTGCTCGGTGCCGACCAGAGCACCGGGGCTATCGCCGTCGGCGATGTCGTCGAGATCGGCCAGACGATGCAGTTCCACGTGCGCGATGCGGCCTCGGCCGACGACGATCTGCGCTCGTTGCTCGACGGTCGCCACGCCCGGGCGGCACTCGTGTTCACATGCACCGGTCGAGGCCGTCACCTCTTCGGTGAGGCCGACCACGATGCGGGCATGCTCGGCGATCTGCTCGGACCGCTGCCGGTGGTCGGATTCTTCTGTGCCGGCGAGCTGGGCCCGATCGGCGGTCGGAACTTCCTCCACGGCTTCACGGCGAGCGTCGCCCTGTTCCGCTGAGCGATCGTTCGCACCCGGGCGGCGACGAGTGCGCCGGAATCCGCGAATCGTGATGGCTGTCACGTCGAAGATTGCGTGACCCGGCGCAGGTTCTCGGTACATTCGGAGCCGTCGAACGCGCCGGACCGGCCTGTCGAGAGCGAGGAACCCGTGCATCGTTGCGCCATCCGTTCCCTGTGTGGTCTGCTCGCTCTCGGGCTAGCGTTCGCAGTCACCGCGTGCGGGGGTGACGACGACAGCGGTACCCCGTCGGTGCCGGACACCCTGCCGCCGGGCGCGGTGGTCGTGGCCGCGGCCGACATCACCTTCCCGGTCACCGAGTTCATGGCCGCGGCGGGCGACGTGACGATCCAGTACGTGAACGACCCGGGTGTGATCCCGCACTCGCTCGTGATCGAAGGTGTCGACAAGGGCGATTTCTACCTCGAGATCTCGGGAGCCGGAGACACCGATACCGGCACCGTTGCTCTCACCGCCGCCACCTACACGATCTTCTGCGACCTCCCAGCCCATCGTGGTGCGGGCATGGAAGGCACCCTGACGGTCGCGTGACGTGTTCGGTCGATCACAGCTCCGGGCGGTACAGTCAGCCGACCCAGACCATGGAGCCCGCGCTGTCTCCACGGCCGATGCGGGCGGACGAACCGTGCTGGTTGCATCATTCTCCGAGCGAGAGCTGAATCGACTGTGGTGAGCGCGTCCCCGATGCGACAGGAATCAGTCAGGGCCATCCCGGCGCCCGGCCGTGGTTCCCGATGCGGGACATGCGGGACATGAACGTGCGGCCTGCTCCCACCGACGCCACCGATGGCGCTCAGGGCGTCGGGGCGACGCCCGTCCGGCCGGTGCTCGGTGTCGTCGACGCCTCCCCGGTGATTGCCTGGACGACCCGGGTCAGGGCCTACTTCTGGCTCACCAAGCCCCGCGTCGTCGAGTTGCTGCTGGTCACCACCGTGCCCGCCATGATCCTCGCCGCCGGTGGTTGGCCCGGTCTGGGTCTCACCCTCGCCGTGGTGATCGGGGGGGCGATGGCCGCCGGAAGCGCCAATGCGGTCAACAGCTGGATCGAGCGCGACCGCGACAAGTTGATGCATCGCACCGAGTCGCGCCCGCTGCCCACCGGCGCCGTCGAACCCACGACAGCCCTGATCTTCGCCATCACCTTGCAGGCGGTGGCTTTCGCCGTGCTCTGGCTGGCCGCCAACCTCCTGTGTGCGCTCCTCACGTTGGGCGCCGCGCTGTTCTACGTCTTCGTCTACACGATCTGGCTCAAGCCCCGGACGGTGCAGAACATCGTGATCGGCGGCGCCGCCGGAGCCGTGCCGGTGCTCGCCGGCTGGGCCGCGGTCACCGGCTCGCTCGCCGCCTCGGCGTGGGTGCTGTTCGCCATCATCTTCTTCTGGACCCCGCCGCACTTCTGGGCGTTGGCCATCAAGTACCGCGACGACTACGCCCGGGGCGGCTTCCCGATGATGCCGGTGATCAAGGGCATCCCCCGCACCACGAACGAGATGCTCGTCTACACGGTCATCGTGGTCGCCACCACGCTGGCCCTCGTGCCGGTCGCCGATACCGGCCCGGTGTACCTGGTTGCCTGCTCCGTGCTCGGCGCGGCGTTCATCACCGTGGCCGTACGCCTGCGCCGCCGACCCGACGCCGGCTCGGCGATCAAGATGTTCGTGTTCTCGAACCTCTATCTGGCGCTCATCTTCTGCGCCATCACCGTCGACACCTTCGTCTGAGTCGCCCCAGGAGGCCCACGGTGTGGGTGGCGTGACCGCTGAGCGACTGAAGTGCGCCCACGCGACCTCAGGGAGGCACCGATCGGTGACCCTTGCCAATGAGTGCCCGCCGCCGCTGATTGTGTGACAGGGTTTCTTCGGACAGCCGATACCGCCGAGTCGTCTATTCCTCCCAGCGGAAGAGGCGGGAGGTCACGAGGGGGGTGACGATCGTCCATGCGGCGAGCACGACCAGGCTCCAGGTGGGCACGGAGGCGCCGTCGGTGAGGACGGCGCGGAGGCTCTCGGAGAGGGCGGCGCCGGGGAGGGCCTGGGCGACGATCTCGACGGCCCGAGGCATCTGCTCCAAGGGGTAGGCCATCCCGCCGATGGCGGTGAACACGAGGTACAGGCCGTTGGCCAGGGCCAGGGTGGCCTCGGCTCGGAGCGTGCCGGCCATCAGGAGACCGAGCGACGCGAACGCGACCGTCCCGGCAACGACGAGCCCGAGCGCCGGGACGATCCCGGCGGCGTCGGGACGCCAGTCGAGCGCCACGGCCGTCACGACGAGCACCACGATCTGCAGCGCCTCGATGGCCAGGACCGACACGATCTTGGCGCCCAGCAACCGTCCCCGGGTGAGCGGCGAGGCTCCCAGGCGCTTCAGTACCCCGTAGCGCCGCTCGAAGCCCGTGGCGATGCCAAGCGAGACCATCGCCGACGACATGACCGCCAGGGCCAGCACGCCCGGGGTGAGGAACTCGACGGGCGTCTCCACGTCCAGATCGACGAAGTCGGCCTTCGAGAAGAAGGCCAGGATCCCCACCGGGATCACCAGGGCCACGAGCAGGCTCTCGCCCCGGCGCAAGGTGAGGGCCAGCTCGACGCGCACCTGGGCCAGGACCGCTCGGGTCATCGACGCGGCAGCGGTCATGTGAGCGCCCCGTCGTTGGTGAGGCGCAGAAAGACCTCTTCGAGCGAGCGGCGTCCGGCTCGGAGGTCGCCGATGGGCTCGTCGCGATCGCGCAGCCAGCAGGCCAGGTCGGCCACCAGCGCCGGGGTGGCTTCGGCGGCGATGCGGTACTGGCCGGGCTCGTCCTCGACGATCGCCTCGACGGCCATGGCCAGCGCCCCAGCCAGCGAGTTCCGATCGAGCCCCGCCCGGGCCGAGAAGCGCGTCTCGGTCGAGGCCAGACCCGCTCCGAGCTCACCCGGGGCACCCAGGGCCACCAGGCAGCCCTGGTCGACGATCGCCACCCGGTCGCAGAGCCGCTCGGCCTCGTCCATGAAGTGCGTCGTGAGCAGCACGGTGGCCCCACGGTCGGCCAGGCCCCGAACGAGCTCCCACGTTCGGCTCCGAGCGTGCGGATCCATCCCGGCTGTCGGTTCGTCGAGGAAGACGAGCTCGGGACGGCCGACGAGCGCCAGCGCGAGGGCCAGCCGCTGTCGCTGACCGCCCGAGAGGCGCCGCACTGAGCTCGCCGCCACGTCGGTGAGGCCCATGAGCTCGAGCAGGCTCTCGGGCGACTCGGGCTCGGCGAAGAAGCCGGCGTACTGGCGCAGCACCTCATGGGCCTTGATCCCCGGGTACAGCCCGCCGTCTTGGAGCATCACGCCGACGCGGGGCTTGAGCATGCGCCCGTCCCGCCACGGATCGAGCCCGAGGACCTGCACCGATCCGGCGTCGGGACGACGGAACCCCTCGAGGATCTCCACCGTGGTGGTCTTGCCGGCACCGTTGGGTCCGAGCAGACCGAACACCTCGCCGGGCGCGACCGTGAACGACAGGTCGTCGACGACGGCCCGTTCTCCGTAACGCTTGGAGAGGTGATCGACGACCACCGCCGCCTCGACCGTCACGGCCGGGGAGCGTACTCAGGTCGAGGCCGCAACCTCGTTCTTTGCATCCGGGTCGCGTCGGGCGCGGACCTGGACACAAAGAAGCCCGGGGTAGGTTCTCCCCATGACAGACAGACCCGGAGCCCGCGCCGTTCGGCGGCTGACCGTCGGCCAGGCCCTTCCGGTCATCACGATCCTCGATGCTCACGAAATGCCGGTCGAGGTGGCCTCGCTGGCTCGACCGGGGCAGGCGCTCGTGGTCGTGGCCATCAGGTACTACGGCTGAATTCCCTGCCAGGAGTACCTCGTGCAGGTACGCACTCGGGCATCCGAGCTCACCGCGACCGGCGCCAGTGTCGCCATCGTGGCGACCGGCGCCGCGTGGCAGGCCCAGCGCCTCATCGATGACGGCTACCCCTTCCCCTGCCTCGTCGATCCCGAAGCCCGGCTGTACGAGGCCATGGGCATCAAGCGCCTCTCGTGGCGTTCCTGGTTCGACCTGCGCAACTGGCGGAACTACCTGCGGGCCCGGCGAGCCGGACGTGACCACGCCATCAGCCAGGGCGAGGTCACCGGCGACGTGAGGCGCCTCTCGGGTGTGCTCGTCGTCGACGGCGCGGGGATCGTCCGCCTCGTCCATCGGGGCCGCACCCTGGGCGACTATCCACCGGTGACACGGCTCGTGGAGCTGGTCCACGACCTCGCCTGAGCCGCCTGCTTGGCATCCGGTTTCGCGTCGGGTACGGACCTGGGTACTCGATACGGGGACGGTAAGGTGCGGCGGCCTCGATGACGCGACAACGGAGTCCCCGTGGAACTACGCCCCGACACACCCGACCGCAACCTGGCCATGGAGCTCGTCAGGGTCACCGAGGCCGCGGCGATGGCCGCCGGACGCTGGATGGGCCGGGGAGACAAGAACGCCGCCGACGGCGCCGCGGTCGATGCCATGCGCACCCTCCTCAACAGCGTGCGCATGAGCGGGGTCGTGGTCATCGGCGAGGGCGAGAAAGACGAGGCGCCCATGCTCTTCAACGGCGAGGAGATCGGTGACGGCTCTCTCCCGCAGTGCGACATCGCGGTCGACCCGATCGACGGGACCACGCTCACCTCGCTCGGACGGCCCAACGCGGTGTCGGTCATCGCCCTGGCCGAGCGGGGAACGATGTACAACCCGGGCCCGTGCGTGTACATGGACAAGATCGCCGTCGGGCCCGACGCGGCCGACGTGATCGACATCGACGCCCCCGTGATCGACAACCTCCGGGCCGTTGCTCGACGTCTCGACCGCAACGTCGCCGACCTGACCGCCGTGATCCTCGACCGTGACCGTCACGCCGACATCATCCGGGAGTGCCGCGAGGCCGGCGTCCGGATCCGACTCATCCCCGACGGCGACGTGGCCGGCGCCATCTCCGTGGCCTGGCCCGAGTCAGGTGCCGACATCCTCTTCGGGATCGGCGGAACCCCCGAAGGCGTCATCGCGGCCTGTGCGCTCAAGTGCGTCGGCGGCAACCTCCTCGGCAAGCTCTGGCCCCGCAACGACGACGAGCGCCGTGCGGCCCTCGACGCCGGCTACGACCTCGACGAGGTTCTCACCATCGACACGTTGTGCAGTGGCGACGACATCTTCTTCTCGGCCACCGGGATCACCGACGGCGAACTGCTCCAGGGGGTGCGATACTTCGGAGGCGGAGCCACCACCCATTCGCTGGTGATGCGCTCGCGCAGCCGCACGATCCGCAAGATCGAGAGCACCCATCACTGGGCCAAGGTCCAGCAGTACCCGCCCGTCGTCGTCTGAGGAGCGGCCGGCCCGCCGCCCCGGTGATCAGCTCGCCGCGGCGGCGGCTTCGTACACGTCGACGGCGTGCTTGTAGTTGGCGGCGATCTGGCCGGCTGCGACGTCGCGGGTGATCTCGCCGGCCCGGAAGGCCGTCAGCGGCTTCGACCAGATGGTCCGGCCGATCGCGAACCCGATGTAGCCCGGAAGCCCCGCCCCCTGCTGGAGCCAGAAGTCGACCTTCTCCTGGCTGGCGCCGCGCCCGAGCACGACGCACCCGACACCATCGCGGCCGCCGGCACGCGCCTGCGTCGCCAGGCGTCGGCAGTCGTCGCGGCTGTCGATGCCCTCGATCTTCCAGATGTCGGCCTCGACGCCGGCCGCCTGGTAGTGGCTGATCACCTCGACCATGAGATTGGGACGGATCTCGGCGTCGTAGCGGGCGTCGTCGCCGCCGACCTTGGCCAACTGGTCGGCCGTCGCCGGCACGAGCAGCTCGAACAGGAACAAGCGGTCACGGGCGTGCAGCCAGTCACCGAGGCGCTTGAGCCGCTCGGTCTGACGGGCGTTCATCCCGGGATCGCCCTCGGGGTTGTGGCGTACCAGTACCTTCGAGAACACGGGGTCGAACTGCTCGATGTGGGCGCCGAAGTCGTCGCCGTACTCGAAGTCGAACTCGTCCTGGCCCGACTTCTCGACGGGCATCGCCAACGACAGGCCCTTGGCCCGAGCGGTCGCGGGAACGTCGCCGCCGTACTGCTCGTCGACCAGCACACCGGCGCTGACGGGGTCGATCCCCAGACCGAGCGAGACCTCGAGCCCCTCGAAGATGAGGGCCTTGGCGTCGCGAATCACCGGCAACCGCTCGGCGTCGGGCTTGCCCGCGACACCCAGCATCTTCTCGAACGATCCCCGGTGGTCGAACGCGAGGATGTACAGCGCCTTGTTGTACCCGAGCGACACGTTCATTCTCCTCGTCGAGCGGCCGTGATCGACCTGCATGAGCAGTGCGGCACCCCCCGAACACACCGGCGACCCGTTCGTCGGGCCCTCGTGTCACGGTGGCGGCTCGCTGACGATATCAGCGCCCGCCGGTCGGCTCGGACATGGGCCCGAGCCCCGTCAGCCGAAAAAGATCTCAGCCGTCCCGTACAGCTCGGGGTCGATGGTCTTGAGGCGATCGGTGGCCTCGTGCAGGGTGACGAGCTCGATCTTGGTGCCCCGCAGCGCCGGCATCGTGCCCAGGCGTCCCGCGTGGACGGCGTCGATCGCAGCCACGCCGAGCCTCGTGGCCAGCACGCGGTCGTGCGCATTGGGGGTGCCGCCACGCTGCACGTGGCCGAGGATCGTCACCCGCGCTTCGAAGCCGGTGCGGCGCTCGACCTCGCGGCGAACCACGTTCGAGATCCCGCCCAGGCGCGGCCGGCCGAATTCGTCGAGGTCGTACTCGGGCGCGTCGATCGTGCCGGCGAGGGGAAAGGAGCCTTCGGCCACCACCACGATCGAGAACGAGGCTCGGGCGTGGCGCTGCCGGAGACGCTCGCACACCTCTTCGATGTCGAAGGGCCGTTCGGGAACGAGGATCACGTCGGCGCCACCGGCCATGCCCGCGTAGAGCGCGATCCAGCCCGTGTGCCGGCCCATCACCTCCACGATCATGACCCGGTCGTGCGATTCGGCCGTGGTGTGCAGCCGGTCGATGGCGTCGGTGGCGATCTGCACGGCGGTCTGGAAGCCGAACGTGACGTCGGTGGCGTCGATGTCGTTGTCGATGGTCTTGGGCACGCCGACGATGGGGATGCCCTGGTCGGACAGGATGCGCGCCACCGAGAGGGTTCCCTCGCCGCCGATGGCGATGAGGGCGTCGACACCGCGCCGCCCGAGCGTCGCCCGGAGGGCCTCGACACCGCCGGGGGCGCGCAGCGGCGTGTCGCGTGACGTGCCCAGCATCGTGCCGCCCCGGTGCAGCATGCCCCGGGTGTTGGCGATGCTGAGATCGACGGCCACGTCGTCGATCGCACCCCGCCAACCGTTCCTGAACCCCACGAAGGTGTCGCCATGGGCACGTTCGCCCTTGCGGACCACGGCCCGGATCACCGCGTTGAGCCCCGGACAGTCGCCGCCACCGGTCAGCAGTCCCACTCGCATCCTCCCAGTCTGGCCCAGTGGCGCACGGCCCCAGCGTCGAGGCTCGGGTGGGCGTACCCTGGACTCGACCGAAACGACCGGGATCGGAAGATGACCGTCACCACCGTGCTGCTCGACTTCTACGGGACCCTGGCTCGGGCCGTCCGCTGGGGGACCTCGTTCGATGTCATCCTCGAAGGCCACGGAGCGAGCATCTCCGGCCTGGTTCGTGAGCGGTGGACGAGCGACTCGTACGACGGCCACGACCTGTCGGAGCACTCGGGGTCACGCCAGGCCTATGTGGAATGGGAGCTGGCGCGCTTCGAGCGGCTCGCCCGCGACGCCGGCATCGCGCCCGCTCGGGCACGTGACGTGGCCCAGGAGATGTGGGACGCCGCCAAGCGGTACGAGCTCGAGCTCTACGACGACGTGCCTGATGCCCTCGAGTCCTTGCGGGACAAGGGTTTGCGTCTGGTGATCTGCTCGAACTGGGACTGGGACCTGCCCGATGTGATCGAGTCGCTCGGCATCACCGCACACTTCGACGTCGTGGTCACCTCGGCCCGGGCCGGCTCGCGCAAGCCCCATCCGCAGATCTACCGCCACACGCTGGAACAGGCCGCCATCGAGGCGGGCGAGGCCGTGTTCGTCGGCGACAGCTGGGGGCCCGACGTGGAAGGTCCACGGGCCGCCGGGATCCGGGCCGTGCACATCGCCCGTACCGATCGCGACCCCGAACCGAGCTGGCCGGCCCACGATGCCCTCCCGCTGGGCACCCAACGGATCGTCGATCTCCGCGCCCTGATCGAGCTGCTCTGATGCCCCTGCGCACACAGGCCGGTTCTGGTGACCACGACAAGCACGACCACGACGACCCCGGCCCGGGGCGGCACGTGCCGTTCTGGCTCCACCAGCTCGTCGAGTACCTCCTCGCAGCCGCACTGCTCTGGGCCGGGGCCCGCGTCGAGGGGGACGGCCGGATCGTGGCCTTCTCGCTGGGCGGAGCGCTGCTCGTGTTCAGTGCCATCAGCGATGGCGGATTCGGCGCCGGTCGGGTCCTGAGCCGGTCCCAGCACCGCATCGGCGACCTGGTTCTCGTCGTGGCCATCCCGGTGGTGCTGGTCGCGGTTCCCGGGGCGCGCACCGCCGTCGTGCTCGTCCCCGGAGGTGCCGGCGTGGCCATGCTCGTGTACCTGCTGCGGCGCACCCGCTACGAGCGCCGACCCCCCCGAGCCCGGCCTGCCGTGCCGATGCTGGCCCGTCGCGTGTCCCGAACGTCGCTCGTCTCCCGTCTCCCTCGCCCGAATGGCGCCCCCGAT
>JANLSK010000074.1:0-5719 GCA_031362415.1 Actinomycetes bacterium | reverse complement strand
CGAGCGGCACCTCGCGATCCTGAACCCGTCGCCGATCCGGCCCGGTCATACGCTGGTGCTGCCCAAGCGGCTCGCGAGCTACGTCTTCGACATGCAGCCCGAAGAGTACGCAGCTTTGTGGGAGGCCGCGCGCATCGTCGCACGGCAGATCCAGCGTGCGCTCGGCTGCGAGCGCGTGTGCGTCGCGGTCGTCGGTTGGGAGGTGCGCCACGTGCACGTGCACCTCGTGCCGACCGAGCGCGCGGGTGAGTTCCCTGCGCTGCCCGGTCAAGCAGCGAGCGCGGACGAGTTGGCTGCGATGGCTCGTCGGCTGGCGAAAAGCGATTGAGCGAGGTGTAGCAGAAGCCCTGCGCGTGGGCGAGAATCGCGCTGCGCTCGCGTCCCCGCTCATGGCCCAATCCAAGAACCTCGGACAATTGAAGCGCAGCGGCTGGCGCTCGCGCACCGTCAAGGAAGAGCTGCGCGGTCACTTGATCGCGCGCCTGCGCGAAGGGCAGCCGATCTTCCCCGGCATCGTCGGCTACGAGCAGACGGTCACGCCGCAGATCGTGAACGCGATCCTGTCGGGGCACGACTTCATCTTGCTCGGCCTGCGCGGACAGGCGAAGACGCGCATCCTGCGCGCGCTCACGTCGCTGCTCGATGACGAGATTCCTGCGGTGCAGGGCTGCGAGATCAACGACGACCCGTTGAAGCCCGTGTGCGTGCCGTGCCAACGACGGCTGGCGAGCGAGGGCGACGAGCTCGCGATCACCTGGATCCCGCGCGCGGACCGCTACCGCGAGAAGCTCGCGACGCCGGACGTCACGATCGCCGACCTGATCGGCGACATCGATCCGATCAAGGCCGCGACGCGCAAGCTGACCTTCGCCGATCCGGAGGTCGTGCACTACGGGATCATCCCGCGCAGCAACCGCGGCATCTTCGCCATCAACGAGCTGCCCGACCTGCAAGCGCGCATCCAATTCGGCCTGCTCAACATCCTGGAAGAGGGCGACGTGCAGATCCGCGGCTTTCCGATTCGACTGCCGCTCGACATCTGTCTCGTGTTCTCGGCCAACCCCGAGGACTACACCAACCGCGGGCGGATCATCACCCCGCTCAAGGACCGCTTCGGATCGCAGATTCGTACGCACTACCCGCTCGACGCCGTGATCGAGATGGCCGTGGTCGAGCAGGAGGCTGTCCCGTTCGCGGTCGACGGGATCCGGGTCGACGTCCCGAGCTTCATGTCCGAGATCGTGGCCGAGATCTCCCAGGTGGCTCGCCGCTCGCCTCACGTGAACCAGCGTTCGGGCGTGTCGGTCCGGCTCTCGATCGCCAACTACGAGACGCTCGTGGCCAATGCCGTGCGGAGGGCGCTGCGGGCCGGTGAGAGCGAGGCTGCGCCGCGGGTGTGCGATCTCGATGCGCTGGTGTCGAGCACCGGAGGCAAGCTGGAGCTGGAGACGCTCGAGGAGGGTCAGGACACCACGGTCATCGAGCGCATCGTCCGCCAGGCCCTGGTCGACGTGTTCCGGGCCCGGGTCGAACCCGGCCGCTTCGGCGAGATCCTCAAGGCGTTCGACGAGGGCCTGATGGCCGACACGGGCGATGACGTGGTCTCGGCGCGCTACATGGACCTGCTGACCGAGGTGCCGGGTCTCAAGGCCACCGTCGGCGCCCTGGGCGTGGGCGAGCAGCCTGCGGTCGTGGCCTCGGCCGTGGAGTTCGTGCTCGAGGGTCTGCATCTGCTCAAGCGCCTCAACAAGGACGCCGTGCGCGGCCGCGCCACCTACCGCGCCCGCGGCTGAACCGGCCGCACGATCGGCCGCTCGCTCAGGGGGTCAGCGGGCGGCGATGGTCTCGGCGAGGAGCAGGGCCGCGTCCTTGGGGCGGCGCTGGCGGGTGAAGAGCCCGAACGGCACGCTGAAGCCGGCGCCCCACTCGTAGCCGTCGATCCAGGGCTGATGGAACCAGCTGTGGACGGGCAGCCCGTCGGCCACGGCGGCCTCGACCACGCCCAGCTCGTCGCGCAGGACGGCCGTCCGCCAGTTGTCGTCGGGCGTGCCCAGCCCGCTCGACAGGTACGCCAGGGGCCGTCCGGGGAGCTCGTCGGCTACGCGGCGCAGCACGATGCCCAGGCCCTCGGCCCAGGGCGTCTCGCCCAGGGGCCCGGCCCGCAGCCCCGGCGGCCAGGCGGAGATGCCCCCGTCGCCGCCGACGGCGATGGAGCCCCGGTAGGTGAACCCCACGATGTCGCAGGCGTCAGCCAGCGAGGCCACCTCCATCTCGCCCAGCCCGGGGACGGCCAGCACGCCGTCGCGCAACGCGCCGATCCAGCTGTTCCACTGGATCCGTTCGATGGTGCGGGCCCGGCTCCGGGCTTCGGGGGAGTCGTCGCCGGCACGGACGAGCTGGAGGTCGTGGGCGCTCACCACCGGGGGACCGCCACGTAGCTCCAGGTAGGCGTCGCGGGCCGCGAGGTGCAGGCCTCGAACCGTGCGGGCGAAGCGCTCGGGGTCGGGTCGCCCCGGCGGCAGGGCTCCGTGGAGATGAGCGGCTGCGGCGTAGCCGGCAGGCTCGAAGATGGGGAACCAGCCCGCAGCGAGGTCGCCGAACGCCTCGGCGCAGAAGCCCACGTGTCGGGGCCAGGCCCGGCCCCGAATGCCGTCGTCGGCCCACGATCCGGCCTCCACGAACCAGCCCGGGGTGGAGTAGTGGTGCAGGCCCAGCCACACTTGCAGGCCGTGGCTGCGGGCCACCTCGATCATCGTGCGATAGCGCTCGACGGCCTCGGCGTCGTGGCGACCGCCCTCGGGCTCCAGCCGGGCCCATTCGAGCATCAACCGCACGGCGGTGAAGCCGTGCGCGGCGAGCATGCGGAAGTCGGCGTCGAAGTCGACGGCCAGCCCGGCGCCCTCACCCGACTCGGGAGCCCGGCCGTCGTGCTCCCAGCGCCACCAGTCGGCCGACGGGTGCGCTCCTTCCATACCGACCGACGACGCGCCGGCGCCCCAGATGAACCCGTCCGGCCAAGCCATGTGATCCTCCGTGTCCGGCCAGGACCGACCGGACCGTTCGGAGCGACCGTACTCTCGCCGTACGCTCGCCGGGAGCGGAGTGCCGGGGACCGGTACAGTCCTGAGATGGTGCGTGGATATCGCTACTCCCGCTGGGACGGCTCGCAGACCGGCTTCGACCTCGACGCCGACACCGTGCTCGACCAGATGGCCGACGATCTCGTCGAGCACGGCGATCTTCACGCGGCGATGCGGCGCCTGATGCAGCAAGGGTTTCGTGACCAGAACGACGAGCGGGTCATGGGCATGCGCGAGCTCATGGAGCGGCTCAAGCAGCGCCGCCAGGAGCAGCTCGACACGTACGACCTCGGCGGCGTGTACCAGGAGATCGCCGAGAGCCTCGACGAGATCGTCGACCAGGAACGGGCCGGGATCGAGCGTCGCGAGCAGGAGGCTGCCGAGAGCGGCGATCAACGTCGCCAGGACATCATCGATCAGCTGGCCCAGCAGCGACGCGAGCAGCTCGACGAGCTCCCCCCCGATCTCGCCGGCAAGGTCAAGGATCTCCAGCAGTACGACTTCATGGACGACGCCGCCCGCCAGCGCTTCGAGGAGTTGATGCAGAAGCTGCGCGAGCAGTTGCTGCAGAGCACGTTCAACCAGATGCAGGAATCGCTCCAGAACATGTCGCCCGAGCAGATGCAGCGCATGAAGGACATGCTCGCCGACCTCAACCGGATGCTCGAGCAACGCGCCGAGGGCCAAGAGCCGAACTTCGCCGAGTTCATGGACAAGTACGGCGACTTCTTCCCCGACAACCCGCAGACGCTCGACGAGCTGCTCGAGAGCATGGCCCGATCGATGGCCGCCATGCAGCAGCTGATGGCGTCGATGTCGCCCGAGCAGCGCCGCCAGCTCCAGGAGCTCGCCAACTCGCTGCTCGAGGACATGGACCTCCAGTGGCAGATGGACGAGCTGAGCCGCAACCTGCAGCAGGCCTTCCCCGACATGCCGTGGAACAAGCGCATGAACTTCCAGGGCGACGATCCGCTGTCGATGGCCCAGATGCCGGGCCTGCTCGACAACCTCGGCGATCTCGACGCCCTCGAGCAGATGATGCGCCAGGCCACCCAGCCCCAGGCGCTGGCCGAGGTCGACATCGATCGCGCCCGGGAGCTCCTCGGCGACGACGCGGCGAACTCCCTCGATCGCTTGCGGCAGTTGGCCAAGATGATGGAGGAGGCGGGGCTCATCGACCAGAAGGAAGGTCGCTACGAGCTCACACCCCGAGCGCTGCGCAAGATCGGCCGCAAGGCGCTCGGCGATCTGTTCAAGAACCTGACGAAGGACCGCCTGGGGCGCCACGAGCTCGAGCGGAACGGCGTCGGCCACGAGCGGTCGTACGAGACCAAGGCCTACGAGTTCGGTGATCCCTTCCGGCTCAACGTCGAGCAGACCATCCGCAACGCCCTGCGGCGTCAGGCCGGGGAGGGCGTACGGGGTACGCCGGTTCGGCTCACGCCCGACGACTTCGAGATCGACCAGACCGAGAACCTCACCCGAGCGGCCACCGTCCTCCTGCTCGACCTCTCGATGTCGATGCCCATGCGCGACAACTTCCTGCCGGCCAAGAAGGTGGCCATGGCGTTGCACTCGCTCATCACCAGCCAGTACCCCCGCGACTACCTGGGGATGGTCGGCTTCTCGATCCTGGCCCGCGAGTTCGACCCGGTGAAGCTGCCCGAGGTCTCGTGGGATTACGGCTACGGCACGAACATGCAGCACGCGCTGATGCTCGGGCGCAAGATGCTCTCGCGCCAGCACGGCACCAAGCAGATCATCATGATCACCGACGGCGAGCCCACAGCCCACCTCGAGGACGGCCAGCCGTACTTCAACTATCCGCCCGAGCCGCGCACCATCGAGGAGACGTTGAAGGAAGTGCTGCGCTGCACGCGCGAGGACATCCGCATCAACGTCTTCATGCTCGATCCCAACAACTACCTGCGTTCGTTCGTGGAGCGGATGACCCGGATCAACAACGGGCGGGCCTTCTTCACCAACCCCGAGAACCTCGGGGAGTACGTGTTGGTCGACTTCGTCGAGCACCGGACCAGACGGGCCCGCAGCGCCTGACGGCGGTCGTCCTGGCAACGGCTGGTGCAGGTGTGAGCATCGCGGCTGAAGTTTCGCCTTGCACTCGGTGCTCGACTTCGTGTTAAATCACACGAATGGAATTCCATCGGAGGAATTCCACCCCTGCCAGCTGCCCCGAGTCGACCTCGGGGCTCGGGCAGAACTCGGAGCAGCCGATGCAACCCTTCATCTTCGAACTCGATACGAACGGTCGCACCTGGCAGTCGCGCGCCAACTGCCTTGGCGTCGACCCCGACTTCTTCTTTCCCGAGCGCGGCGCGTCGACCCGAGAGGCCAAGGCCGTGTGCGCCGGGTGCGAAGTTCGCGACCACTGCCTCGAGTACGCGCTCGTCAACGGTGAGAAGTTCGGGATCTGGGGCGGGCTGTCCGAGCGCGAGCGTCGACGCATCCGTCGCCAGCGGGCTCTCGCCGGCCGCGCCGTCTCCGCCTGAGGCCAACCTTCTCCAACTGTCAGCGTGGCCCCCCCGCGACGGGGGGGGACCCGGGCCGGTGGGGTGGGACGCCGGCGTCAAAACTCGGGTGGGGGCCCCGCAGCCCGCGGGCCCGGAACCCCGGGGGCG
>JANLSK010000057.1:0-12630 GCA_031362415.1 Actinomycetes bacterium | reverse complement strand
AGCCAACGAGGCCCTGGAACTCATACGGGCCTTGTGGACGGGGGAAGTGGTCGATTTCTCCGGGCGGTTCACCAGCTTCACGGGTGGCCGACTCCAGCCGCCGCCCGTCCAGCGGCCCGGGCCGCCGATCTGGGTCTCCGGCCGGCGCGACGCGGCCATCCGGCGCGCTGCCCGCTACGGCGACGTGTGGCTGCCGTACATGTACTCGCCCGAGATGGTCGCCGCCGCCGCCGGCAAGCTCTCGACCATGTGCGAAGACGCCGGACGCCCGTCCGACGCCGTGTGGAACGCCACGTTCTGCTTCACGACCGTGTACGCCGACGGCGAGAAGGCCCGCCGGGTCGCGGCCGAGCGGGTGGGCGGCACGTACCAGCAAGACTTCTCGAAGCTCGGCCGCTACCTCGTTGCCGGTACGCCCGAGGAGTGCCGGCAACGCCTGATCGAGTACCGCGACGCGGGGAGCCGCGCCATCATCCTTGCTCCAGCGTGCTCGTCGGCCGACCATGAGACCATGACCCAACTCCTCGCCGAGGAGGTCGTCCCCGCCGTTCGGGGCCCGGTTCGGGCCTAGATCACCAGGGAGGCGGTCCGGACCAGGAGCCCGTCCTGGACGATGGCGTCGTCGACGCTGCTCTCGTACCCGTGAAATGCGTAAGGGTTTCTGAGGCTGCTCCATCGAGTCTCGCGAACGGGTTTGAGGCATGAGACCTGCATGATGGCCTGAACGCGTGCGAGAGCGTTGAGCAAACCCGTGAGCCCGTGAACCCGCCCGGCAGCCCGTGAGCCGGAGCGGACGGGCGAGTAGTGTGCGCGACATGGCGACGGGCCCCACGATCGAGATCCTGCTCCCCACTCCCCCACCGGAGCCCGACGAGGGCTCGGCCGTGTTCACGCTGGCCCGACCGATCGCCGGCGTGGCCGTGGGTCTGCGTCTCGACACGGCATGGCGTTCGTACATGACCGTGGTCGACGTGTGGACCAACCTGCTCGAGCTCGATGGCGCCAAGGCCCACGTGGTGTGGACGGGCGACCATGCCGGACCCAATGCCGCCAAGACCCGCAGCGACGTCGACGAGTGGTCGCGGCTCGTCGAGTGCGGGGTGGTGGGCCTCGGCAACTGAGGCTCGTGCACGGCGTGGAGTGTCCACGACACCGTCATCGTCGAGAACCTTGAGAAGCCGGCGGTGGTCGTCGTCACCGAGGAGTTCGTCGACCTGGCCCATCGCATGGCCGCGCATCACGGCCGACCATCGTTGCGACTGCTCGTCCTACCGTACCCGCTGGAGGGGCGACCCGAAGAGGAGCTGCGTCAGATTGCTACGGACACGTACCCCCGTCTCGTCGACCTCCTCTGCGGCCTCTGACCCGCTGCGGGCCGAGCGCCTCGAGATCGACACCGATCCGCACACCCTCTACGAGCTCTCGCTCACCCAGGGTTGGGGTGACGGCCTCCCGTTGCTCCCGCCTACCGAGGCCCGCGTGCGCGCGCTCATCGACGCGACGCCGTTCCATCCCGACGACGTGATCTCCAAGCTCCCGCCCAAGGACCGCGAGGCCACGGTGGAGTTGGTGGCGATCAACGGGGCCATGACCGGGTTGGAACCGGCGGCCATGATGCACGTCATCACCGTCCTCGAAGCCATGGCCGCACCCGACTTCAACCTGTTCGGGCTCACCACCACCACCAGCAGCGTGCACCCGGCCATCATGGTCAACGGACCGTCTCGCGCCCGATTGGGCATCGACTCCGGGCCCGGCTGCATGGGCGGAGCGGCAGGACGGGGCTCAGCCACGATCGGTCGCACCATCCAGCTCTGCCTGCGCAACATCGGCGGCCAGAAGGTGGGCCAGACCTCCAAAAGCGTGTTCGGCCAACCCGGACGCACCGCGGGGCTGTGCTTCGGCGAGTGGGAGGAACGCTCACCCTGGCCGTCGCTGGCAACCCAGTGGGGTTACCGCTCCGATCAGGACGTGGTCACCATCCACGGTTCCAAGGGCACCTTCGCCATGGCCGACATCAACTGCGACGCCGCTCGCGACCTCATGCACCTCATGGCCAAGAGCATGGCGTTCCCGCTCTCGAACAAGTACCTCATGCCCGACGCCGGCGGCGGCCAGACCATCGTGGCCATCAACCCCATCTGGGCCGACCGTTTCGCCAAAGAGTTCCCCGACATCACCGATGCCCAGGCGTTCCTGCACGAACGGGCCTGGCAACCCCTCGACATGTGGCCCGAGGCCAACCAGCGCATCCTCGAAGAGCGCGGCCGTGTTGTCGACGGCGGACGGGTGTACCTGAACGCCCGACCCGACCAGTTCGTGATCGTCGTCTGCGGCGGCCTCGGCAACCTCCACGCCGTCGCCCTCCCCAGCTGGGGCGACTCCGAACTCCAACACCGCGCCGTCCCTCCTGCGTGACCCACCTCAGCTCGGCCGTTGGTGTGACGACTCGTACCGCTCCCCGTCGCTCCCCGAGGCGCGCATCGTCAGCGTCAGAAGGCTCGGAGTTACTGCGGAGGACCAGGAGCGCCTGCATGCCCTTCTCGCTTGAGCCGAAGATATGTAACTCTCACTACAGTAAGTAGCATGCTCGAACTGTCAAGAGCCGCTTGGTTGTTCGATCGCCATGACGAATGGGACCGCCTGACCGCCTTCGCAGCGGGGACCGGCTCAGCGTTGGCGGTGATGTTCGGTCGCCGTATCTGACCTCGGCCACGTACTGGGGACTGGGGGACAACCCACGGGCTGCGTTCACGCTCCACGCTCTCATCGGCGGAACACCGGCATACCGGTCGATGGTCAGTGGCACACCCAAGCGGGGAAACATCGACTCGTGGGCGGTCGAACACGTCCTCGATCCGCGGAGCCCCCTCTTTCGCGAGGGGAGGATCGTCACCGAGGAGGATCCTGCGCTCGGCGACCGCGCCTTGTATTGGGGCGTTCTGGGCGCGATCGCCGACGGCCATCGCCGTCGCAGCTCGCTGGCCCGAACGCTCGGACGGGCCGAGAGCGCCATGACCTTTCCCCTCCGAGTCCTCGCCGAGGGCCGGTGGATCGAGCTGAGGCGGGACCCGCTGCACCGGAACCGTTCCACGATCCTGCTCACGGAACCGATCGTTCGAACTCATCGGGTGCTCATCGAGGCGAACGAGCGGCGTCTCGTTCGGGGGCAGGGATCCGAGGTCTGGCAGGACGCTCGAAGAATTGTCGCCCAGTCAGATCTACGCGCCCCATCTCGAGTGGTTGGCGTGCGAATGGCTCATGAGTCCGAGCGGATCACGATCCATCGACGCGCAGCCGACCCTGGTCGGGCCCAGCACATCGGCCAGGGTGCCAACAGCCTCCAGATCGACATCGTCGCTGTCGACGACACACGCGGTCTCTCCGACAGGGTCGTGGCGATCGGCGAGGTCAAAGCCGGAAGCACGCCGATCGGGGTCGACCAACTCGCACGTCTCGATCGCATCGTCAGCCGCCTCGAGGGTCGAAACGGGAACCAGCACGTTCGCCGGGTACTCGTCGCCCGCTCCGGCTTCACCACCGAACTCAGCCGCGCCGCCCGCCGCCGACCCGACACCGTCCTCATCGACCTCGACCGCTTGTACAGCTGAGCCGCAGTGGCTACGTGTGGAATGCCGACCCACTCTTCTACCCGCGATTCCGCCAGCTCTCTGGCTGATGGTTACGTCGGGTTAGCGGGTCAGCGGGTGAGTTGGACGAGGGCGCCGCCGTCGACGACGAGGGTGTGGCCGGTGATCCAGCTCGCCAGGTCGGAGGCCAGGAACAGCGCGGCGTTGGCGATGTCGATGGGCTCGCCCAGGCGGCGCATGGGCAACGAGCGGGAGACGGCTTCCTCGTTGCCCTCCCACAGCGCCCGGGCGAAGTCGGTCCTCACCAGGCCCGGCGCCAGCGCGTTCACCCGGACGCCCGGCCCGAGCTCGGAGGCCAGCACCCGGGAGAGATGGTTGAGCGCCGCCTTCGACGTGTTGTACAGCCCGATGCCCCCGCCATGGTGTATCCCGCCGACCGAGACCACGTTGATGATCGACCCGCCGTGCTCGGCCATCGAGGCCCGGTGCGCGAGCTGGGCCCACACGAGTGGTCCCCGCACGTTCACCTGGTGGATCTTGTCGAGCGCCGAGAGGCCTCCCTCGATCGTGGGCCCGTAGTAAGGGTTGGTCGCGGCGTTGTTCACGAGCACGTCGAGACGGCCGAAGCGCTCCATCGTGGCCGCCACGCAGGCCTCGGCTTGATCGGCATCACCAGCGTTCGCGGCGAATGCCGCCACGGACGCATCGGGCAATGCCGCGCGAATGCCGTCGACCACGGCATCGAGGGCGTGCTGCTTGCGCGACGAGAGCATCACCGAGGCCCCGGCGGCGGCGAAGCGCTCGGCGGTGGCCCGCCCGATGCCCTTGGAAGCTCCGGTGACCACGGCGACCTTCCCGGTGAGCATGATCGACGGCGGGGTGAGAGCGTTCGACATCGGTTATCCCATCAGACGGTGGAGTGAGTGGAGACGGCGCGGGCAGCGATAACGGAGACGGTCCGCGTTATGCGTCCCTGGGAAGTCCGAGCACCCGCTCGCCGAGGATGTTTCGTTGTACCTGGGACGAGCCACCGTAGATCGTCTCGGCCCGGCTCAGGAGGAACAGGCGAGGGAGATCGTCGCGCTCGTCGGCGAGGTCGAAGCACAGGCCACGCGTCCCGAGCATGTCCATCGCCAGCTCGCCGAGCCTTTGGTGCCATGTGGACTGCGCCAACTTCATGACCGATGCCTCCGCTCCCGGCGCACGGCCTTCAGCGAGGCCAGCCAGCATGCGCTGCAGGTTCACCTGCAGGATGCGCAACCCGCTCCACGCCCGAGCCAGGCGCTGGCGAATCACCGGATCACGGTCGCGCCCGACGCGGCGCGCCAGCTCGATGATCTCACCGAGCTCCCGCGCGCACTTGGCCTGATGGGCGATGTCGCCGGTGCTGCGCTCGAATCCCAGTGTTCCCATTGCCACCCGCCAACCCTCACCCCGTGGCCCCAGGACGAGTGACGCGTCGGTGCGGGCACCGTCGAAGAACACCTCGTTGAACTCTCGGCCGCCAGCCATGGAGCGGATTGGGCGAACCTCGATCCCCATTTGGTGCATGGGTACGAGCAGCATCGACAGGCCCCGGTGTCGGGCCGAGCCGGGCTCGGTGCGGCACAACACGAAGCACCAGTCGGCGAGATGAGCGCCCGAGGTCCAGACCTTCTGCCCGGTGATCACCCATGTGGCTGTTCCATCACCCGCTTCGAGGAGCTCGGCGCGAGTTGCCACGTTGGCGATGTCGGAACCGGCATCGGGCTCGCTGAAGCCTTGGCACCACGTCTCGTTCACCGCCAGGATCGGCGGTAGGAATCGGTGTTTCTGCTCCGCGGTTCCGAACACCAACATCGTTGGACCGAGGAGCTCCTGGGCCACCACGTTCACTTTGAACGGAGCGCGTCGGGCCGAGCACTCCTGGGCCCACACGAGGTGCTCGGCAAACGAGAGCCCGCGACCTCCATGCTCGACGGGCCACTCGGGGCACAGCCAGCCGTCGGCCGCCAGCTCTCGCTCCCACGCCAGCCGGAGGTCGTAACCAACGTCGTCGGCCAAACCGCCCCGACCGCCGAAGGCCAGGAACTCGCCGACCAGATGCTCATCGAGCCAGGCCTTCACCTCGTCGCGAAACGCCGTCTCCGAGCTCATCGAAGTGCGAACTTATCAACGACGGTGACACCAGGGTGTCTTCGGGGAGAGCACGATAAGTCCCGGGATGATGGCGCCTGGGCCCACCGGTGCGTCATCGCCGTGAAGGAGCCCGGCAAGCGCGAGGCAGATAACACGGATCGATCCCCGGTTTTCCCAGCGAACACCCCTACACTTGCAGGGACAACAACGTCCGGAAAAATGTTAGAGGTGATTCGCCGATGGCGAAACAGGCTTCTCCGTCTCAGGTATCCCAGTCGGCTCGCGTGCTGTATCGACTGCTCGCAGACGCAGCTTCGCGAACGGTGGTCGGAGCGACCGACCGCTCGACGTTTGATCTCGTCGAGAAAGCCGCCGATGCCGATCGTGTGCTCTTCAGCCCCAAGGGGCGACTGAGTCGCACGGTGATCGAGCAGGCGTGGAAAGAACTCGTCGAAGGTGGCTACGTCCGCGGTCGGCGTTTCAAGCGCCCGGCGGCACCCCTCGCCGGAGCCGGCGCCAAGGCGCCCGGCGGCGCCACTGCTGCAGCGCCGGCCACTCGGGTTCCGACCGCCAAGCGCAGCGCCGCCACGCCAACGGCATCCAAGCCGGCAGCCTCCAAGCCCGCAGCCGCACCACGAGCCGCAGCAGCCAAGCCCGTGGCAACGGCGGCAACGAAAACCGCGCGGAAGGCGACGCCGAAGCGTCCCGAGCGAGCGACGACCGCACAACGTCCCGCCAAGACAGCCACGAGCGCGCCGGCGACCAGGCCCGCCAAGGCAGCCAAGCCGGCGAAAGCTGTCCGGTCCCCCAAGGCCGCGCCCGCCGCTGCGGCCCGACGCCGTGCCTCACGCACGGTCGCCAAGGGCGGTCGGGGGGCCGGCGGTCGAGTACAGGCAGCCGAGCGTGAGCTCAGCCAGCTCGACCAGAGGATCGGCCGACTCGAAGGCGATCTCGCCGCCGCCCAGCGCAAGCGGGCTGCGCTGGCGACCCGTCTGGCCGAGATCGATCGTCTCCTCAACGACCTCGGCTGATCCCGTTCGTTGCCGGTTTCGTGGGGTGGTCAACGTTCCCACGAAACCGGTACCAGGCATCCCGAGGACCCAGGCCGCAACCGCCCCAGCCGCTCACCCAGCGGCAGCGTCGCGGAAGCGGCTGGTGCGGTGCACGGGGTCCTTGTCGATCTTCGGGATCACGTGCTCACCCATGAGCCGGATGGTCTCGAGCATCTCTTCCTGCGTCGACATGCCGACACCGAACACCAGCTGGTCGGCCCCGGCTGATTCCCAGCGCTGGCACTGGGCCAACGCGTCGTCGGGATCGCCGCAGATCGTGCCGCCGGCGATGGCCCCGTCGAGCACCTCAGGGGTGTACGGGGGCATGGTGTCGGGCCACTTCGGGATCCCCTCCGGGTGCGGGAACGTGTCGTGGTATCGGAACACGTTGCTCTGGAGGTAGGCGATCGAGCCGTCGAGGACGCTCTGCCTCGCTCGCCCGCGTTCCTCGGCTACGAACGCCGCCGACGTGACCATCACGTTGTCGTTCACGTAGGCCCCGACCGGCTCGGCGTTGACGACCTCACGCTTGTAGGCCTGGAGCACCTCCTCGAGCGCGGCGATGTCGCCGATCGAAAAGCCGAGCACCCCGAGGCCCCGCCGAGCGGCCATCTCGTAGCTCGACGTGTTCCCGCAGGCGTACCACATCGGCGGGTGCGGCTTCTTGTAGGGCTTGGGGAGGACGATCCGGGGAGGCAGCGACCAGTACTTGCCCTCGTAGCCCGGGTACTCCTCCATGGTCCACATCTTCACGAACTCGCCGATGACGTCTTCCCATATTTCACGGGTCTGCGAGGTGCTCTCGATACCGGGGAGGAAGCCCAGGATCTCGTGGCTTCCGGCGCCTCGCCCGGTGCCGAACTCGTGGCGACCGTTCGAGATGTGATCGAGCATGGCCACCCGCTCGGCAACCTTCGCCGGATGGTTCACCTGCGGCAGGGGATTGAAGATCCCCGAACCGAGATGGATGCGCTCGGTGGCCCGGGCGAGATACCCCAGCACGACATCGTTGGCCGACAGGTGCGAGTACTCGTCGAGGAAGTGGTGCTCGGTGACCCACACGTACTTGAAGCCGGCCTTGTCGGCGGCCATCACCAGGTCGAGCTCGTCCATGATCACCGTGTGCTCGGCGTCGGGATCCTTCTCGCGCAACATCTTGGGCACGTAGTTCTGGATGAAGATCCCGAATTCCATCAGCTGCTCCTTGTGGGTGTGCCTTCGACCGCGCGAAATTAGCCTCGCGGGTCGCCGTTCCAGCAACCTCTCGGGCCGAGATACCGTGTTCGCTTCCCGAAGATGCCCATGGAGGGCCAATGAATCGATTTCGCCCGCTGCTCGTAGCACTCGCCGCCGTAACGCTGCTCGCCGCCTGTGGTGGCGACGACGACGCCGCAGACGACACGACGACCTCGGCGACGGCCGAAGCCGCCGATACCACTGCGCCCGCCGCCGAGACCACCACGGCCGCCGCTCCCGCGAGTGGCGCACCACTCGCTGCCCCGGGTCTGGAGTCGGGCGCCATCATCACCACGGGCAACACCGTGCTCGGTGCCGTGGTCACCGACCGCGACGGGCGGACCGTGTACGCCTTCACCAACGACACCCCGGGGGCTGCTCCTACCTGTGTCGACGCGTGCGCGACCAACTGGCCTCCCGTGATCGTCGCCGCGGTGCCGACTCCGGCAGGCTCGATCGAAGGCACCAAGCTCGGCGTCGTCTCCAGGGCCGACGGCAACACCCAGGCCACGTACGGCGGGTTCCCCCTCTACTACTTCGCCTCCGACGAGGTCGTCGGCGACGTGCTCGGCCAAGGGGTTGGTGGGGTCTGGTTCGTGCTCGACGGAACCGGCACCTTGATCGAGACCGAAGCACCCGCCCCGGCACCCGCACCTGCCCCTGCCCCTGCACCCGCCCCGGCCCCTGCACCCGCCCCGGCACCCGCACCGCCACCGCCTGCCGCGGCTGCTCCGGTTGCCACCGACATCAAGGACTTCGCCTTCGGGGCCTTGACCGTTCCCGCCGGCACGAAGATCACGTGGACGAACAAGGACAGCGCACCCCACACGGTGACGGCCGACGACGGTGGCTTCGACTCCGGCACCGGGAGCCCGCTGGGTAACGGCGGGACGTTCTCGTTCACCTTCGACACCAAGGGATCGTTCGCCTACCACTGTGCGATCCATCCCTCGATGAAGGCGACCGTCACCGTCAACTGACGCCCGCCCAGTCGTTGGGCGTGCCCGGACACCGGTTCCCGGCGGTAGACACCAGGGATCAGACGCCCGGTGGTCGTGCGTTCGATCGCATCTGATAGGACGCACGACCACCGCCGGTACCGCACCCTGCCCGTGTCTAGGCTCGGGCGCATGATCCCCGAAGACGGGCCGTACTTCGACGATTTCACGGTGGGCGAGACCCTGCCGATGGCTCCGGCCGTCACCATCGGTGCCGGCGAGGTCGCGCTCTACCAGTCGATCGTGGGCGATCCGCTCCGGGTGCCGCTCAGCCATCCGCTGTCGAGCCGTACCACCGGCCGCGCCGAACCCGTGGTGAACCCGGCGTTGGTGATGCACGTCTCCATCGGCCAGAGCACCGTGGCCACCCGCCGGGTCATTGCCAACCTCTTCTATCGAGGCGTGGTGCTCCGACGGCCCGTGCATCTCGGCGAGACGCTCTCAACGACGGTCGTGGTGCGGGGCCTGCGCGAGAACCAGCGGCGAGCCGACCGACCGCCCCGAGGCATGGTGCTTCTGGGGATCACGACCGTCGACGAAGCCGGCGGGTTGGTCGTCAACTACGAGCGCTGCGCCATGGTGAACTTCCGCGAGCTTGACCCCACCGGGCATGCCGACGAGCTCGGGCCGGCCACGAGCGACCTCCATCTGGCCGCCTACGTCGACGCGGCTCCCCGGGGCTGGGATCTCGCCGGCCTCCCCGAACCGCGGGCCTGGTCCGTCGGGCAGGAGAAGCCCGACCAGCTCCGCGACACGGTGTCGAACGCCATCGAGCTGGCTCGCCTCACCCACAACCTGGCGCCCGTCCATCGCGACGCGACCCTGGGCCAGGGCAGCCGCCGGCTCGTGTACGGGGGGCACACCATCGGTCTGGCCCAGGCCTCGCTGTCGCGGCTCGTGCCGTCGATGGCTACGGTCGTCGGCTGGCACAGCTGTGATCACGTCGGCCCGGTGTTCGAGGGCGACATCCTGGCGTTTCGGGCCCAGCTCCTCGATGTGCTCGACGTGGCCAACGGCCGCCTGCTCGCCTTCACCGTGAAGGCCAGCACCGACCGCGACGGGATCGAGACCGACGTCCTCGACTGGCGTCCCGTCGTCCTTGGCCGCTGAGCGACCCTGACCAAGAGTGAGTAGTGCCCCCCAGGGGAGGTACTCCTCACTCTTGGTCGATCGGGGAGGGATCAGAGATCGGGGCCGGCGACGGTGGCGTCGTCGTGCAGGCGACCGATCTCGGTGGCCGACAGGCCGAGCACATCGGCGAGCACCTCGTCGGTGTGTTGGCCGAGGACGGGCGCCGGAGCCACAGGCTCCCGGGAAAACGCCGAGAAGTCGAGCGGCGTCCCGGGTGCGAGGTAGGTGCCGATGCCGGGCTGGTCGACCTCCTGCATGAGCGGGTTCTTGGTCGAGCACCGCGGATCTTCTTCGACGAGTTGGAGAAACGTCTGGTACGGGCCCCAGCACACGTCGTGCTGATCGAAGACCACGCGCACCTGGTCGACGGTCCGGGCCGCGAACCAGGGCTCCATGATCGCGGCGATCGACGCCCGAGCGGCGAAGCGGTCGCCCTCCTTGGTGAAGTCGAGCTCCAGCAATGCAGCGAGCCGCTCCATCTTCTCGCACAGACCGGTGGACTCCACGAGGTTCTGCCACTGGCGATACGAGATGGCGACGGCCATCACCCGACGACCGTCGACCGTCTCGAAGTCGCGCCCGAACGCGCCGTACATGTCGTTTCCGATCCGGTCGCGCTCTTCGTGGTTGATCTGGGCCTCGGCCACGTGCCCCAGGTTGGCGACGGTGGCGATGGCCACATCCGACAGGGCGATGGTGACGAGCTGTCCCTCACCGGTCCGGGACCGGTGACGCTCGGCGGCCAGGAGCCCCACGACGACCATCTGCCCGGTGATCACGTCCCATGCCGGCAGCACGTGATTGGCCGGAGCGATCGACGAGCCCGGGCCGGTGACGAACGGATACCCGACGGCGCAGTTGACCGTGTAGTCGACCGCGGTCGAGCCATCGCGGTTCCCAGTGACGTTGAGCAGGATCAGGTCGTCGCGCCGGGACTTGAGCGCTTCGTAGCTCATCCACCCCCGGGCCGGGAAGTTGCTGAGGAAGATCCCGCCCCCGGGACCGGGCGCCGCCACCAGCGCGGTGATCAGCTCGCGACCCTCGGGGCGACGAAGGTCGACGGCGATCGAGCGCTTCCCCTTGTTGAGACCGGCCCAGTACATGCTGCAACCGTCGACCGTGAGCGGCCACCGCTGGTAGTCGATGCCGCCGCCGATCTGGTCGAAGCGGATCACGTCGGCACCCAACTGGGCCAAGGCCATCCCGGCTGACGGTGCCGCGACGAACGCCGAACCCTCCACGATCCGCAAGCCCGCCAACACCGGCGTGGTCATCGCGCCCTCCCGCTGGGGACTCCGACGGAGCTCATGTGCCAGCCGCGGGACGGGGGAAGGGGCCGCGGTACCACTGGCGGGCCACCTGTCGCCGGGAGATGCGCCAGCCCTCGGGCGTGCGCACGACGTCGTCGCAATAGCGAACGCCCATCACGAGATCGGCCAGATCGGCGCCGGCTGGCTCCAGATGCCAGGCGACGGCGTACGTCTCGACCGAGCCCTCGTTGGCGCCCGGGGCGATCTCGACGTACTGGTTGCCCATGAAGTGCATCGTGGCCTCGTACGCCTCGACCCCGGGGGCGAGCTGATCGACGTAGCTCGCGGCGTCGTTCTCACCCAGCGAGCCCGCCCACAGCGCTCCGGGGGCGAAGCAGCCGCGCACGCCGTCCCAGTCGCGCCGGTCGACCGAGCGGGCATAGTGCTGGGCGAGGTCTCGAATCTGCTCCCGATCACGCAGCCATCCAACCGTGGCCGCCAGCTCAGGGCCGGCCAGCTCAGGGCCGGTCACCAGATCTCCTCCACGTAGCGGTCGGTGCCGACGACGGTCGTGAAGAACGGGGCGACCAGATGGGTGGTCGCCAACCCGGATGCCTCGACCGCGGCGGTGTACGACCGCACCCGATCGAGCGTGTCGCGCACGTCGCCGCGCACGAAGAGCAACTGGCACAAGCGTTCGGGGCCGCCGGCCTTGGTGCCGAGGTCCATGGGCACGTCGCGGGGATCGTTCTCGCCCGGCGAAGGAGTCCACGAAGACGCGATCTCGATCGACGATCCGGCCAGCAGCTCGGGCAGCGGTCCCGTAGCGAGACGGGCGTGGAGATCGGCCGCGGCTCGACCGTCGTTGCCGTCGAACCAGAGGGCGACGATGCCGTCGTAACCGTGGTCGAGGGCCAGGTCGACGGGCACGGGGTCGGCATCGCGATACACCGCACCGATGTGGTCGTAGAGCACGGTGTGGATGTGGCGGCGCTCGGCGAAGCCCCGGCCCTCGCCGTAGAGCGCGTTCACCTGGGTGCGGGCCCAGTTGTCGAAGTGGTCGGCGTGATGACCCTTCTCCACCCAGTAGATCGCCACGTACGATCCGGCGTCGGTGGGACGGGCGATCGTCTCGTCGCCTGTGGGCCAGCGCTGGTCCTTCAGCTCCCGGGTCGCGACCCACCGGCTGCCGGCGTAGAGGAACGGGCCGATCATGCAGCCGCCGTAGTAGTGGTCGCGCTCGTACCACCGGTTG
>JANLSK010000008.1:0-3677 GCA_031362415.1 Actinomycetes bacterium | reverse complement strand
TGATCTTCGCCCAGTCGTCGGGGTTGGTGGTGTTGGGAAGGTCTTCATGCTCGCGGAACTCTTGGGCGATCGACTCGAGCAGGTCGTCGAGGCAGATGCCTTTGGCGCCACCGCTGATGACCCTTTTCACCGAAAGCTTCTTGGCCCGGCGCACGATGTTCTCGATCATTGCCCCCGACGAGAAGTCCTTGAAATAGAGGATCTCCTTGTCGCCATTGTGGTACGTGACCTCGAGGAACTTCGTGTCCTCTTCGGTGCGGTACATGTGCCGCGCTGCCTGATCGATCATGTCGGCCACGGCCCTGGCGCGATCGCCGTCGTGACGGGCGAGCTCTTCCTTGGCCAGCGGGAGATCGGTTCGCAGGTAGCGACCGAATATCTGCTTGGCCGACTGCTCGGTGGGCCGCTCGATCTTGATCTTCACGTCGAGCCGTCCCGGGCGAAGAATGGCCGGGTCGATGAGGTCCTCACGGTTGGAAGCCCCGATGACGATGACGTTCTTCAGCCCCTCGACACCGTCGATCTCCGAGAGCAGCTGAGGCACGATCGTCGACTCGATGTCGGATGAGATACCGGTTCCCCGGGTTCTGAACAACGAGTCCATCTCGTCGAAGAACACGATCACCGGAACACCTTCTGACGCCTTCTCGCGCGCTCGCTCGAAGATCAATCGGATCTGGCGCTCGGTCTCGCCTACGTATTTGTTGAGCAGCTCCGGGCCCTTGATGTTCAAGAAATATGACCGGGTGTTCTCGTTACCAGTTTTCTCGGAGACGCGCTTGGCCAACGAGTTCGCAACGGCCTTGGCGATGAGCGTCTTACCGCACCCCGGGGGCCCGTACAACAAGACCCCCTTGGGTGCCTCGAGTTGGTGCTCGATGAACAGATCGCCATGCAGATACGGCAGCTCGACGGCGTCCTTGATCTGCTCGATCTGCGAGTCGAGGCCTCCGACGTCGTCGTAGGTGATGTCGGGGACTTCCTCGAGCACGAGCTCCTCGACCTCGGGCCGGGGGATGCGCTCGAGCAGGATACCCGAGCGGGCGTCCATGAGCAGGCTCTCTCCAGCCCGGAGCCGCACCCCGATCAGGGCTGCGGCGAGCTCGCAGACGCGTTCTTCGTCGGCTCGGCCCGTGACCACGGCGCGCCGTCCGTCCTCCATCACTTCTTTGAAGGTGACCATCTCGCCGGTGACGTCGAGGCCACGGGCGAGCACCACGTTCAGGGAGTCGTTGAGCACGACCTCCTGGCCTCGATCGAGCTCGTCGATGTCGACGTCTGGTGACACCGAGACCCGCATCTTGCGCCCGGCGGTGTAGATGTCGACGGTCCCATCGTCGTTGGCGTCGAGGAACGTGCCGTACCCCGACGGGGGCATGGTGAGCTTCTCGACCTCCTCGCGCAGTGCCGCGATGTGCTCGCGCGCCTCGCGCAAGGTGGCCGACAGCCGCTCGTTCTGCCCCAGCGCCGCCTGGAGCTGACCCTTGGTCTCGAGAAGCCGCTCCTCCAGCGTGCGCATGCGCTTGGGCGCGTCCTGGAGGCGGCGCCGCATGACGACAACCTCTTCCTCCAGCGCCTTCACCTGCTGCTGGAGATCGGCAACCTCTCGCTCGTAATCCGCGAGGCGGAGCTCGTATTCGCTAGCCGAGGGAACCACCCCCTCCTGACGTGGGTGCAACGGATTGCACCGTTGCGCCGACAATACACCGGGGTTCCGGGCCCGACGCGCCGATCTGGCGCCGTACACTCCCAGGCTCTCGGCGGTGGAGAGGGCGATGAAAGTCTGGATCGATCAGGATCTCTGCACCGGCGACGGGTTGTGCGAGGAGATCGCCCCCGACGTGTTCACGCTTCTCGACGACGGGCTGGCGTACGTTCGCGACGATGTTCGGATCTACGACGGCTCCGCTGCCGACCGTCCGGCCGGCTCCGACGGTCTCGCTGCCGTGCCCGACGGGCGACTCGAGGCCGTGGTCGAGGCGGCCGAGGAATGCCCCGGAGAGTGCATCTTCCTCGAATGACGTCAGTTCCTCGAATGACGTCAGCCTTCGGCGAGGCAGGGACCGGTCGACACGGCCGGCCGATCGAGCGGAACACCGTTGATGATCGGGAGGAACTCCTCGGTCGCCAGCGCGTACGAGACCTCGCGGTGCTTGGGATCGATGGCGAAGGCCAACCCGATGACGGTTCCGTCCGGTGCGACCAGCGGAGCTCCCGAGTCGCCCGGGAACATCTGAGCCGCCAGGATCAGCACCTCACGGCGGGTGTTGGCATCGCGGTAGATGTCGGTACCGGTCGCGGTGATCTGCGATTCGACGTTCGCCGGCCTGATGTTCAGCTTCCGACCAGCAGGATGCCCGAAGACCGCTGAGCCGTCCTCGCTGGTCACGTCCTCGCCGGCTGCTGCGATCCGGAGCGGCTCTTTCTCGAGGTTCGCGAGGGCCAGGATGGCCACGTCGACGGCGGGATCGAACGCGACGACCCGGACCGGATGGCGCGTTCCGTCGAGCGTCTCGATCTCGGTGAAGGTCTCGCCGGCGACGACATGCCCGTTCGTGATCACGAGGTCGGGGCGGACGAAGAATCCGCTGCCCTCCTGGATTCGGCTGCATGCCCGGCCCGAGACCTTCACCGTGCTGGCCTGGATGTCCAGTTCAACAGCGTCGCTCAGCAGGTCGAACTCCGGCACCGCGCCAGGCGATCCTCCGAGGTCCTGGTTGAACAACGGCGATGCGTCGTCACCCACGAAGCTCTCGAGACTGCGCGCGACCTCGGGCGGATTGGGCGTCAGCCGGTGAACGGTTCGGACGATCGCCGATCGATCGGCCTCACGAGACGGCCAGCCCTCCACCTCGGCCAACGAGGGGGCGACAAGCCAAATGACGCAGAGGATCCCCAGGCCTCCAACGGCCCCACCGGCGACCCGATCGCCCCGGCGTACGTCGTCGGTGGCCCGGATCTGGAAGTGCAGCAGGGTTCCCAGGGCCAGACCCAGACCCTGGCCGATCATGGCGATGGCGATGAAGAGCCCGAGCACCGCGATGAGACGGGTCTGCTCGCTCGACCGGTCGAGTGCCCGGCCCAGCGTCGCGGCGAACTTGAGCGCCACGACCGCTCCCACCGCCAGGCCCAGCCAGGAGAACAGGCGGGCGAGGAAACCCAGGCGATAGCCACCCACCACCGCGGCGGCGAGCGCCGTGAGCAGGAAGAGATCGAGCAGGTTCACCCCTGGTCGTCCGAGCCAACGAGGTCATCCGGTTCACCGAATCGTTCTAGTCCTTCTAATCCTTCAGCATCTTCTGCTTCATCGAACGAGTCGCCCGGCTCGACGGAGTCGGCGGGCTCGGAAGCGCGCCGGTGTCGAAACTCGACCCCGGGCGCTCGTCGTCCCGGCTCGTCGTCGAGCAGGAGACGAGCCACGGTGAGGAAGCCCGTGTGGGCCACCATGCGGTGATCGGGCCGTACCGATGTGGCCTCGACGTGCCAGCCCCGCTGCAGGATCTCGATGGTGTCGGCCATGCCGAATCGCGATCGGCTCAATGCGTCGCGAAGTTGAGCCACCTGACCCACGGTCGGCACGTACGCGACCAGGATCCCGCCCGGCCGCAGGGCCTTCTCGGCATGCTCGATCACCTGCCAGGGCTCGGGCAGGTCGAGCATGATCCGGTCGAGATCGC
>JANLSK010000301.1:0-27905 GCA_031362415.1 Actinomycetes bacterium | reverse complement strand
CACGAGGTAGGGGTATGCGGCGTGGATGAGGTGCTCCGGCGCTTCGGGGGCCTCGACCACGGCAAGCACGAACGTCGGGGAAGCCTTGCGGCGGAAGGGCTTCGGGTTCGCGTGGTCGACCACGTTGATCACCACGGTGGTGTCACCGGTGGCCTCGGCATCCTCGGGATGCCCGTGGGCGATCATCGCGGATCGAAGCCCTTCGACGAGCCACTTCGATCCTGGTGAGGTGGGGGTGCCCCACACGGCGAACGAGGCCTTGGCCGGGGTCACGGGTTCGTACAGCACGGCGTCGAGTTCAGCGGCGCGCATCAGTCCTCCTGCGGACAGTGATACTCCTGCGGAGCGTCGATGGTGTGTAGTCGATGACGGGCTGCCTGGTCGACACGGGATCGGACCCCGTCGGGCGAGACCGGCGCCACCTCCAGCCCACAGATTGTGTCTCACGGGGACGGGTACCGGGTCGATACCGCCCTCTATGCTCCCGGGCATGGACGAGACGCCTGGCTCGACGAGCCCCCTGCACACCGGCACCGACGGCCCCCAGCCCGACGGTCCGCACCCGACCGAGGTGGCCGAGGTCGAGCTTGTCGACGGGGGTCCCATCGACGGTCTCCCTGCGGCCGACGGGCTTCCGGGCGCCGACGATCAGGAGCAAAAGGAAGCCGTCATCCACCCGTCGAAGCTGATCCGGATCGCGTCGATGGTGCGGACGCTCCTCGACGAGGTGCGCCAGGCTCCGCTCGACGAGGCCGGCCGGGCTCGCCTGCGCCAGATCCACGAGCACTCGCTCGAAGCGCTCGAATCGGTCCTCTCGGACGACCTGCGCCAAGAGCTCGAAGACGTCGTGCTGCCGTTCACCTCCGACACCCCGTCGGAATCCGAGCTGCGCATCGCCCAGGCCCAGCTCGTGGGCTGGCTCGAGGGGCTCTTCCACGGGATCCAGGCGTCGATGTTCACCCAGCAGGCCATGGCCCAGCAGCAGATGGAGCAGATGCGCCGCCGAGCCCTCGAAGGCGGCCCGCGCCCCGGCGGCCCCGAGCGCCTTCCGGGCGCATATCTGTAGCCCCTGCTCCCGCTCGGCGAAACGCGTTCCCGGGGTCGCGACGCCCGTCGGTATCCTCGGACGCCATGGACCCCGACGACCTCACCCGCGCCGGCTCGGCCCGCCAGTCCTGGTCACCCGGGTCGTGGCGCGAGCGGCCGGCCGTCCAACAGCCCGACTGGACCGTCCCCGACGAGCTCGAGATGGTCATCGACGAGCTGCGTCGTCAGCCCCCGCTCGTGTTCGCGGGCGAGGCCCGCAACCTCACGGCGGCTCTGGCCCAGGTGGCATCGGGGAAGGCCTTCCTGCTGCAGGCCGGCGACTGTGCCGAGTCGTTTGACGCGTCCACGGCCGACAACCTGCGCGACAAGCTCAAGGTGATCCTGCAGATGGCCGTGGTGCTGGCCTACTCCACGGGCGTCCCCGTGGTGAAGGTGGGCCGCATCGCCGGCCAGTTCGCCAAGCCCCGCTCCACGCCCACCGAGACCCGTGACGGCATCGAGCTCCCCTCGTTCCGAGGGCACATCGTCAACGACATCGGCTTCGATCCCAAGTCTCGAGCGGCCGATCCCCACCGCATCCTCCAGGCCTACTTCCGGTCGGCTGCGTCGCTGAACCTGCTGCGGGCCTTCACCAAGGGCGGCTTCGCCGATCTGTCCAAGGTGCACCTGTGGAACCTGGAGTACGTGAAGTCGTCACCCGAGGGCGAGCGCTACGAGGAGGTGGCGGCAGGGATCGCGTCGGCCCTGCGCTTCATGAGCGCGTGCGGGATCGATCTCGACACCGAGCCCCAGCTTCACGAGGTCGACTTCTACACCTCCCACGAGGCCCTGATCCTCGGCTACGAAGAGGCCCTGAGCCGGCGCGACAGCCTCACCGGCGACTGGTACGACTGCTCGGCCCACATGCTGTGGATCGGGGAGCGGACCCGTCAGATCGACGGCGCTCACGTGGAGTTTCTGGCCGGGGTGGGCAACCCCCTCGGCGTCAAGCTCGGTCCCACCTGCAGCACCGACGAGGTGCTCGCCTTGTGCGAGCGGCTCAACCCGGCGCGGGTGCCGGGGCGGCTGACGCTCATCTCCCGCATGGGCGCCGAGAGAATCCGCGAGGCGCTGCCGCCGCTCGTGCGGGCGGTGAGCGACGCCGATCATCCCGTGGTGTGGACCTGCGATCCCATGCACGGCAACACCTTCACATCGGCGTCTGGCTACAAGACCCGCCACCTCGACGCCATCCTCGAGGAGATCCGCGGGTTCTTCGCTGTCCATCGGGCCAACGGCACCGTGCCCGGCGGCGTGCACATCGAGCTCACGGGCGAGAACGTCACCGAGTGCCTCGGCGGGGCCGAGAACCTCCTGTCGGAGGACCTCGAGCACCGGTACGAGACCATGTGCGATCCCCGCCTCAACGCTCGCCAGGCGCTCGATCTCGCCTTCCGCCTCGCAGAGATGCTCCGATCGGGAGGCTGACCCGGCCCTCCCGGGAGGCACGAGCGGTCCCGAAAGCGGGGCGATAGGATGCCGCATCGATACCGATCCCGGGAGGAACCATGGCCGTGAACCTGATGCCGATGGTGCACAAAGAACGCCAGATGTTGTACGAGTTCCTCGAGAAGCTGGCACCCGAGCAGTGGACCGCATCGACCTGGTGCAGCAAGTGGAACGTGCAGCAGGTGACCGGCCATGTCGTCGCTGCAGCGCACATCACCGCACCGCATTTTCTCAAGATGATGATCACCAACGGATTCAGCTTTGACAAGTTTGTCGCGAAGGATCTCGCACAGTATGCGACGGGATCTCCGGCAGATGTCCTGGGTCGATTCAAGGAAATCATCACCAGTGACAAGAAGCCGCCCGGCCCGGCCTACGTGGCGCTGGGTGAGGTCATGGTCCACGGCGAGGATATCCGCCGAGCGCTCGGCGACCCCGGCGAGCACCCCGCCGAGCACCTCTCGGCACTGGCGCCGATGTACGCCAAGACGGGCCGCCCTCTGCAGGGGAAGGTCCGAGCGCAGGGCCTCAGTTTGCGAGCCACCGACATCGACTGGACGCACGGCGACGGGCCCGAGGTGGCCGGTCCGGCGATGTCGCTCGTCCTCGCCATCGTCGGGCGCAAGGGCGCCCTGGCCGATCTCGAGGGTCCAGGCGTCGAGACGCTCCGGGGGCGCTGAGATTGCACGCGGCCCTTCCATCTCGGGTTGACGAACCGGGCGCCCGTGACGGCCCGACCGCGGGCACGTCGCCGCCGCGCCGGCTGCTACTCCAGTCCGACCCCGGCCTGTAGTCGACCCAGCACGAACGTCCACGCCGCTTCCATGAACACGGCCTCGTCCTGACGAGCAACGACTTGCGCGACTTCGACCCGGCAGCCTCCGGGGGTCTCGTGGAAGTGCGCATAGGCGATCACCTGGTGACCGGGCACGGGGACGAGGCCGTCGGCGAAATCCCAACGCATCACGATCAGCGCCGGTGAAACCACGACGTCGTAGGTTCCCCTGACCTCGGTGCCCCACTCCAGGGTGCACGCGAAGCGGCCTTCGGACAGCGTGACCGGCACACCGAGCCAGCGGCTGAACCGGGGCCCGTCGACGAAGCTGCCGAAGGCCTCTTCCCTGGTACAGGTCAGGTCGACGGCGACGGTGACGGCCAGCCCCATGCTCACCGACACCCTGGGCACCTCGTCGAGGCCCGGGGTCGGGGTCCAACGGGTCTCGGACGCCAGCAGCAGCGGCTGCACGCCGCGTAGCACGTCCTGGCGGGCCTGGTAGAGGCGGAACGTGCCCTCGGCGCGCATCGACACCAGCTCGGCACTGCGCAGCACAGCCAGGTGCTCGGAGATCGTGGAGGGCCCGACCTCGAAGGCCTCGGCGATCACCCCGGCCGGGAGCTCACGGTCCCATATCCGCCACAGGATCTCGCGGCGGATAGGCGACGTGAGGGCGTCGAGGATGCATTGGATGTCGGCCATGACCGCCTCGGAGAATGGTCGCTTGACACTATCGGGCTCGCCTGCTCTATATTCGTCGATCACCGAAATACGACTTCGCGGAGGACACAGATGGGCAAGTACCTGCTGGTGTACACGGGCGGCGGCGGGATGGCTGAGTCCGAGACCGACATGCAGGCCGTGATGGCGGAGTGGGGTGCCTGGTTCGGCCGGCTCGGCGAGACTGTGGTCGACGGTGGTGCGCCGTTCGGACCGTCATCGACGGTGGCCTCCGACGGATCGACCAGCAGCGGCGCAGTCTCGGCACTCACGGGGTACTCCTGAGCGCCGCCTCCCTGGCGGATGCGGCCACGTTGGCGGGCGGCTGCCCGATCCTGACCGCCGGCGGCGCGGTACAGATCTTCGAGACGATCGACATGTGAAGCTGGCCATCGGGCCGGTGAGGGCGCGAGCTTGGTGAGACCGTCGAGTACCTTCGGGGGTGTGCTCGACAGCTCTGATTTCGACCAGTTCGGGCCCAACGCCGGCCTGATCGAAGACCTGTACCACACCTGGCTGGAGACGCCTGGCGCGGTGCCCGACGACTGGCGCCGGTGGTTCGCTTCGCCGGCGGTCGAGCGCGACACGATCGAACACCCCCCGTCGGGCAACGGAACCGCCACTCCCGCGGTGGACATGGCAAGCCCGGGCCCCGTCACCAGCGCGGCCCCCGGGCCCTCCGACGTCTCCTTCGCTCCCGAGCCCGCCGTGATCGTGGTGGCGTCGCGGCCGACGACGCCGGGAGCGACCGTGTTCGACGGCGATACGGCCGTCACGCTGCGCGGCGCAGCGGCCCGCATCGCCGAGAACATGTCGGCGTCGCTCAGCGTCCCGACGGCCACGTCGGTGCGCGACATCCCCGCCAAGCTGCTCGAGGTCAATCGCACGATCCTCAACAACCACTTGACCCGTCAGCGTCAGGGCAAGGTGAGCTTCACCCACATCATCGCCTTTGCCGTCATGCGGGCCCTGCGCGAGGTCCCGGCGATGAACGCCGGATTCGCGTCCATCGACGGCCAGCCGACCCATGTGCGCCACGCCCATGTGAACCTGGGCCTCGCCGTCGACCTCGAGAAGGCCGACGGGTCGCACAACCTCGTCGTGCCCAACATCAAGCAGGCCGACACCATGGACTTCCAGGAGTTCCGCCGGGCCTACGAGGAGTGCATCCGCAAGGCGCGCACCGGCAAGCTCGGCGCTGACGACCTGGCGGGTACCACGGTCACGGTCACCAACCCGGGCACGGTGGGAACCGTCCACTCGGTGCCGCGCCTGATGCCCGGGCAGGGCTGCATCGTGGGCGTCGGGGCCATCGACGTCCCTGCGGGATTCGCCGGCGCCGACCCCGCGTCGCTGGCCCGGATGGGCGTGGGTAAGACGATCACGCTCACGAGCACGTACGACCATCGCATCATCCAGGGCGCCGAGAGCGGCGAGTTCCTCGGTCGGCTGCATCGTCTCCTGCTCGGCGAGGACGGGTTCTACGACGACATCTTCCACAGCGTGCGCGTGCCCTACGTGCCGGCCCGCTGGACCCACGACATCAACCCCCAGGACGAGGTGAGGGGCGGGCTCGAGAAGCAGGCCCGCGTCTTCCAGCTCATCAACATCTACCGGGTCCGGGCGCACCTCATGGCCGACCTCGATCCGCTCGGCATGCGCGAGCCCAAGACCCCTCACGAGCTCGATCTGCCCTACTGGGGCCTGTCGATCTGGGATCTCGATCGCGAGTTCCTCACCGGGGGCCTGGCCGCCCGCCCGGTCATGGCGCTGCGCGACATCCTGGGTGTCCTGCGCGACGCCTACGCCCGCACCATCGGGGTCGAGTACATGCACATCCAGGAGGTCGACCAGAAGGGCTGGATCCAGGACAACATCGAAGGCGTGGCCAACCCGATCACGCACGACGACCGGGTGCGTATCCTCGAGCACCTCCGCTCCGCCGAGCTCTTCGAGCGCTTCCTGGGCACGAAGTACCTGGGCCACAAGCGTTTCGGGATCGAGGGCGGCGAGAGCCTCATCCCCATGCTGGTGAGCTTGCTCGACGCTGCGGCCGACGACGGATGCAGCGACATCGTGATGGGGATGGCCCACCGGGGCCGTCTCAATGTGCTCGCCAACGTGATCGGCAAGTCGTACGGGCAGATGTTCCGCGAGTTCGAGGGCGATCTCGATCCCACCACAACCCAGGGCTCGGGCGACGTGAAGTACCACCTGGGAGCCACGGGCAAGCACAGCTCGCCCACGGGCAACACCATCGATCTCCGGCTTTCCGCGAACCCGTCGCACCTGGAAGCCGTCGACCCGGTCGTGCAGGGCATGGCCCGGGCCATGGGCGACCGGCGAGGTCCCGACGGTGCCCGCAAGGTGATCCCCGTGGTGTTGCACGGCGACGCCGCATTCGCCGGCCAGGGCGTGGTGGCCGAGACCTTCAACCTCTCCGCCCTCCCGGGCTACGGCGTCGGCGGCACCATCCACGTCGTGATCAACAACCAGGTGGGGTTCACCACGTCGCCCGATCAGGCCCGCTCGTCCGAATACCCCACCGACGTGGCCAAGATGGTGCAAGCCCCGATCTTCCACGTGAACGGGGACGATCCCGAGGCGTGTGTGCGGGTGGCCCGTCTCGCTTTCGCCTATCGCCAGGTGTTCCACCGCGACGTGGTGATCGACATGTGGTGCTACCGGCGCCACGGCCACAACGAGACCGACGAGCCCAGCTACACCCAGCCCCGGATGTACGGCGTCATCGACAAGCACCCGTCTGTCAGGGAGCTGTACCTGGCCAAGTTGGTCGACCGGGGTGACGCCACCGAGGAGCAGGCCGCCGCGGCCCGCCAGGAGTTCGAAGCCCGCCTCCAGGTCGTGTTCGACGAGGCCCATGTGGCCCAGCCCCAGGACCCGGCTCGGCTGCCGATCAATCCCGACATGCGCGAGGCCGCCACGACGGCCGTCGCCCACGACGTGCTCTCCCATGTCGTCGACGCGCTGGTCTCGGTGCCCGACGGGTTCACCGTGCATCCGAAGCTGGCTCGCCAGATCACGGCCCGGCGGGAGCTCTTCGAGCACGGGCAGGTCGACTGGGCGTTGGCCGAGCATCTCGCCGTGGGCTCGCTCGTGATGGAAGGACACCGGGTTCGCGTGGCTGGCCAGGACAGCCAGCGGGGCACGTTCAGCCATCGCCACGCCGTCCTCGTCGACCACCTCACCGAGGCCGAGCACACGTCGCTCGCTCATCTGACCCCCATACCCAGCCCCGGCGGTGCGAGCGACGAGGGCCCGGCGTTGGGCCGGTACGAGGTCTGGGACTCGCTGCTCTCGGAGTTCGCCGGGCTGGGCTTCGAGTACGGCTACTCCGTGGTCGACGACTCGGGGCTGGTGTCGTGGGAGGCGCAGTTCGGCGACTTCGTCAACGGCGCCCAGGTGATCATCGACCAGTTCCTCGCAGCCGCCGAGTCGAAGTGGTCGCAGCGCTCGTCCCTGGTGATGCTGCTGCCCCATGGGTTCGAGGGCCAGGGCCCCGAGCACTCGTCGGCCCGGATCGAGCGCTTCCTCACCTTGTGCGCCGAGGAGAACATGCGGGTCTGCTACCCCACGACCGCCGCGCAGTACTTCCATCTACTCCGCCGGCAGGTGCACTCGTCGGCCCGTCGGCCGCTCGTGGTGTTCACGCCCAAGAGGTATCTCCGGATGCCGTCGACCCGGTCGAGCGTCGACGACCTCACCTCCGGGCACTTCCGGGAGGTGCTGGGCGATTCCACGGCCGAGCGTGAACCGGCGGCGGTGACCCGGATCCTCGTGGCCTCGGGCAAGATCGTCCACGAGCTCATCGAGCGACGCGACCAGCTCGGTGCCCCCGCCGCGATCGTGCGTCTCGAGCAGTACTACCCCTTCCGCGACGACCTGCTGCGCAAGGTGTTGGAGCGCTACCCCAACGCCCGTCAGGTCACGTGGGTGCAAGAGGAACCCGAGAACATGGGCGCCTGGAGCTGGATCGACCGGCGCCTGTTCATGCTCGTGCAGGGACGGTGGATCCTCGACGTGGTCGCTCGACCCGAGAGCGGCTCGCCCGCCTCCGGCTCGTCGGCCGTCCACGACCGCCAACACGAGCACCTGCTCCAGCAAGCCTTCGCCGGCATGTAGCACGCGCAGACCGTCCCGGGAGCCCCGCCCCGGGGCGGCGCCGGTCACTCGCCGCCGACGACCTCGAGGGTGCTCACCATGCCGAGATCGACATGGCTCTCACCGGCGTCGTTCTCGATGTAGCAGACGAGGATGTAGGTGCCGGGGGTTATCGGGACGGCGATCTCGGTCGTCTCGCCCGGGGCGGCGGTGATGGCGATGGGATCGGTGACCACGGCCGAGAAGTCGGGCGCAGCGAGCACGTCGGCCACGGTGTTGCCGGTGACGATGGGCCCGAGGATCAGCTCGTGGTCCTCGAGGCCCTCGTTGGTGAATCGGACGAGACCGGTGGGTGGGATCGTCGGCGCATGGCGATACTCGTACTCGAGGCCCGCCACGTCGAAGGCCTTGAGCACCAACGGTGGGACCGACGTCGACGTCGCCGATGTCGCCGTGCCCGACGTGGCCGTGACCGACGTGCCCGTGGGTGCGGACGAGCTTGTCGACGACGGGCTCGGTGCCACGGTCGAGGTGCTCACCAGGACCTCGCCGACCGAGTCCCCCATCCCGCACCCCCCCACCAGTGCCACAGCCGCCAGGAACGACACGGCTGCGAATGGCGCGCGTCGGCTGCTCACCATGGCTCGGGCTGGCACGATCGTCAGACCGCTGCGCGCTCGACGGCGGCCAGAGCAGCGTCGATCGCCAGCGAGGACGCGTTGCCCAGGGGCTGGCGCAGCTGGGGCGTGGCGATACGACCCTGGGCGTGCAACACGCCCTTGATGACCGCCGGGTTGGGCTCGGCGAACAGGGCCTTGGTGACGGGCAGGAGCGCCTCGGCGTGGGCCCGGCCCTCGTCGAGCTTGCCGGCCAACGAGCACTCCACCAGGGCCACGAAGCGCTCGGTGCAGCAGTGGGCAGCTGCGGCGATGGCGCCCCGTCCACCCAGGAGCACGATGGGGTAGATGTAGGGATCGTCGCCGCAGAGCACCGAGAAGTCGTCGGGAGAACCGGCGAGCACCTCGAGGGTGTCGAGATCGACCCCACCGACGGCCTGCTTCACCCCGGCGATGTTGGGGATGCGAGCCAGCTCCAACATGGCCTTCGAGCCCAAGGCCCGTCCCGTGCGATAGGGGACGTTGTAAAGGATCACCGGGACGGGGCTGGCTGCGGCGACCGTACGGAAGTGGGCGACGATCGCGCTCTCGGACGGGCGCACGTAGTACGGGACGACCGTGAGCGCGGCGACGACACCGGGAACGCCGGCCAAGGCCTCGTGCAGCGCCACGGTGGTGCGGGTGGAGTACGTGCCGGCGCCGACGATGAGCCCAGCCCTGCGCTCGACGCACACGCCAGAGCAGGCTGCGATGACCGCCGCGCGCTCGTCGGCATCGAGAGCGTGGGCCTCGCCGGTGGTGCCCAGGGCCACGATCCCGACAGCGCCGGCCGCCAGGTATTCGCGACACAGCCGCTCGATGCCGACGAGGTCGACCTCGTCGGCATCGGTGAACGGCGTGACGAGAGGAATCCAGACGCCGTGGAGGTCGAGACCGTCAACCATGGGGAAACCTTACCCACGTCGGGCCGGAAAGGCCCGCCACGGAGCGTGAATCAGCTCCAGCTCGCGGCTCTCGAGTGGACCCCACCACAGGCTCAGTGCCATCCAGATGGTCTTCGACCAGGGGTAGAACACGATGGGCATCATGGCGTTCACGACCCCCACGGTGATCCCGATGCCCAGCCAGGGCGGGTCCGGCCACAGGGCCACCAGCAAGCTGATGAACAGCACGAAGAACAGCGCCTCGGTGACGACGATGTTCACGGCCATGGCACCGGTCCAGTAGCCCTCCTCCCCCCGGTCGAAGCGGTGGTTGCATTGGGGGCAGTGGTCGACGATCGTGAACCATCGACGGAACAGGTGACCCGCCCCGCACTGCGGGCAGCGCTTGCGCAGGCCGCGCCACACCATGCGGGGCCACGGAGGCGACGTCGGGACCGCTGCGGTTCGGGTGACAGCCATCAGCCGACGATGGTCCGGGCCCGGAGGAACACGGCGTCGAGCATCGCCGGCGTCAACCGACCGGTGAAGGTGTTCTGCTGGCTGGGATGGAACGAGCACAGAATCGTGGGCCCACCGGGCAGGGGCACCTCGACACCGTGACCGAAGCGGGGTCTCGGACTCGGAAGGGCTCCCCCCGTGGCCGCCCACGTCCGCCAGAAGGCCTCGTAACCGAAGGCGCCCAAGGGAACCACGACCTGGACGCTCGACAGCATCGCCAACTCACGCATCAGGAATGGCTGACATCGATCGCGCTCGTCCGGCGTGGGCTTGTTGGCCGGGGGTGCGCAGCGGACGGCCGCGGTCACGTAGGCGCCGTGCAGCACCAGCCCGTCGCCCACCGAGTCCGACGTGGGTTGGCTGGCCCAGCCGCACCGGTGCAGCGACGCGTAGAGGAAGTCGCCGGAACGGTCGCCGGTGAACATGCGCCCGGTGCGATTGGCGCCGTGGGCCGCGGGAGCCAAGCCCACGAGCAGCAGCTCGGCATTGGGGTCACCGAAGCCCGGAACCCCTTGTCCCCAATAGGTTTCGTCACGGTACGAGGCCCGGCGCTCCAGGGCGACCTGCTCGCGCCAGACGACCAGACGGGGGCAGGCGCGACATGTCGACACTACGTGCGCGAGCGCAGCCAACGTGTCGCCGTCCACCATGGAACCGATGGTAGGGACCGACGACGTCGGGCCGCTGACTCGACTCCCAGCAACGTGCTATACCCCGTCGGGTCATCGCGCCGTGCTGCACGCTGGAGCCCGATTGAGGAGGCCACGATGAAGTTCGGGGTGTCGCTGTTCCTGCAGAACCACGCCGACTGGGACCGGTTCGAGTCGATCGAGCGAGGCGGGCCGATCGTGGCCCCCGTGGTCTCCGACTCGCAGGTGTTCGCCGAGGACCTCCGCCTCGGACGCTTGGTCGAGCCGTTGGGGTTCGACTCGCTCTGGAGCGTCGAGCACCACTTCACGCCGTACACCATGGTCACCGACGTCATGCAGTTGCTCGCCTACTTCGCCGGCTGCACCGAGCGCATCGAGATGGGCACGATGGTGATCGTGCTGCCCTGGCACGATCCGCTCAGGGTGGCCGAGCAGATCGCCAACCTCGACAACATGCTCGGCGGTCGAGCCATGACGATCGGGTTGGGGCGCGGCCTCGGGCGGCGCGAGTTCGGCGCCATGCGCGTCCCCATGGACGAGTCGCGCCAGCGCTTCACGGAGGCGCTGGAGATCATCCGTCTGGCGCTCTCCGAGGAGTGGTTCGAGTTCGACGGCGCGTTCACCACGATCCCCCGCACCACGCTGCGCCCTCGTCCGCTCTCCGACCCCGACCGTCTGCTGGCGAGCATGTATGGCGCCTGGGGCAGCCCCCAGTCGATCCCGACCATCGCCGAGACCGGCCTCAAGCCGCTGTTCATCCCCCAGACGTCGTGGACCGAGTACGCCGAGCACATAGCGCGGTTCAACACCCTGCGAGCCGCTGCCGGGCACGAACCGGCCCATCCCCGTATCGCCGTGTGGGTCTACTGCGCGCCGACGGAGGCCGCAGCCTGCGATGGCGCCCGCCGGTGGATGCCGAACTACGCCGACACCGCCTACCGCCACTACGAGATCGGCGGAACGCACTTCGCGGCCACCAAAGGGTACGAGCAGTACGCGGCGAACAGCGCTGCGGCGGCATCGCCGGAAGCCCGTCGGGCCATGGGCGAGATGTACATGGACAACCAGGTGTGGGGGACGCCCGAGATGTGCCTGGAGAAGCTGAACGCGATCAACGATCTGATGGGGCCCGATCATTTCGTGGGCGTCATGCGCTACGGCGGGATGCCCATCGAGGAGGCCGAGGCCAGCATGCGTCTGTTTGCCGCCGAGGTGCTCCCAGCGGCGCAGGCCCTGCCGATCGCTCAGGCGCTCAAGGCGGTGGTGTGAGCCGGGCTCTCGCTCCGCAGGGCCAGCGTCTCGTCGTAGAGGTCGTGGTCGCGCACGAAGCTTCGGGCCACGTCGGGGTCGACATCGCCCCGGAGGACCGTCTCGGCCAGCGCCACGTCGTAGGGCTGCGAGCCGGCCGCACCGGCCACGATGAGCTGCGCGATCCGGTCGATGGCGCCGCCGGCGATCGCTGCGCTCACGTCACTGTCGACGACGAGGCTTTCACACACCGCCACCGCTGACGCTGCCCTCTCCCGCGCCTCGTTCCAGGCGAGCCCGGGAACCAACCGTTGGGCGAAAGCCCCCCGGAGGCAGACCGACAGCTGGCGCCGGATCCGGGGGCGGTCCTCGGGTCGGACGGCCTCGAGCATCCAGGCCACCATCGAGGGAACGTCGAGCTCGGGGACGGCTGCCAACACGAACACGCCCCGGGCAGCGGCGGCGACGGCGGCCATCACCGCATCCGGATCGGGAAGCGATCCGGCCATCACCACGTCGGCGTCCTGGACCCGGGTGTCGTCGATCCCCCGGGCCATGGACGGCACGTCGACGCCGACCGAGCGTTGCCGCACGGCACCCGTCCGCGACCCGATCACGTACTCGACCGGGTCCTCGATGGTCACCGCGACGATGGCCCTGGTGGCAACCAGGTGATCGACGAGGCTGGCCATGGTCGTCGTGACACCGGTGCGGCGGCCGCCACCGACGAGCACGAGTCCGCCGTCGCCGCGATCGACGTGCTCGATGAGCGCAGTCAACTGGTCGGGGATGCCCAGGTCGCCCAACGGGGGCACCGTGAGCGGCAGCACCCTGGCGGTGACGCCGAAGCTGCTTCGCTGACGTGAGATGGCGGCTCGGAGACGTCGGCCACCGTGGTAGACGGTCACCGTCAGCGCGCTCCACTCAGCCCCGATCTGCTCGAGCGACAGCCCCCCGAGACCGCGGGCGAGCTCCCTCACGTCCTCGGCCGAGAGCGCACCGAACCCGGGGACGGGCGCCATCTGACCACCGATGCGGGCCAGTGGGGGTTCACCCGGAGCGAAGTGGATGTCGGTCGCACCAAGCTCGAGCGCAACCGTCATGATCGACTCGATCGACATCGGCTCGAAGTTTCGATGCGTCGACGCGAGATCCTGGAGATGCTCGAAGATCCCGTCGGGGGCGAGCACCACCCGGACGGGCAGCCCCACAGCCCGGCTGAGCTCGGCCACGGTCGACGCCAGCGGGAAGCTCGGGAAGGCGATCACGAGCATCCCGTCGAGGACGCCGATGGGCGCCGCACCGAACTGCGCCGGCACCATCCTGATGGCCGCCGGGTCGAGCTCGGGGAGGTCGCCAGCACCGAGGACGGGCACGCCGGCAGCCCTGGAGCTGCGCGTTCCGTCGTCGACGCGACCAGCAGCGAGGTCAGGGTGCATGGGGGTTCATCGGCATCGGCCGCCCCCGAGACGAGAAGATTTCTCGCGTCGACGACCCGCCTCGCGTTCTCTCGTTCGTACGCGAAGCTCGTGCACAAGGCCACAAAGCGTGCAGTTCGCCCCACGTCTCCAGACCGCCGAGGCTGCCGCGACCCACTGGGATTGAAACATCGACTCGTTGGCAGGCCGCCGACGTCGACACACAGGGACACCACCGCCGCGATCGCCGCAACCGGTACCGCCGCAACCATCGAGTCGGGAACGGGCGCCGAGATGCCCCCGACGACGACACCGGCTGGATCGGACCATTCAACCGGTTCGGGACGTGCGCCGGCGACAGCTACCGGGCGATCCGCTGGAAGAGCCTGCGGGTCGAGCTTCTCGACGGTGCACTGTCGCGCTCGGGGAGCGGCGATCGCACGGGAGCGGAGTTCCGTTCCTCTGTGGACGCGCTCCGACACCCAGGATTCGATGTCGACGACCCGCCCAGCACTGTGGTCACGAGTGACTCACTCGGGCTCCTCAACACCGATGGCATCGGGATCGGAACCACCGTGGCCGAGATCCGCCGTCTCCCCAGCGGTACGACGACCATCACCGACTCGCCGCCGTTCGGACCACCGCTCGGCTCTCGACGCCAGACGGCGATCTCACCGCACATCTCACCGGCTCCCACGACACCGACACCGTTCTCGCCATCTCCGCCGGCTCCGGCTGTGGGGAATGATCGCCGACACCGACACCGACACCGGCGGGTGCCCGCCAGCGGGATGGGGTGCCCGTAGCCTGGTTGGTTGTGGACGTAACGCTGATCGTGAACCCGGTGGCCTCGTCGGTCACCGATCGGCGGCGGCGGCATGTCGAGCTGCAGCTGCGCTCGCTCGGACGGCTCGAGGTCGTCGAGACGCGAGCGCGCGGTCACGCCACCGAGCTGGCTGCTGAGGCCGCTCGGCGCGGTGTCGACGCCGTGGTCGTGCTTGCCGGCGACGGGACCCTCAACGAGGCCGCCAACGGACTCGTAGCGGCCACAGGCGGCATCGCCACAGGCCGGCCAGCGCTGGCGGCCCTGCCCGGCGGATCCACGAATGTGTACGCCCGGGCGATCGGTGTGCCCAAGCGCCTCGGCGCCGCCACGACGGTCGTGGTCCACGCCCTCCGGAACGGCCACACCACACGGGTCGGCGTCGGCTCGGTCAACGGCCGCCGATTCCTGTTCCACTGCGGGATCGGCTTCGACGCCGCGGTCATCGAACAAGTCGAACGTCGCCAGGGTTTCCTGAAGCGCCACGCCACGCCGCTCTGGTTCGCCGTGAACGCGCTGGCCACCTGGGCCCGCCACTACGACCGTCAGACGTCCTTCCAGCTCACCGTCGACGGCGGGCCACCCATCGAGCACTGCCCGTTCGCCATCGTCTCGAACATCAGCCCCTACACCTACCTCGGAGCCCGACCGCTCGTGGTCTCCCCCGGCGCGACCATCGACTCCCCGCTTGCCGTGATGGCGCTTCAGAGTCTCCGGCTGGGCCTCGTCCTCCGAACGCTCGTCTCAGCGACGGCGAGGGGCACATACCTGCACAACCAGGCCCTGATCCAGCACCGGACCGACGTTGCCCACCTGATCATCGAGAGCACGACCCCCGTGCCCTACCAGGTCGACGGCGACTTTCTCGATCGCCTCGGACGGTTCGAGCTGACCTTCGAGCGCAACGCCATCGACATCGTCGTCCCTGATCCCGGCGCCATCACCAGCTCGCACCCGACGCAGCCACACCGCCGCTGATCACGGCCGCAGCGTGCTCACCGCGATGTCGGGCACGTTCGTGATGATCGCGTCGACGCCGGCCTGAGCCAGCGCGAGCATCGCGGCAGGATCGTCGACGGTCCAGACGGTGACGGCGATCCCGGCCCCGTGCGCCGCCCCGATCAGCTCGTCGAGGAGCGCGCCATCGAGCCCGGCCGCATCGCCGGGAGCCGCAGCACCCGCGCCGGTCAGGCTCCAAATCGGGGGATGCAGAGCCCGATGACCCTGGGTCACCACCACTGCGAGCGCGTCGAGGGGGTCGAGCCCGGGCATGGTCAGCCATCCCGTGGCCAGCGACGGTGCCACCTCGCGAACCCGGGCGATCGTGCGCGGGTTGAACGACGAGACGACGAACTCCAGCGCGCTGCCTCGCTCGATGAGCCCGAGCAGGACGGGCGCGACCGACTGGGCGACACCGTCGTCGGGGTCGTGGTCGGGCTCGGCGGGCGAGTTCTTGATCTCCACGTTGACGACGCCGGTACAGGCGTCGAGGGCCTCCTCGAAGGTGGGGACCCACGGGGCCGATCGTCTGATGTCGGCCATCGACACGAGCGGGATCCGACCCACGTCTTCGATCGCGGGATCGTGGTGCACCACCAGCACACCGTCTGCCGTGCGACGGACGTCGAGCTCCACACCGTCAGCGCCGAGATCGGTCGCCAGCCGGAAGGCCGCGACCGTGTTCTCGCGCTCCCGGACGCTGGCGCCCCGATGAGCGAGGATCCTCGGGCCACCGCTGTTCGAGAACGGGCTCACCGTGTCCACTCGCCTTCTCCTTGCTGACCATGCTCGACTGACCATGCTCGCTGATACGACCGGGTTGGGGCTCTGGCGAAGATCGCGCCCGTGGTGGTCGATCTCGCAGGAAATTGTGACGAAGTTCACATGTTAACAGTATGTTTCGGCATGTTTCAAAGTGTTTCATGTTTGCAGGACCGATCTGTCCCTCGTATGGTCGCAATCGGAACGAACGTGAGCTTGACGGCACGCCGCCGGGTCAACGTCGCTCCGGACATCAGTTCACTCGAGTGCTGGGGGAGCACCACCGTGGCCTTGACTTGGGACCGTACACATGATTGGGACGGCGGAGCCTGGAGGGACAAGGCCTCCTGTCGGAGCTCCGATCCCGACCTGTTCTTCCCCGTGGGGACGACCGGATCGGCTCGAGAGCAGATCGGGGCGGCAAAAGTCATCTGCAAGGCCTGTGCCGTCACCGCCCAGTGCCTCGAGTTCGCCGTGATGACGAACCAGGAATCCGGAATCTGGGGCGGGATGTCCGAGGACGAGCGCCGCAAGGCTCGGGCTCGCGGTATCGACGTGCTGATGTCGGTGAAGCCCAAGCGGCGGAGCCTCGTCAGCTCCTGAGCCGTCGTCCGGCAGCGTCTCGGAGCTGAGACTCCCTCAAGCGGCGACGACCCATGGGGGTCGACGTCACCGGGTGTCTCAGCTCTCACGCTCGTTCAGGGGGATCTCGATGTGGGTGCGTGCGCCGCGCCCGCCACCCTCATTGCCCAGTTGGAGCGCGCCGCCGAGCTCGGTGGTCACCAGGGTCTGCACGATCGACAGGCCCAGCCCCGTGGCCGCACCCAGCGAGAAACCCTCGGGAAACCCGACGCCGTCGTCGCGCACCTCGACCACCAGACGGTCGTCGCCGAGCCGGCCGATCGACACGTCGACGTGGCCCTCGCCGTCGGGATGCGCGCTCACCCACCCGGGTGGGAAGGCGTGGTCGACGGCGTTTTGCATCAGCTCGTTGAGCGCCACCGCGAGCGGCGTCGCCACCTCGGGAGGAAGCTCGCCCGCATCGCCCGTGACCGAGAACCGGATGCGCCGATCGGGCCCGGTGAAGGCATCCTCGACCATGCGCACGAGGGGTCTGATCACCTCGTCGAAGGGAACGACGTCGCCGGCGGCTCGCGACAGCGTCTCGTGGACGAGGGCGATCGAACCGATCCGGCGCGTCGATTCCTCCAACGCCTGCTTGGCTTCGGGCGATTCGAGGCGACGCGACTGGAGGCGCAAGAGCGCGGCGATGGTTTGCAGGTTGTTCTTGACGCGATGGTGGATCTCACGAATCGTGGCGTCCTTCGACACGAGCAGCCGATCACGCCGGCGCACGTCGCTCACGTCACGAACGAGCACCACGGCCCCGTCGGGGACACCGTCGGCGATGATCGGGATCACCCGCACGATGATCGACGTGTCACCGCGCTCGGTTTCTTCGAGCTCGGGGACTCCCGTGGCCAGGGCCCGCTGAATCGGCCCGTCGGCGAAGCCCACCTCCGACAGGAGAAGACCCTTGACGTTGGCGTGGATCCCCAAGCGGTGCAAGGCCGACATGGCGTTGGGGCTCATGTAGCGCACCCGCCCGTCGGCTTCGACGAGCATGCAGCCGTCGCCAACACGGGGCGCGTCCTCGGGCTCCGCGTCGTCGCCCGCGTACGGGAAGGCGCCGGCGGCGATCATGCGGGCGAACCGGTCGAAGATCTCCTGGTACACGCGCTCGAGCTCACCCGAACGGCGCAGCGCCGTGGTGGGGGCGTCGCGGCTGAGGACGGCGATGGCCCGATTCTGGAAGACGACGGGGACGCAGAAGCAGAACACGCGCTCGTCGCTCGGGCGCTCCCCCAGCCCCGAGCCCCCGCCGACACCCGTGAGCCCGTGCCCCGACGATCCTCCGATCGTCGGCACCCGGATGCTGCCCTCGGTGATCTCCCTGGTTCTCCAGCCCCGACCGGCGATGGGGCGCTCGGCTTCGTCGAAGACGTGACCGACCAGGTCGTCCTGGTACATCGTCTGACCGGTCGTCGGTCGGAGCTGGCCGAGCACGACGAACCGATGACCGTCGGACCCGGCGACGGGCGCCATCAGCAACAGGTCGGAGAACGAGAAGTCGGCGAGGAAACCCCACGATCCGGTGAGGCGCTTGAGATGCGCGATCTCGTGCCAGAGCAGATCGGTGTGGGTCCGGGCGAGCTCGGGGAGCGTCTGCACGGCGCTCAGGCCCCGCCGGGCGATCGGCGCACAGCCCGGGCCAGCGCGTCGTCGACGAGCGCCGTCACGTCGTAGAGGGTCTCGGCGGCGTCGAGCTCGCGTGCGTTCGAACGAGTCGCCGGGTCGCGGGGCTCGAACAACGTGCAGCAGTCCTGATGGGGCTCGATCGACAGCTCGTAGGTTCCAATGGCCTCGGCCGTGGCGATGATCTCCACCTTGTCGTGGCCGATCAGCGGGCGCAGCACGGGAAGGGTGCCGATGGCGCCCACGGCTGCGATGTTCTCGAGCGTCTGCGACGCCACCTGCCCCAGGCTCTCACCGGTGACGACCGCTCCGGCGCGCTCGCGCTCGGCGATGCGTTCGGCGATACGGAGCATGAGCCGTCGATACAAGAGGGTTCGCAATGGCGACGGCGCTGCGAGCGTGACCTCGCGCTGGGCCTCGCCGAGCGGCACCGACCACCACGGGCGGTTCGCGCCCCAGGGGCGCATCGCAGCCACGAGACGCTCGACCTTGCGCTCCGACGACGGATCGGTGAAGGGCTGCCCGTGGAAATGCACGGGGACGGGATCGGCACCGCGTTTCATCATGCGCCACATGGCGACGGGCGAATCGATACCGGCCGAGATCAGCGTGACGACCCGCCCGCTCGTGCCCACGGGGAGACCACCCGGCCCGGCGATCTTCGTGGCCGACACGTAGGCCCGAGCGCCCACGATCTCGATGCGCAGGGTCATCTCGGGGTTCGACAACGAGACGCGCTTGTGGAGACGGGTACGGATGAGATCCCCCACCGTTTCGTTGACCACCTGGCTGGTGGGCTCGAACGAGGTTCGCGAACGGCGGGCGCGCACGGCGAACGTCTGAAACGGCACGGCGGCATCACCGTACGCCGCGACCTCGAGGGCGATGCGGCCGATCTCGTCGAGATCGGCGTCGGCCACGAGCACCGGCGCCACGTTGGCCACGCCGAACACACGGGTGCAGATCTCGAGCGCCTCGGGCTTGGGTGTCACGATCTCGAGACGGCCGTCGAGCAGACGTACCCGCTCGGCGAGCGGATCGCCCGGGATTCCGAGCGCCCGTTGCAGGTTGCGCTGCAGCGCCTTCTCGAAGACGTGACGGTTGCGCCCCTTCAAGCCGATCTCGTGGTAGTGGACGAGCAACAGGTCGGGGCTCACCCCAGCATCATCGCGCCCCGTGCGCTCAGCGGGCGGCCCCGAGGAACAGCGCGTCGGCGATCGCGGCCAGGCCCCGGAGGTCGTGGACGTCGGCATCGGTCTGGGGCACGGTGAGCACGAGGTCGGGCGCGCCCACGAGCTCCGACCGCAGTTCGGCCTCGCGCTTGGCGATCACCGAGAAGTTCCGGTACGACTCGGCCAGGGTCGCGAGCAGGCGTTCGGTGCGGGCCACCTCGGCCAACGCCGGCTCCCCGGTGAGCGCCAAGGCTCCGGCGATCGCCGGAGCGTCGTCGACGAACCGCCGAGCGGCGTCCTCCCCCGCAGGCTCGACCAGCGCCGTCGAGAGCGTCTTGTTGAGCACCAGGGCGCCGATGGGCAGCTCGCGCTCGGCCAGGGCGGCGAGGAAGAATTCGGCCTCCTGCAGCGGCGCCGATTCCAGTGTGGCGACGACGGCGAACGTCGTCCGGCGATCGTGGAGGAGACGCTCGACGGCATGGGCCCGTTCCACGAAGCCGTCGTACATCGACTGGAAGTTCACGAAGAACTCGGCGATGTCCTCGAGGAACTGGCTGCCCAGGATGCGGTCGGCCACCTGGTAGAAGGGGCGACTGGCCAGGTTGACGAGCCGAGCGCCCCGACGACCACCGATCCGGTATGGCACCGTGAGCCATCGCAGGAGCCGGCCGCCGAAGAACTCGGCCATGCGCTGAGGAGCGTCGAGGAAGTCGATGGCGTTGCGGGTGGGGGGCGTGTCGACCACGATCAGGTCGTAGCGGCCCGCGCTGTGGAGCTCGTGCAGACGCTCCATGGCGATGTAGTCGTGGCTCTGCACGAAGCGAGACGTGATGTTGCGGTACAAGGGGTTCTCGAGGATCCGGTAGGCCGTCGCCTCGTCGGGCGAATGGCGCAGCACCAGCGCGTCCCACGACTGCTTGGTGTCGAGCATGGCCGCCCACAGCTCGCCTCGCACCTCGATCCCGGCTGCGGCGAGGATCTCGGGCGAGACGCGCCGTTCCACGTTACCCAGCCCGCCCCGCAGGCCGAGCGCATCGGCGAGCCGCTTGGCCGGATCGACCGTGAGCACCAGCACCCGTCCACCGAGATGGGTGGCCGCCCCGAGCGCCGTCGCGGCGGCCACGGTCGTCTTGCCGACACCGCCCGAGCCGCAGAACACCACCACTTCCTTGGCGGCCAGCAACGGCTCGAGTCCTGCGGTGCGCGACCGGGCGCCCGGCGACGGGCGCCCAGCTCGGGCCTGTCGTGACGAGGCCCGTCGGGCGGGCGCGCTGGTGCGCCGGGGCGGGGCCATCAGATCCCCAGCTCGTCGCCGATCGCCTCGGCGATGAGACGCGTCACCCGGATCCCGGCAGACCGCACGAACAGCTCGGGCAGGTACACCTTCGGGAGATCGATGGCCTCGTGCAGACGGGTGAGATGGCCGGCCCGGCTCCGGCGCAGCGCCACGGCCAGGCGCCCGGCTTCGATCACCGAGGTCGCTCCGGGCCCGGCCTTCTCGCGCAGCACCGCTGCCGCCGGTTCCTCGGCCAGCGCACCGAACAGCGCCTCGTCGGCCCGGTGGAGCAGCTCCGGCAGCACCCGGTTCACGAACACCACCCCGAGCGGGACGTCGAGCTCGGCGCGAACCCGGGCGATGAGCTCGATGGTCTCGGCGACGGGCATCTCCTCGGGCGTCACGACCACGTTGAGCGCCGTGATCTCGGGATCGGCCAGCAACGCCTGCAGCCATCCGGTCTGATCGCTGACCGAGCCCATGCTCACCAGGCCGCCGATCGCCTGCGGGGCGCCCAGTTGCGCGATCACGTGACCCGAGGCCGCAGCGTCGACGATGACGAGATCCCACGGCGCTCGTCCCTCGATCGACTCGCGAACCTCCCACCCGATCTTGCCGATCGTGAGGATCTCCTTCACGCCCGGTGCCGCGTTGGCCACGAAGTCGAACATCGAGGCGATGGGCCCGATGCGTCCCACCATGGGCACCCGTAGGTTGAGCTTGAGGTACTCGCGCAGCGACGCCTCGGTGTCGATCGTCATGACCGAGATGCCCCGGGCCACCTCGACGGGCTCGAAACCCACCCGGGCGTGCTCGAAGAGATCGGTGAGATCACCCTTGGCGTCGACCTCGACCACGAGCACGCGCTTGCCCCGCTGGGCGGCCAGATGGGCCAGGCCCGCGGTGACGGTGCTCTTGCCCACCCCGCCCTTGCCCGTGACGACGAGCAGCCGGCGATCGATCAGCCTTGGGCTGCCGGGACGGCCCGAACCGACAGCCTGGCCAGGACGACGGTCGGGCCCCCGCCGGGGTGGCGTCTTGGGGGGCACGCGCGAGCCGGACGGTCGACGCCGCAGGCCGGGACGGGTCTCGGGGCCTAGCTCGCGCCGAATCCCACCTTCTTGCGGTCGCGTTCGGCGTCGATCTCGACGTAGGCGATCTTGTCGACCGGGATGCCCGACCGGTTGCCGTGCTTGTCGTGGAGCCACAGCACCGAGCTCGCCCCCGACACCGCCGATTCGATCGCCGCGACCTGCTCGACGCCGTCGCCATCGACGTCGACCCGGATCTCCTTTGGCGAATGGATGATGCCGATCCTGATCTCCACGCTCGTGTCTCCCGCGCGCTCGAACGCCGTCGTGGCGTCGGTTCCGACGTTGTGCAGGGAGGCTACCCGTCGGGACGGCCGTCCCCCGACCCCCACCGGACGGACGGCGGCCCGCGGCCTGGGCCGGACCTCAGGCGTGCTCCCTGATGAACGAACCGACCCGACGGAGGGCCTCGCGACCCTCGGGGAACGCCGACGCGAACCCCTGGAAGACGTGGATCATGTCGTCCCAGACCTCGAGGCTCACCTCGACGCCGGCGGCCCGGGCGGCAGCAACCAGCGAACGGCTGTCGTCGAGCAACACCTCGGCGTCGCCCACCTGAACCAGCAGCGGTGGCAGGCCGGAGAGGCTTGCGTACAGGGGCGAAGCCCAGGGGTGGCGCCGATCGCCGGCGCCCAGATAGGCCGTCGCCATGCGGTCCAGCCCGGCCTGCTGGCACATGACGTCGACGGAGGCCCGGGTGGCCATCGTGTCGCCGGCGAGCGCCAGGTCGAACCAGCCCGACATCGTGACCGCGCACGCCGGGAGGGCGAGCCCCTCGCTGCGGGCCCGGACGAGCGTCGCCATCGTGAGCCCACCGCCCGCCGAGTCGCCCACGATGGAGCACCGCGCGGGACCTCCGGCCTGGGCGACGAGCCATTGCCATGCAGCCATCGCGTCGTCGATCGCTGCGGGGAAGGGGTGCTCGGGGGCGAGCCGGTAGTCGACGAGGAGCACCCGGGCGTGGGCCTCGAGAGCGATCGCGGCCGCGAGGTGACGATGGGTGCGGATCGAGCCGATCGTGTAGCCACCCCCATGGAGGTACAGGACCGACCGGTCGCTCCCGCCCGAGCGCGGCGCCACCCATTCGGCGTCGACCCCGGCGGCCGAGACGGGCGTGCACACCACGCCGGCAAGCCCCGAGCCGTCGGACGGCGCGCCGTCGTCGAGGATCCGGCGCAATTCAGGGAACGGCAGATCGTCGGGAAAGCGTTGGGCCCGAAGGACTTCCACGAGCTGGTTGAACTCCTCGGACGCCACCGGCACCTCCCTTTCAGACGACCGTCACCGGATCTTCAACTCCGGGCGGAAGCGCTTGCGCGGGGCGAGATCCTCGTCGACGGCCCGCGCCACCTCACGAAACAGCGCCGCCGGCTCCGAGTCGGGGTCGGTGGCCGTGATCGGTCGACCGTCGTCGCCGCCCTCGCGCAGCGCGGGCACGAGCGGGATGCGGCCGAGCAGCGGCACCTCGAGGCGGTTCGCGAGATCCTGGCCCCCACCCGAGCCGAAGATCTCGTAGGCCGTGCCGTCGTCGCCCCGGAACCACGACATGTTCTCGACGACCCCGATGACCGAGAGCCGCACCTTCTTGGCCATGGCCGCCGCCCGCTGGGCCACCGTCTGCGCAGCCGCCTGGGGCGTGGTCACCACGATGACCTCGGCCCGGGGCAGGAACTGGGCCATCGACAGGGCGACGTCGCCCGTACCGGGAGGCATGTCGATCACGAGATACTGGGGATCGTTCCAGTACACGTCGGTGATGAACTGCTCCAACGCCTTGTGCAGCATGGGTCCCCGCCACACGACGCCCTCGGCTTCCGACGCGAAGAAGCCGATCGAGATGTAGCGCACGCCGTACGCCTCGGGCGGGATGATGACCCGGTCGATGGCGTGCGGCGCCCGAGCCACGCCGAGCATCCGGGGAATCGAGAAGCCCCACACGTCGGCGTCGAGCACGGCCACCTTCTTGCCCCGCTGAGCCAGGGCCACGGCCAGGTTCACGGTGACGGACGACTTCCCCACGCCGCCCTTGCCCGAGGACACGGCGATCACCCGGGTGCGGGAGTCGGTGAAGGGATTGGCCCGGGCGCCCTTGTCGTCGACGGGGCTCAGGCGCGCCGCCAGCGCCTTCTCCTGCTCGTCGTCGAGATCGTCGAACTCCACCTCGACCCGGTCGATCCCCACGACCGACGCCAGCGCCCGTCGCACCTCCCCGGCCGCTTCGTCGGGCCAGGTGTCGGTGGGCACGGACACGGTGAGCGTCACCGTCGCCGTGCCCTTGGAGACCTCGATGCTCTCGACGAGACCGAGCTCGACGAGCGACCGTCCGAGCACCGGATCGGGCACCGGGCGCAGCGCGTCGAGCAGCTCGGTCTCGGACGGGGCACGCGACATGGGACGCTCCGACAGTGTGGTGAGGACAACGGGCGGGATTTCCACTACGGCGATAGGTACAATACCGATGTGCACGACCGTCTCCCCCGCTCGGGTCCCACCGCTCCGGGGTCGCACACCGAGCCCGGTCACCTCGACCACGACGAGTTCGCCTCGTACGTGACCGCGGTCACCAGCGCCTTCGGTGATCCGACCCGGCGCGAGATCTACCTGTACGCCCGGGAACCGGGGGTCGGCGTCACCGCGGCCGATGTCGCCCGCCACTTCGCGCTGCACCCCAACGTCGCCCGGCATCACCTCGACAAGCTGGCGGCCGGGGGCTATCTCGACGTCGACCTGGCCCGCACCGAGAGCGCCGGTCGCCCGTCGAAGCGCTACCGCTCGGTCGCACCGCTGCAGACGCTCGACTTCACCCCCCGGCGCGACGATCTCATCGCCATCCTCCTCATCCGCACCATCGAGCGGCTCGATCCCCTGGAGGCGTCGAAGCTGGCCGAGGAGGTGGGCTTCGAGTACGGGACGGCGCTGGCGGCGCGCATGTCGCCGCTCGAGGGGCAGCATTCGGTGAAGTCGGCCATGGCTGCGGTGGCCGACGCGCTCACCGCGCACGGCTTCGCCGCCCACACCGAGACCGTGAACGACGGGCTGCGGATCGTCTCCGAGGCCTGCCCCTTCGGCGCATCGGCGCAGCGCTTCCCCCACGTGATGTGCGCCATCGACCGGGGGATGGTGCGGGGCATGCTCTCGGGCCTCTACGGCGACACGCAGCCGGAGCAGTCGGAGACCCGCCTCTCCGGGGCCGACCACTGTGTCACCCTGGTCTGACCGGCCCCGACCCTGCACCCGTTACCTCCGGCCTGAGTCCCTGCGGCCTGCCGGGGCGGGAGGCGTCGACCCGAGCGCGGTGACGGCTCCTCGCCGGTCGATCCGCTGATCCGATGGCTCGCGTCTATCTCGACCACGCCTCCACCACCCCGCTGCGACCCGCGGCCTTCGAGGCGATGCTGCCCTACCTCCGTGAGCACATGGCCGATCCCGGCCGGGTGTACCACGAGGGGCGCACGACCCGGGTGGCGATCGAGGACGCCCGCGAGCAGATCGCCGCCTTCGTGGGCGCCCGTCCCCGCGAGGTCGTGTTCACCTCGGGCGGGACCGAGGCCATCGTCATGGCGCTGCGCGGTGGCTTCGCCCGAGGTCACGACGCCCACGGCCGCCACCACGTCGTCACCACCGCGGTCGAGCACTCGTCGGTGCTGGAGACGGCCCGAGCGCTCCCGGGCGTCGAGCTCACCGTCGTCGGCGTCGACCGCAGCGGCCGGTTCGACGCGGCCGAGATCATCGACGCCATCCGTCCCGACACGGCGATCGTCAGCGTGCAGACGGCGAATCACGAGGTCGGCACGATCCAGCCGGTGGCCGAGGTGGCCGCCGCCTGTCGAAGCCGGGGCGTGCGCGTGCACGTCGACGCCTGCGCGTCGCTGGGCCAGATCGCGCTGGCGTTCGCCGATCTCGGGGCCGACCTGTGCTCGATCACCGCGCACACCCTGGGCGGTCCGAAGGGGGTCGGCGCCCTCCTCGTCAGACGGGGCGTGCGCATCGCGTCCCTGCTGCTCGGTGGAGCCCAGGAACGCGGACGCCGGGCCGGCATCGAGAACCTTCCGGCCATTGCCGGCTTCGGCGCCGCGGTGGGCGAGCTTGCCGAGATCGCCTCGCCGGCGGACGGCCGGAGCCGCCTCGACGCCGAGGTCGCCCGGGCCCGCGGCCACACCGACCGACTGGCCCGAGGCGCGCTCGCTGTCGACGGCGTGCAACGGTACGGCTCGCCCGACCCCGTCGAGCGGCTCCCCAACCTGGTGTGCCTGGGGATCGCCGGCGTCGAAGCCGAACCGATCCTGCTCGGGCTCGATCAGCACGGGGTGGCCGTGCACTCGGGGTCGTCGTGCTCGTCCGAGGCGCTCGAGCCCTCGCCGGTGCTCGCGGCCATGGGTGTCGACGCCGATCGGTCGCTGCGGGCCAGCGTCGGCTGGTCAAGCCTCGACGCCGACGTCGACCGCTTCCTCGAGACCTTCCCCGTCGTGGTCAGCCAGCTCCGCGCTCTGCGAACCTGAGCCGGCCCGATCTCGGCCCCTCAGGCGCTCCGGCCCTCAGGCGCTCAGGCGCTCGGGGACGGGGACCAGCTCGAACACCTGGCCCGGGAAGATCAGGTCGGGGTTCGACGGGTCGACCAGCATCGGGCCGACATGTTCGACGAGCTCCGCCCAGTAGGCCGCGACTTCCGTGTCGGACGGCGGTGTGCCCCACGCCGAGGCCAGCGTCTGCTCGGCGATCGCCCAAAGATGATCGCCCCGCCCGACCTCCCAGACCTCGGGGGCAGCACCACGCTCGTCGGTCGCCACCGTCGCGCCACCAACCGAACCGTCCCCGACATCGGCGCCGCGGCTGCCCACGGAGGCCGTCGCCGAGAGCTCGAGCGCTCCGGGGCGCGGGACCTGCCCGGGGCTGCCCACGCTCGGGGCAACCCCATCCGACATGCCCCCGCCGTCAACACCCCCGCCGTCAACACCCTCGCCGTCAACCCCATGGGCCACCCTGTCCCCGCCCTCGCCGTCAGCACCGTGGGCTGCATCGGGATCGGCGGCATCGTCGACGACGGTCATCACCTCGATGAGCGGATCGGACGCACCCGGGCCGTCCGATCCTCCCGGGTCCTCGGCGTCCTGAGCTGACGCGGCCCGGGTGTCCACGACGACGATCGAGCCCACGATGGAACCCACAACGGAGGCGGTGAGCGTGGCCCCGGCGATGAGCTCGACGAGGCGTCGGGCCCACGGAGCGGTGATACCCCGGGCGATGGCGCTCGTGCTGGTCGAGTGCGACCGCACGGCAAGCGCGTGCGCCGCAAGGACGATCGCGAGATACCCACCCAGCATCACCACACCCAAGCGCCCCAAGGAGAACAGCGCGGTCACGGCGCCGCGACGATCGAGCCACGACGGCCATTCGGCGGGGTCGAGGCCCGGACCGTCGAGGCCCGCCGGCGCGCCCGTGGCGAGCGTCACCGAGATGGCGCCGACCACGGCCGACCACACCCCGATCACCCCCGACCCCGTGATCTCTCGAGCTTTTTGATGTCTCTCTATTGTTTTCATGTTATTTAATGTTGTACCATGTGATCGGGAGCAACGCAACCGCGATGCTCCCGATCGATCCCGGGACGAGCCACCCCGTGGCCTCCCCGACGAAAGGAAGCCCCCATGTCCATGATCGGAGCCAACCTCGAGCAGATGCTCACCCTGGCGGTCACGTTCGAACGCGACGCGGCCGCCGTGGGCGAGCTCCGGGCCCGGATCACGAACACCCTGGCCAGCACGTCGTGGACCGGCCGGGTCTCCGACACCTTCCGCGACCAGTGGAACAGCCAGTTCTCGTCCACACTCGGCCAGCTCCAGGACGCGTTGCTCAACAACGCCAGAGTCGTCCGGGCCACGAGCGACGGCATCAACGCCGTCGCCAACGGCGGCTGAGCCCGAGTCATGCCCACGCCCGCCGACCTCCGGGTCGTGGCCGCCCGCCGGCACCCGCAGGCGGGGCCGCGCGGGTGCCGGGTC
>JANLSK010000319.1:0-21871 GCA_031362415.1 Actinomycetes bacterium | reverse complement strand
GTCTCGGCCCGGCGAACGGGGGGCACGTCGGCGGGGTCGTACAGGGCGTGGTAGGGGGCCGGCGCCACGAACGGCGGATGGGGACGGATGAACGCCAGGTGGGCGAACCAGGGCCCGGGATGGCGGGGGGCCCGGTGCCCGGCCCAGCTCGTGAACGCGTCGACGAGGAACGCCGCTTCGCTGTGCTCGGCCCGGTAGCGCGCCGGGGGGAACGTGGGACCTCGTTCTTCGGCACCCGGAAACCCTTGCTGAGGTTGGAGAAGCTCCCTTGCCTCAGCCGGGACGTCGTAACCGTGGCGGTTCGCCAGCCACTCGCCCCAGGCTCGCCCGTCCTCGATGAGGTCGACGATCGGGTCGTAGCCCGGGAGCACCCCCTCGTAGCTCGTGAGCACCGGATCGTCGGCGGCCAGGTCGCGGGGGTCGGGGCTGGTGTCGGTGTAGCCGAACAAGGCGGGTGCGTACCCCAACCCCCGCGCTTCGAGCGCCAGGTTGGTGAAACGCCGGTCGAGCGGCGTCCCGTTGGTCGCGCTGCGATGGGTCATGAGGTACAAGCCGGTGTGCAGCGATGCCCGGCTGGGCCCACACGGGACGGCCTGGGCGTAGTGCCGGCGGAACAGCACGCCGGCAGCCGCCAACCGGTCGAGGTTCGGGGTCTGCACGAGCGGATGGCCGACGGCCCCCAGGGTGTCGCCGCGCCACTGATCGACCGTGATCAGCAACACGTTGAGCTCGCGGCGAGTCGTGGGCGCAGTCGAGGGCGCGGGCGCAGTCATGCCTCGGCGTCCCGGGGGAACGGGGTGGCGTCACCGGTGAGCACGATCGCGCTCCGATACAGCGGGTCGAACCGCCTCCGGGCGAACTGCCACCGCCGCCCCGGCTGGGCCCCGGCCCCGGGCCCGGCCTCGGCCGCCGCGTCGACGGCCGGCACGCAGTCGTCGGTGTACACGCCGTAGAGCTCCATCCCCTCGCCGCTGGTGGTACGTCCGAGCTCGCGGATCTGCCAGCGGGCCCGGGCCGAACCACCGTCGGGCGCGACATCGACCGTCCCCGAGAGCAGCGACTGGATCGAGAACTCGTAGCCCGAGCGCAGCTTCACGTACGTGGCCGTGATGCGCTCCCGCCCGACGATGTCGGCCCGGGTCGTGGCCCACACGGCATCGGGTGTCCACAACGAGGCGAACAGCTCCCGATCGAACCGGGCCACGGCATCGCAGTATCGGGCGACGAGACGGCCGACACCGTCTTCGGCCAGCAGCATCTCGGTGGAATCAAGCGCAGGGGCCATGAGCCTCCGAAGGTAGCGTCGGGAACTCATGCACGCCCGTTGGAACCGGCTCAAGCGGCCTCCTGTTCGCGATTCTCTTGTCCTCTCGGCTGCGGTGGGCGTGTTCGGGGTGAGCTTCGGCGTCCTGGCCGTGAGCAGCGGGCTCTCGGTGGTGCAGACCTGCGCCATGTCGTTGCTGGTGTTCACCGGGGCGTCGCAGTTCGCGGCCGTCAGCCTCACCGCAGCCGGGAGCGATCCGAGTGCCGCCGTGGGCTCGGCACTCCTGCTCGGCGCCCGCCATCTCGCCTACGGCGTGGCCCTGGGGCCCATCTTCAGCGGTGTGCGACCGGTAACGCGCGCCGCCGCCGCCCAGGTGATGCTCGACGAGTCGACGGCCATGGCCACGACCCAGGCCACCCCGGCCGACGCCCGCGTCGCCTTCTGGGCCACGGGTCTCGGCGTCTACGTCTTCTGGAACATCGGAACACTGGCCGGCGCCTTGGCGGGCAACGGCATCGGCGATCCGTCGCGGTACGGGCTCGACGCCGCGTTCCCCTGCGGGTTCTTGGCCCTCATCGTCACCCACGTACGAGATCGCGGTGGACAGACCGCAGCGGTGGTCGGGGCCACGATCGCCATCGCACTCGTGACGATCGTCCCCGCCGGGCTCCCCGTGCTGTTCGCCTCGGTGGCGATCGTCCCCGGGCTCGTCGTTCGGGAACGTCTCGCCCGGCGGCCATCGTGACCTGGCCCGCGATCCTCGCTCTGGCCGTCGGCTCGTATGCCCTCAAGGCCATGGGACTGTTGGGTCTGGGCGGTCGGGATGTTCCCGAACGAGCTCGTTCGGCGTTGACGCTCATCCCGGCGGCCCTGTTCGCCGCGCTCATCGCCGTCCAGACCTTTGCCGACGGTCGCCACCTCACGATCGACGCGCGAGCCGCCGGCCTGGGTGCCGCAGCCGTTGCCGTGCTGGCCCGTCGCGGATTTCTCTCCGTGACCGTCGTCGGAGCGGCAGCCACGGCGATCGTCCGAGCACTGTGACGAACAGGCGTAGCGTGCGTTGAGCCATTCAATCCCGGCAGGGGGACGACATGATCTCAGCGACGATCGTGGAACGGCCTGAGCGGTTCGATCGGGTCGATCGCATCAAACGAGCGTTCGGTGGAATGGTCCTCGATGACGACGACCGGTTCTGGATCCTCGGTGGCCGACTCGTCGTCGAGGTGAGCGACGGTCGGCGCATCGAGATACCCAACGGGTTCACGACCGACGGGGCATCGGTGCCGGCCTGGGCCCAGAAGCTCACCGGCTGGAAGCCGTGGGCCGATCCCCAACGCTGGGGTGGAATCGTCCACGACTGGCTGTACTGCGAGCGCGGCACCTCGAAGGCCTATGGCGACACCGTGTTCCGCGCCGTTCTCGTGTCCGAGGGCGCGGGCTGGTTCAAGCGCAAGGTCATGTACGCCGCCGTCGTCGTTGGTGGTGGCCCGGCCTACAAGGCCAATCAGGCCCGCGGACCGAGGATCCATGTCTGAGCCCGAGCTTCGCCACCGTCGCCAGGTCTAGGTTCACCGCCATGGCACGAACGTCTCACCTCGACCCCGAGTCGGGCGGAACCGAACTGTGGTCGGTGTGGGAGCTCATGGGCTCCTCCGACGGGCGTACCCGGGGGCGCATGGCCGCCGCGGCCGTCGCCACCACGTGGCCGGGCTGGGAGCTCGCCGGCCTGTTCGCCACGGTGGGGAGCTCGGGACCCTGGCCGCACACCACGGCACTGTGGCGCACCGACCGGGCCCAAGCCCTGACCGACGCCCTGGCCGCCGACCTCGGGGGCGACGGCCTCGACGAAGAGGCCTTCGTGGGAGGCTCGTCGACCCTGGCGCAGACGGTGCAGGGTGCCTTCGACGCCACACTCGGCGCCTGGCTCATCGAGCACGTGCGGGCGGCATCGCCGACGGCGCTGAGCGAACTGGCCCACCTGACCGGCGCCGATCTCGTTCTCGCCGAGGTGTTCGCACCCAACCAGGGCATCGTGCTCTGGGGTGCAGCCGACATGGCGGCTCTGGCCGCTCGCGAGGAGTCGGGCATCGGCTCCGGCGGTCGGCCCGGCGTCACCTCGGCCACCGGATGGTGGCTCGTCACCAACCCCGCGAGGTCGATCGTATGAGCACCGGCGACGGGTTGATCTACATCCACGAGGACGTCGTCGTACGGCCGGGACGGGTAGCGGCGTACCTCGCCAACCAGGGCACCACATGGCCCTTCTCCGAGACGCACCGCTACGACCTCGTCGCCATGCTGGGCCAGCTCCGCCCGTTCGGACGCTGGCCCCGCGCGGTGAACCTCTGGGAGGCCGACTGGGTGCGCCTCTGGAACGTGCTCGGCGAGCAGTTCAACGAGGCCGCAGCCGATACGCCTCCGCCCGATGTGGCCTTCGACGACTGGTGGCGGCGCTCCGCCGGCGACCGTGAGGGTGGGTGGGACCGGTTCATGCGTCCCGGACCGGGCTCGCCCAGCCTGCGTGATCTCCAGCACGGTGAGCCCCGGCCCTGCGTGGTGCAGCAGGTGATGCGGGTGCGGGCCGGAGCGCAGGCCGACGCGCTGTCCTGGGTGGGTGATGTGGCGCGCCCGGCGATCGCCGGCTCCGGGTGGACTGTACTCATGTGGCTCGGAGCCGTGCACGGCCCCACCGTCACCGTGCTCTACGGCGCTCCCGGATGGGACGGCGTTCTCGAGCTGGCCCGGTCGCTCCCCGCCCTCGATCCGGCGTGGGACGCCGTCGTCGACACCTCCGCTCTCCAGGCCTGGGGCCCCAGCCGCTTCCTCGACCGCCCCTGACCCGTCGCACCGTGGGCACCGGCGGCCGGCCGTCGGCCCGTGGGCCCGTATCCCCCTCGGCCCCTATCCCGCTCGGCCAGTAGCGTCTCGGCCATGGATCCCACCGACATCGGGCATCTCCGGCGCTGCCTGGAGCTGGCGTCGTCTGCGCGGGCCCGGGGCGACGAGCCCTTCGGTTCCCTCCTCGTCACCGCCGACGGCACCGTCGTGGCCGAACGCGAGAACAGGGTCGTCACCGACAACGACCGGACGGCCCATCCCGAGCTGGCGCTGGCGAGTTGGGCATCGCGCAACCTCGACCCCGCACAGCGCCGCAGCGCGACGATGTACACGAGCGGTGAGCACTGCCCGATGTGCGCCGCCGCCCAGTACTGGGCCGGGATCGGCCGTCTGGTCTTCGCCATGTCGGGCGAGCAGCTGGCGCTCATCGTGCCGTCGCACGTTCCCACGTTGGCCCTCGGCACCCGCGAGCTGTTCGCCCGGGGCAACGTCGACATGGTGGTCGAAGGACCGGTTCCCGAGATCGCCACCGAGGTGGCCCGTCTGTTCCACGGCCTGTGGGCGCCCTGAACCTCCCGGCCTGAGCGGTCCCGGGCCCAGCGGAGCACCAGTGATCATCGCACCGTGTGCCTCGGAGGTCCGGAAGCTGGCAAGCTGTGTGGAACACGTTCCACCGTCTCCGGGGAGCCCCATGTTCATCGACCTCACACCAGAGCAGGAAGCACTGCGCACCGAGCTGCGCACGTACTTCGGCAACCTCATGACACCCGAGCGCAAGCAGACCCTGCGGGGAGGTGAACGAACCGAGCCCAACCCGGCCTACAAAGAGGTCGTGCGCCAGATGGGCGCCGACGGATGGCTGGGCATCGGCTGGAAGAAGGAGTTCGGCGGGCAGGAGAAGACCCCCGTCGAGCAGTACATCTTCTTCGACGAGGCCATGGCCGCCGGGGCCCCCGTCCCGTTCCTCACCATCAACACCGTCGGCCCCACCGTGGGTCATTTCGGCAACGAGGAGCAGAAGGCCTTCTTCTTGCCCAAGATCCTCGCCGGCGAGATGCACTTCTCGATCGGCTACTCCGAACCCACCGCCGGCACCGACCTGGCGGCCCTGCAGACCAAGGCCGTGCGCGACGGCGACGAGTGGGTCGTCAACGGGCAAAAGCAATTCACGTCGCTGGCGTGGGACGCCGACTACGTGTGGCTGGCCGCTCGCACCGACCCCGACGCCCCGGCCCACAAGGGCATCACCATGTTCTTGATGCCCACGGACACGCCCGGCTTCAAGATCCAGCCGTTCATCACCATGGGCCGGGCCCACACCACGTCCACCTTCTACGACGACGTGCGCATCCCCGATTCGCTGCGCGTCGGCGAGGTGAACGGCGGCTGGGGCCTCATCACCAACCAGCTCAACCATGAACGGGTGGGCCTCTCGCCCGCCGGCGGGGTGAACCAGACCCTCGACAACGTCGTAGCCTGGGCCAAGGACACCCGGCTGGGCGACGGTCGACGGGTCATCGACCAGGAGTGGGTGCAGATCAAGCTGGCCACGATCAGGGCCAAGGTCGAGTTCCTCCGGCTCATCAACTGGAAGGTCGCCTGGAGCATCACCTCGGGCGAACTGAACCCGGCCGATGCCTCGGCGACCAAGGTCTTCGGCTCGGAGTTCTTCGCCGAGTCGTGGAAGCACATGCTCGAGATCATCGGCTCGGCCGGTTATCTCACCGACGAATCGCCCGGCGCCGTGCTGCAAGCGCAGATCGAAGGCATGTACCGCACCTGCTGGGTGCAGACCTTCGGCGGCGGCACCAACGAGATCCAGCGCGACATCATCGCCATGGTCGGCCTCAAGATGCCCCGCGAGAAAAGACGGCATTCTTAGTGCCGCCTCGAAGCGCCTGCGGCGCCTCGGCGGCGAATTCAAGACCTCGCTGCGCTCGGCGGCAAAGCAACCAACCCAAGCGGACCAGCTAGATGGTGACTCTCAGGAGACAGCATGGACTTTTCGTTTAGTGAGACGCAGAACGATATTGGGGAGTTGGCTCGCAAGATCCTCACCGATCGGGTCACGACCGTGCGGTTGAAGGAGATCGAGGCAGGCGGGGAGTGGTTCGACCGCGAGACCTGGCAGGAGCTGGCCAAGGCCGATGTGCTCGGCCTGGCGATTCCCGAAGCTCACGGCGGCGCCGGGCTGGGGTTCATGGAGCTGCTCCAGGTGCTCGAGGCCCAGGGCCAGACCGTCGCCCCGCTGCCGCTTTTGCCCACGCTGGTGTGTGCGGCACTGCCGATCGCCGAGTTCGGCACCGACGCCCAGCAAGCGGCGTGGCTCCCCGGAGTCGTCGCCGGCACCACCATCCTCACGGCGGCGCTGGCCGAGCCCACCAACGACGACCCGACCAGGCCGTCGACCGTGGCCGAGCCTGACGGTTCGGGTGGTTGGACGCTCACCGGTACCAAGATCACGGTGGAGTTCGCGCACTGCGCCGCCCGGGTGCTCGTGACGGCGCGCACGCCGGCGGGCGACGTGCTCGTCGGTCTGCTCGATCCCTCGGGCGCGGGCGTGTCGGCCGTCACCGAGATCACGACCCGGCGTGAGAAGACCCAGACCCTCACGCTCTCGGGTGCCCCCATCGCCGCTGCCGACGTGCTCGGTACGCCCGAGCAGGGACGCGAGATCGCCGGCTGGATCGTCGACCGGGCCCTGGCCGGCCTGTGCGCCATCCAGCTCGGGATCACCGAGACCCAGCTCAAGATGCTGGCCGAGTACACCTCGCAGCGCGAGCAGTTCGGCCGCCCCATCGCCACCTTCCAGGCCGTGGCGCAGCGGGCCGCCGACGCCTACATCAACGTCGAGAGCATCCGGCTCACGGCGTATCAGGCCGTGTGGCGCCTGTCGGAGGGGCTTCCGTCCACCGAGCAGGTTCGCATCGCCAAGTACTTCGCCAGCGATGCCGCCCAGCTCGTGGCCCACGCGGCCCAGCACTGCCACGGCGGCGTGGGTATGGACATCGAGTACCCCCTCCACCGCTACACCTTGTGGAACAAGCAGATCGAGCTCACCCTGGGCGGGGGCACGCAGCAGCTCCTGGCCCTCGGCGCGGCCATGGCGTCGTAGCGGCCCGGGTCGCAGGGTCGCAGAGTCGGGCCCGCTCGGCGGGCGCGCGTAGCCTCCGGGGGCAACGCTGCCATCGTCAGGGCTCGACTCCGAGGTGATTCGTGACGCATCGACTCGTGCTGCTTCGCCACGGCGAGAGCGAGTGGAACAAGCTCAACCTGTTCACCGGGTGGCACGACGTCGACCTGTCCGACACCGGTGTCGAGGAAGCGGCCCGCGCCGGTCAGTACCTCGCCGAGGCCGGGCTGCGCTTCGATGTCGCCCACTCGTCGGTGCTCACCCGGGCCGTGCGTACCCTCAATCTGGCCCTGGAGGGAATCGACCAGCTCTGGCTCCCCGTCAAGCGGCACTGGCGGCTGAACGAACGCCACTACGGGGCGCTCACCGGTAAGGACAAGCGCCAGACGACCGAGCAGTACGGGCCCGACCAGACCAAGCTCTGGCGGCGTTCGTACGACGTGCCCCCACCCCCAGCCGACCGTCGCTCGAGATATCACCCGCGCAACGAGGCCCGTTATCGGATGCTCCCCCAGAGCGTGCTCCCGGCGACCGAGTGCCTGAAGGACGTCGTGGAGCGCATGATGCCGTACTGGTACGACGCCATCGTCCCCGACCTCCAGGCCGGGGCCACGGTGATCGTCGCCGCCCACGGGAACTCCTTGCGGGCGCTGGTGAAGCACCTGGAAGGCATCAGCGAGACCGGCATCGCCGAGCTCAACATCCCCACCGGGATACCGATGCTCTACGAGCTCGGACCCGACTTCTTCCCGGCCCGCAAGATGCCGATCCTCAAGCGCTACCTCGATCCCGCGGCAGCCAAGGCCGCCTCCGAGACCGTCAAGCACCAAGCAGGCTGACTCCACAGGCACAGGCACAGGCACACCAGGGGGATCACATGCGGATCGGACTGTTCATCTCGGAGGCCGGACCGGGCGGCAACACCGTCACCGGTGTGACCGATCGGGCTGTCGAGGCCGAGGCCATGGGGTTCCACACCGGGTGGGTGCCGCACGTCCCCTGGAGCCTCGACGCCTTGACGGCATTGGCGCTGGCGGGCCAGCACACGTCACGCATCGAGCTGGGGACGGCCGTCGTGCCCACCTGGTCGCACCATCCGCTCGGCATGGCCCAACATGCGCTCAGCGCCCAGGCCGCGTGCGACGGCCGGCTGTTGCTCGGGATCGGCCCGTCCCACCAGATGGTGGCCGAGAAGTGGTACGGGGCGTCGTACGAGGGCGTCATCCACCATGTTCGCGAGTACGTCGCCGTGCTCGAAGCCTGCTTCGCCGCCGGAGCACCGGGTGCGCCCCAGATGGCCGGCGCCGGACTCGTGCGCCACGACGGCCCGCTGTACCCGGTGGAGTCGATGCTCGCCGTTCCCGGGGCGACCAGCGTGCCCATCTACCTTGCTGCGCTGGCCCCGCTGATGCTGAAGCTGGCCGGAGAACGGGCCGCGGGCACCATCACCTGGATGGGTGACGAGCGCACCCACGCCGAGCACGTGCTCCCCCGGCTCGCGTCGGCAGCAGCGGCCGTCGGCCGGGCGACCCCCCGGGTGATCGCCGGGCTGCCCGTCGCGGTGTGCGACGACGCCGACGCGGCTCGCGCCACGGCCGAGCGCACCTTCGGCATGTACAACCAGATCCCCACCTACCGTCGCATGCTCGACCTGGGCGACGCCGGAAGCCCGGGGGGCGTGGCCGTCGTCGGCACCGAGGCCCAGGTGACCCAGAGGCTTCAGGCGTTCGCCAGCGCCGGGGTCACCGACCTGTGCGCCATGGTGTTCGCGGTCGGCGACGACCACGACGCCAAGGTCGCGAGCGTTCGCCGCACGAAGGAGCATCTGGCAACACTGTGAAGCACCCACGCCGTCTCGGGGCGACGGCACCGGGCTCCCTGAAGGTCTTACGCGTGCTTCGCGGGCGGCAGGTGATCGAGCCCCGACGGCACGATCGAACCGTCGATGACGCCGCCGGCGACGTCGACCAGTCGGAGATTGTGGTTCCGGGAGTGGTTGCGCAGCGTCGTGAACGACTCGACCATGTTCAGGCCGAGACGCTCGGCGATCATCCCCTTCGCCTGCTCGATCACGACGCGACTGTTGAGCGCCTTGTTGAGCTGCTCGTTGAGGATCTGGGCCTCAGACGACGCCCGATGCTGGAGGATGGCGATGGTGGCCACGTCGGCCAGTGCCTGGGCCGCCTCAACGTCGGCGCGCCGCATCGCCCCCGTCCCTACGTGGAACAGGTTGAGCGCTCCGATGACGGTGCCGCGCAGTCGCATGGGCAACGCGTGCGCCGACCGAAAGCCCGCCGTGAGCGCCTCAGGAGCAAACCGTGGCCAACGACCGTCGACCGCGGCCAGGTCCTGGTTCGTGACGATCTGACCCGTGCGGAAGCACTCGAGGCAGGGACCTTCCTTCGATTGCAGCTCGAACAGTTCGAGGAGACGCATCGCCTCGCTCGACGAGGCCATCAGCCGCAACTCGCCGTCGGGTGCGACCAGCATGATCCCGGCGGCGCCGACATCGAGCACCTCGACACAGCGGTCGGCGACCAAGGTGAGGACTTCGACGACATCGAAGTCGGCCACCAGCGTGTCGGCCAGCTTCACGAACGTCTGGGCGAGCAAGGCTTCTCTGGTCATCGGATCTCCGCTCACATCAACCTCCCCATGTTCCACTCGGGCCGGGGAGTGACCCTCGCAGCCATCGTATGCCCGCGCCGGCGCCAGGCGGGCCGGCGACGATCTGACGCTCGATCTCACGGGTCGCGAACACCGTCGACCCCGCGATCGTTGAACCGCAGCGTTCGTGACACCACATCGGCGGCCACGTGGCTCAGAGCGCGGTCGTTGCCGAAGGCATGGGCCCGCAGCCGGACGAGCGCTTGACCGACGCTGATGTCGAGTTGCGCGGCAACCATTCCCGAGGCCTGGTGGACCACGTACTGGAGGTTGGCCCCGATGTTGAGCTCGACGGCGAGCTGGCCCACCGGGGCGTTCGCCTGCAACACCAGGATCGCCTGGGCCACCACGTCAGCAGCCACGAGCGCATCGGCGTGCTGGTCGTCGGTGAGCGGCCCCGGACGGTCGCGGTACAGGTTGAGCGCCCCGAGACGGACCGACCCCACCTGGAGCGGGAAACCGAACACGGCGCGCACCCCGGCGGCAACGGCGGGGCCGGTGAAGGCGAGCCACCGGGGGACGAGGGGGGCATTCAGATCGGGCTCGAGCACCGGACGGTCATGGTGGTAGGCATCCACGCAGGGGCCCTCGCCCAGCGTGTACTGCAGCTCCTCGATGAGCGCGCTCACATCGTTGGTGGTGCACAACGATCCGTGGGGCACGTCGCCCGACATCAGCATGATCCCCGCACCGTTCATCCCGGTGGCCTCGGAGCACATGGCGCACAGCCGGCTGGTCTTCAGCTCACCCGGGACGTCCCCCACGAGCAGAGCGAGGATCCGCACACGCCTATCGCCGGCCACCGTTCACGAGCCTCCCCGATCGGTCGCGATCGTCGAGCGCTCACCGACCGGGAGTGCGGCACGGACGAGGGACGGGCTGGGAATGACGACCTGAGCCAGCGGCATCGGCGTCCTTGCGGAGGGGACGGGCTCGACGTTGGAGACGCCGGTGTGAGGGTCGCCGCGGGCGCCGGGGTCGCCGCGGGCGCCGGGTGAGCCAACGCCGACCCCGTCATCTCGGACGGCCACCGGCACCGCCACCCAGGTGCTGAGAGCCTGCGCCGATCCGGTGGTGATGGCGGCCGCCGGTTCGGGACCGATGAGGTCGATGCACCCGCACAGGTCGATGACCCGCCGAGCGATCTTCGAGGGTGCGCGCAGCACAAGTGCCCGCGAGCTTCGGCCGAGCTGCTCGCGAAGTCGCAGGAAGACCTCGACCGTCCCGGCACCCATGAACGACACGGCGCTCAGATCGACGACCACATCTCCATCGTCGAGCGCCATCGCCCGATCCAGGGTCTCCGCCAATGCGACCGCGGTGCAGAGATCGTGCTCACCCCGGACCCAGACGACGACCGGGTCTCGGCCGTCGGGTCCGGTCACGTCCGTCAAGGCGCTCGGGTAGGCAGATCGGGGGGAACCGGTAGGAGCCATAGGCTCTCCTGGCTTCACGCACTGCATGATGCGCTACCAGGGTCCGGAGCATCGCTCCCGAACCAGCGAGGGCACGGCTGGTTCACACGTCAGGGTTGGAGTCGTGTTGGAGGGGACCCTACACCCTCCCTGGTCCGCTCGCGGCAAGTGGAGCGGCATACCAGCCGGAAAGCGCTCCCACGACGTGTTTGGCCCGCGACGATCGTGGGTACGCCGCGCCTCCGACACGACCTGTGCCCGTTGCGTTTTAGGTCGCCCGGTGCGACTCCGCGGTGCTCCAGACTCCTGGTAGCGCGAGATCTCGATCGATACCAGCAGTCGTCGTGACCAATGACCACATGCCTGGCTCCACGTCCGGGGCCCTCCACTACCGGCCTCGGCGCCCTTGCCGTCAGCTGCAGATTCACCACGTCTCCGTCGCTTACGGAGCCGACCGCACAAGGAGAATGCAATGAAACGCAGAACCCTCGATGTCCTCTTCAGCGCCGGCGGGCTCGCCCTGGCAGTGCTCCTGCTCGTGCTCGGGCTGGTCATGTCGAGCAACGAGAGCTTCGCCAACAACTACGTGAAGGATCAGCTGAGTCAGCAGAACATCACCTTCAAGGCGGCCGAGACCCTCACCGACGAAGAAAAGGAGTCAGCCTGTCTCGTGAGGTACGCCGGCCAGCAGCTCAGCACCGGCAAGCAGGCCGAGTGCTACGCCAACGACTTCATCGGCCTGCACCTCAAATCGACGGCTGACGGTCTCACCTATGCACAACTCGGTGGCGTTCAGAGCGGCCTGCGAGCCGACATCGCCGCCGCCGAAAGCGCCAACGACCCGGCGCTCGCCGACCTGCAACAGCAACTCGTGGATGTCTCGGCCGATCGGGAGACCGTGTTCAAAGGCGAGACCCTCCGCGGCCTGCTGTTGACCTCATTCGGGTTCAGCGTCTTCGGCGTGAAGGGTGGACAGGTCGCGACCGTGGCCTACATCGTTGCTGCGCTGTTGGCCCTGCTGGCCTTGGCTGGTCTCATCCACGCCTTCAAGACCCCCAAGGACAAGGCCTTCGCGCCTCCGGAGCCCGTACCGACCAAGATCAGCGTCGACACGGAGCCCCTCGTCGGCGTCTGACCGTCTCCTCCCGGGCTCGTCGGCTGCTCCAAGGCCCGGCGAGCCCGCTGAGGCCGGTGAGCTCCTGGTGATCAGCCGGACGGGTGGTGGTGATCAGCCGGACGGGTCACACGGCCGGCAGGCTCGTGAAGTCGGCCGGGCGCTTCTCGAGGAAGGCCGCGATGGCCTCGCGGTTGGCGGGGGCGCCGATGAGCCGTCCGAAGGCGTCGTTCTCGCGAGCGCGGGCGGCCATGAGCGCGTCGACGCGTCCAGCGACCATGAGCTGCTTGGTCTCCACGAGCGACGGGATGGGCATGGCGGCGATCTTCCCCGCCAGCGCCAGCGCCTCGGGCAACAACGCGTCGTCAGCCACGACCTTCCAGGCCAGCCCGCAGGCCACCGCGGCCTCGGCCGACATCCACTCCGCAGTGAAGAGGTAGTAGGCCGCCGTCTGCTGGCCCATGACCACGGGAAAACTGACGCTCGACGCGGCCTCGGGAGCGACCCCGAGCGTGGGGAAGGGGGCCTTGAGCCGAGCCGACTCGGCCACCAGCACGAGATCGCAGTGGGCCAGCATCGTGAAGCCGATCCCCACAGCGAGCCCGTTGACCGCGGCCACGACAGGCTTGGAGTAGGCGATGAGCCCATCGGTGAACGCCCCGAAGCCGTTGCCCCGACCGGCCGAGAGCGTCGAGCTGTTGCCCCCGCCCATCTCGCTCATGTCGTTGCCGGCGCAGAACGCCCGCCCGTTGCCGGTGAGCACCACCACCGCGACGCCGGGGTCGGCCGCAGCCGCGCTCAGGCCGTCGGCCGCGGCCCAGTAGAGGTCGTTGTTCATGGCGTTGAGGGCGCCAGGACGGTCGAAGGTGAGCAGCCGCACGCGGCCGTGATCGGTGGTCGTCAGCATGCGGGCCAGTCTGGCCGATCGAGCGCTACCCGACTCGGAGAGAGCGGGAGAGCCGGGAAGTGGGAAGCCGGGACGACGGGGGCAGGGGAAAACCGGGGGAGGCCGGAGCACGGAGAGAGCCAACCTGGCCCTCGGTCGGTTCCGCTCAACAGAACCAAGGCTCGCTGAGGCGGGGCTTCGGCCGTCGCCGCGGACCGGAGTCGGCACGGGCCCCGTCCCCAAACTCGACGCCGGTGGCCGAGCGCCCGCACGCGTCGAAGATCCGCGCCCAGGTGACGGCGCTGGGCTCGCCGCTGGCCATGGCCTCGCCGACCAGATCGCCAAGGTGTCGTTGGAGATCGTCGGCCTCGGGATCGCCAGCCCGCCAGCGCCAGGTGAGACCGTCGGGGTCGTAGCCGACGAGGTGCTCCTCGATCTCGCTGCGCTCGAGCAGCAGCGAACCCTGGGGGAGCAACAGCCGCAAGGACATCTGGACCGGGTCGACGACATCGAGCAGATCGTGGACCTCGAGGAACTCGCACAGGTCGGCGACGTCGCCGGGACGGGTCCACGGTGTGAACGGCAAGAAGGTGGGGTGGGGGTCGATGCCGTGGCTCCGTACCGCCACCATGGCCCGAGCGGCATCGGCTGCGGTGTGACCCTTGTCGAGCAGGACCAGCACGTCGTCGTTCACGCTCTCGACGGCGGTCACCACGAACAGGCAGCCGGCTGCGGCCATCTCGGCGACGATGGCGTCATGGCGCAGGATGTGCGCCACCTTGGTCGTCACGTCGAACGTGATCCCCCGAGGGGTGAACCGGTCCCGGAACTGCTCGATCAACCGGCGAGCGTGGGCCGGACCGGCAAGGAAGTCGGCGTCGGCGAAGGTGATGTGCCCGGCGCCCAGCCCGACGAGCTGCTCGATGTCGGCCATCACCAGCGCGACGGGGAGCGCCCGGGTCCTCCCGTCGTACACGGCGGGCAGCGGACAGTGGCGGCAGCGCTCGGTACAGCCGTGCGTGGCCTCGACCGCCCCCACGAGACGGTGGTCGCCGGGGTCGGTGGCGCCGCCGAGACGCAGGTGCGCGTACCGGCTCAACGGTGGGAGCAGGTCGCGAGCGGGGAGCACGAACGTCGAGCGCCCGATCGAAACCGAGGCCTCGCCGGTGCGACCGCCGCCGGAGACGGGGGCGCCCACCGATGCCGACCCGAAAGCTTCGCCCCCCGGGCCTTCGCCGCTCCGCCTCTCGAGCCACGCGGTGAGCGCCGGCTCGTACTCGCCGCCCATTCGGGCGTCGACCAGATCGCCCGCGACCTGGGGGGCGTAGAGGCCGTAGAGCGCGACCGGCAACCCCGGCCGTTCGGCCCGCAGCCGGGCCACGACCTCCACCGCCAGGCGGGCTGCGGTGTGCATGGGCACGGAGATGGCGACGGCATCGGCCTCGTCGAAGCGACGGTCGTCCCACGCCTCGACGGCGAGATCGAGCGCCTGCACGGCATGCCCACGGGCTCGGAGCGACGCGGCAGGCGAAGCGACGTGCCAGGGCTGGCGCCCGAGCTCGTAGGTCGACACAAGCAAGACCCGGATCATCGCTCGACCCCGACGCCGGTCGGAAGCGGGCTCGATCCCGACGGCACGGCAACCGCCGGCGGGATCAGCTCGCCGTCGGACCCCGACTCGCCGGCGATCGGCGTCGCCACGACGACGCGCAGGCACGCATGGGCCGCTCGCAACGACGCCTCGACGCCATCAGCGGTGGGTCCGCGAGCGAACAGGAAGCCGAGATACCGGTCGCCTTCGGGCAGCGGCACGATCGTCTGACCGACCGGCACGGTGATCTCGCCGCCCACGATGCCGGGCTGGCTCAGCGCGGCCTCCCAGCCGTCGATGCCCTGGAGCACACCGGCCTCGCGCACCGGGAGCATCAGCACACCGGATGCGCCCCGCTCGCGCTGCCACCCGTGGGCCGGCAGGCGCCCCACGGCATGGCGTAACAGGATCTCCTCCAGGCTCATGCCGACGCCGAAGGTGAGCGTTCGCGAGCACAGGCCACCGATCGAGCGGGCGGCGATCTCGAGGAACCAGATCGATCCGCTGGGGCCGATCCGGGCCTCGGCGTGCACCGGGCCCTCACGCAGCCCGAGCGCGGTGACCACGTCGGCAACGACGCCCGCGAGTCGTTCCTCCATGGTGGGCCCGAGTCGCGTCGGCGTGACGAGCATCGTCTCCTCGAAGAACGGCCCGTCCATGGGCTCGGGCTTGTCGAAGATCGCCAGCACGTGCAGCGCACCGTCAACCAGCAGACCCTCGACGGCAACCTCCCGTCCGGCCACGAACCGCTCCACCAGCAGGGGTCCGTTGGGGTCTTCGCCGGCTGCGACCAGGATCTGCCGGGCCCGGCGGGCGGCCACCACCGCAGCGTCCGCCGTGTCGGCCCTGATGACCCCCCTGCTGCCCGAGAGCACCACCGGCTTCACCACACACGGCAGCCCCACCTGCATGGCCGCCCGTCGCACGTCGTCGTCACCGGAGTCGGCGGTGGGGCCCGAACCAGTGGTGGAGCCGGCAGTGGGGCCGCTTCGCACGACCACGAACTCGGGCTGGGACACACCGTCCACCCGGGCCAGGGCTTCGCGCAGCATGGCCTTGTCGCGGGTGGCTGCCGCCGCCACCGGCGGATTGTGCCGCAACCCCAAGCGTTCCCCGACCGCTGCGGCCAGTCGAACCCCGGCCTCGTCGACCGCGACGATGGCGTCGATGGGGTTGCGGGCATGCAGCTCGGCCAGCACCGAGGTGGCTCCGGGCAGGTCGCGGAAATCGACGACGACGGCCCGGTCGGGCATGGTTTCGGCCAGCGCCTGGCGCTGATCGCACGCCACGATCACCTCGATCCCCAGCCGACCGGCCGCGTCGACGAAGTCGGTGGCCCGGTAGGTGGTGGTGGGGAGCAGGAGGGCAACGCGGGGCATACACGACCATGATGGCGCGCCGAGCGGTGCCATCCCCACCGGCCCGGTACTCTTGGCCCCATGAGCAATGACGTGACGACCACCGACGATGTCCTCGTCAGCCTCTCGCCCGACGCCCTCGACAAGGTGCTGCGACTGCGAGCCGACGAGGACGATCCCGAGACGCTGGGCCTCCGGCTGGAGGTGAGCGGCCTCACCGCCATGGGCACCGATTACACCTACGACATGTACTTCGAGGTGCTCACCGACGTGGAGGACGATGCCATCGTCACCGATGTCGGCGGCCTTTCGGTCATCGTCGCCACCCGCGACGCGACCAAGGTTCAGGGTGCCGTGCTCGACGTCCCATCGAATCCCATGCAGGGCGGGCTCACACTGCGCAACCCCAACAAGCCCAACCCGTTCTCGGGCGGGACGGGCGCTGCGGGAGACGGCTCGCTCGAGCTCACCGGTGAGCTCGCCGAGCAGATCCAGCAGCTTCTCGACCAGCGCATCAACCCCGCGATCGCCGGCCACGGCGGCATGGCGTCGTTGGTGGCCGTCGAGGGCGACACCGCCTACGTCCGCCTCGGTGGCGGCTGCCAGGGCTGTGGGATGGCCACGGTCACGGTGTCCCAGGGCATCGAGGCCGCGATCACCTCGGCGCTCCCCGAGATCACCCGGGTGATCGACGTGACCGACCACGCTTCGGGCGCCAACCCGTACTACGAGGCCTCGGCCAAGTAGGGCGCTCCATCGCCAACATCTCACCCACCCCCGCTCGGGAACGGACACCACGCACATGGATTGGCGCGCGCTCAACGACCGTCTCGTCGCCGCACTCGCCCCCTCGGCGGCTCCCTTGGCGATCACGTTCTCAAACGAACGACCGTTTGGTGTGGCCGAGTTCGCCGAGCCCTTCGCCGAGCCCCTACCCGACGGGCGCACGGGCCGGGTGGCGGCGGGGTGCGTGTTCTGGATGCGGGGCGTGGACGCCACCTTCTCGACCGTGGCCGCCGACCACGGGAACTGCTCGGTCGGCCGTCTCACCCATGGCCTGGCCGAGCTGGCCGACGTCGCCGGGAACTCCGATGTTGCCGCGCTCCTCGACTCGGGCTGGGTCACGATGGACATGGTGCCGGGTATCCCCGTCGTCACCGAGCGTCCAGGCGCCATCACCTACGGGCCGTTGGCCGAGACGCCCATCGACCCCGATGTCGTGCTGGTGCGACTCACCCCCAAGTCGCTCATGGTGTTGGCGGACGCCCTGCCCGGGCTGCGCATCGAGGGTAAGCCTCAGTGCCACATCGTGGCCATGGCCAAGGAGCACGGTGTGGTCGCGGCATCGGTGGGGTGCATGCTCAGCCGGGTGCGCACGGGCATGCCGTCCACCGACACCACCTGTGCCATCCCGGCGCAGCGGCTGGCCGAGGTCGTCGCCGCCGTCGAGACGACCGTCATGACCGACGCCATCGTCGCCCGCTACGCCGCCGACGACAGCCTGCGGTTCGCGTAGCCACACGCTGGGGCGGGCGGGGCCCGGGAACGGCTGGGCGATCGCGTTGGTGTGCTACTGGCGCATGAGGCTCTCGGCCTCGGTGCTGTCGGCGGGTCCGTCGTAGACCAGCTCGCCGTCGCGCAGGGCGAGGCAGCGTCCGGCCCGCTCGGCGAACTCCGCTTGATGGGTGGCCACCACGATCGTCGCTCCGCCTTCCGAGACATCGTCGAGCAGCTCGAGCAGCGCCGTCCGTCCGGCCACGTCGAGCCCCACGAACGGCTCGTCGACGAGCAGGATCTCGAAGGGCCGGATGAGCGCGATGGCGATGGCCGCCTTCTGCTTGAGGCCGCGCGAGAACCGGGTGGGGGGATCGTCGGCCCGATGCCCGAGACCGAGCCGGTCGAGGAGCCACTCGGCCCCGTCTTGCCAGTCGGTGTTGTCGTGCATCCGGGCCACGTACTCGAGATGCTCGAGGACCGACAGGTCGTCGTAGAAGACGGGCGCGTCGGCGATGAACGACATGGCCGCCCGGGCATCCAGCGACCCAGCCGGCGCGCCGGAGATCGTGACCGAGCCCTCGCTGGGGTCCAGGAGGCCCGAGGCCATCCGCAGGAGCGTCGTCTTGCCCGAACCGTTGTGGCCCATGAGCATCACCCGCTCGCCCACGCCGATCGTGAGGTCGAGCGGGGCCAGCGCCACCAGATCGCCGTAGGTCTTGGTCAGGCCCTCGGCGACGAAGGTCCCCGTCACGTCGTCGGCGCTCATCGTTCCCCGGTCGTCTCGTGGATGGTGGTGTCGGCGGTCGGCGCTTCGGTCCGGGCCGGGCCACGGCGACGGGAGCCCTTGGTGGCGGCGCGGGCCTCGACCCGGGCGTCGACGATGGCCTCGGCCTCCCTGCGGGCAGTGTCGCGTATGGAGCTCCCCGACATGCTGACCTCGAGCTGGCGGGTCCACCAGGTCCGGGCCCGCTCGCGCATCCGCAGGTACACCACGGCCATGAGGCCGGCCGCCAGCGGGAACGCACAGCCAGCCAGCACGCCCTGAGCCGGCGGACCGTCACGATCGACGATCAGCCGGGCCACGAGCACCGGCGCCACGCCGAGCGTCGCCAGGAGCGGCGGGATCGCTGCGGCCACGAGCTTCACCGACCCGGCTGCCTCGGGGCTCATCTGCTCCAGCGCGCCAGGCTTGGCCGCGCCTCTGACGACGCTCACCGCGGCGCCGCACACCCCACCGAGCGCCGCCGCAGCCACCGTCGGCAGCCCGATCTGGAGCACCAGGATCGGCTCCCCGAACACGAGTGCCGCGGCACACCCGGCCAGCCCGACGGGCATCATCGCCAGCAACGGCACGGCAAGATGGCGGATCCGCACCACCCCCGGCTCCTCCGGGTACGACTGCAACAGCGACGGATGATCGATCTCCTGGGCCATGGGTTCGATGGCATCGAGACCGGCCAGCCACACGAGCAGCCCGGCGGGCACGATCAGCGCGGAGGTACCCGCCCAGACCCCGGCCAGGCACAGCCCGGCACCAGTGCCGAGGATCCCCAGGCGCGCCAAGCGCGACAACGGCCATCGGGCGAACCCCTGCCAATCGCGCCGCCAGGTGGGGAAGCGGGCGTCGCCCCGGCCCTCGAGCCCGCCCACCCGAAACCAGGGTCGCCGCCGCGCTCCCTCCTGGGTGAGCTGGCGCCGCAGCAGGACGGCCGTCCTCACGTCCTGCAGGGTCACGGCGAAGCGGAGCTGCCCGACCAGGCCCGAACGGCGCTCGGCGGCCTCGATGGACACACCCGCCAGACCCGTGATGCCGAGCACGGGAAGGGCGAGCAGCGGGACCACACCGAGGAGGTCGCGAGCGTCGAGGTCCAAGGGCCACACGGCGATCCCGCCGGCAACCGTCATGGGCGAGGTGGTCGCGCCTCGTAGCGCGTCGCTCAGAGCCCAACCCAGCACGGCGATGGCGGCGAGGTCGACCCACAGATGCGAGAGTCGCCGACCCGACGCGACCATCGCCGCACCCGCGAACGACAGCACGATGAGCACCCCGACGGCGACGCCCACGGCGACCCATCCGATCTCGTCGCCCGGGAGCCGCCGGAAGGCCACCTGGCCGGCGATGGCACCGCCCACGACACCGAGGAACAGGCTGAATCGCAAGAACCGCACGGCCGGTGCCCGGAGCGCCCGTCCCCGGTCGACGGGCGCGAGCAGGGCATGGCGAACCTCGGCGGCTTCGAGCGCGAGCGGGCCACCTCGCCCACCCGAGCGGAGCCCGGCGGCAATGGCGAGGGCCAGGACGACCCCGACCCAGGCCGGCCCGTCGGCCTTCACGTCAGCGACCGCGGCCGGCCCCAACCTGTCGTCACGGGCCGCGGCCGACAACACGAGGACCACGGCGATGCCGGCGATCCCCGTGAGATACGTCTTGTAGAGCGCCTCGACCCAGTCGAAGTTGGCCAGGGCCTTGCTTCGGCGGAACCGCCGCAGCGCGACGAGCGCCTGATCGCCGACCGTGATCTCGACATCGTGCTCGGGATCGAGCGCCACGGTTTTCACGGGAGTGAGGCTACGGGTGAGGCACGCGTGTTCCTGCGTCGGGCTGGCGTCGACCCGCACGTCACCACAGCGATCGCGCCCGATCGCACGGGCGCTGCGTCAGACTGAGGTTCGGGAACAGGAGGTCGCCATGGGAGCGATGACGCGCGGGGAGGCCATCGCCGAGCTCACAGGGCCGGGTGCGCCGTTCGAGATCGTCGAGGCCGTGGTACGTGGCGTCAGGACGCGCGTCTTCGCCACGGCGCCCGCGTCGTTGGGAGCGGTGCTCGAGAGCAGCCGCAGCCACGGCGCTCGCGACTTCCTGGTGTACGAGAACGACCGTTACAGCTTCGACGACCACCTGAGGATCGTGGCCGGGCTGGCGCGCTGGCTCGCCGACACGCACGGCATCGGGAAAGGCGACCGGGTCGCGATCGGGATGCGCAACTACCCCGAGTGGATCTGCGCCTTCTGGGCCATGCAGGTGCTCGGCGCGGTGGCCGTGCCCCTCAACGCGTGGTGGACGGCCCCCGAGCTGCGCTACGCGCTCGAGGACAGTGGCGCCACCTTCGCCGTCATCGACGGGGAGCGCTACGTCCGGCTCGCCGACGACCTACGCGAGCTCCGGCTCCCGTCGATCGTCGTCCGCCACGATGGGGTGATCGCCGACGGAGCTGTCCATTGGGGCGACGTGTACTCCCAGCTCGATCATTCGGCCGCCCTGCCGACCGTCGACATCGAACCCGACGACGACGCCACGATCCTGTACACGTCGGGCACCACCGGTCGATCCAAGGGCGCCATCGGCACCCACCGCAACCACGTCACCAACTATCTGAACACGGCCTTCAACGGCGCCCTGGAGCGGAAGCTGGCTGCGAGTACGCCGCCGGGCGGTGAGCCGGCCGCACCGCCGCCCGCCGCGTGCTCCCTGCAGACGTACCCGTTCTTCCACATCGGCGGGCTCAGCACCGTGTACATCTCGACGGGCTTCGGCACCAAGCTGGTGCTGCAACACAAGTGGGATCTGGAACAGGCGCTCAAGCTGATCGAGCGGGAGCGTGTCACCTCGTTCGCCGCCGTGCCGACCATCCTCCGGCGGGTGCTCGACTCGGCGCTCCTCGGCCGCTACGACGTGTCGAGCCTCGGCATCATCGGGTCGGGTGGCGCCCCGGTACCGCCCGATCTCATCCGCCGCGTCGACGAGCTGTTCGTCTCGAAGGTCATGCCGGCGAACGGGTATGGCCTGACCGAGACAACCTCGGCGGTCACGTCGAACCGCGGCCGGGACTACCTCGACCGCCCGAACAGCGTGGGCCGATTGATGCCCGGTGTCGACATGCGTGTCGTCGACCCGGAGTCCGGCGATGACCAGCCGACGGGTGCCCCGGGAGAGCTCTGGTTCCGCGGTCCCACCGTGGTGCGCGGCTATTGGAATCAGCCGGACGCCACCGCACAGGCGTTCACCGACGGGTGGTTCCACAGCGGCGACCTCGGACTCATCGACGATGACGGGTTCGTCCATGTGGTCGATCGGCTCAAGGACGTGGTCATCCGCGGCGGCGAGAAC
>JANLSK010000281.1:0-1940 GCA_031362415.1 Actinomycetes bacterium | reverse complement strand
CGGCGAGCGGGCGTCCCACCGGTCGGCATCCCTGCGAGACCACGGTGACGACATCCACCCCACCCGTCAACACCACACCGACGGCACCTCCGGTGAAGACACCGTTGGCGTCGAGATCGAGGCCGAACAGGGCGAGCCGATTGCCTCCAGGGCCGCGAGCCGCCGACGTCAGGCCGCCGATGACGGCCATCCCTGGGTGTGACGTGTTCAGGCGGGACAAGAAGGCGTCGGCCGGGAACGAGAACGGGTCGGCGAGCAGAATGACCGTGCTCTCACCGTCACCGTGACTGCCTTCGCCATCGGGCTGTCGGGCTGGGGGAGCGACGGGGCCCGTCTCGTCCGGCCAACCCACGAACGTCGATCCGTCAGGGGTGTCGAAATGCTGGAGGCGGACCGGTTCGACGTGCGTCGCCGGCAGTACGGCAGCGAAGAGGGCCAAGGCCGGGCCGTCCTCGATCTCGCGTTCGTCGGCGACGATCCCGCTCGCCGTGGCCCCGATGACGATCCGGGGTGCGACGAGCGCCCGGACCGAAGCGACGATGTCGTCGAACGCGTCGGTGTGATGAACCGACGCGAAGATGACGACGAGATCGGGCGGGGTGGCGTCGAGCGCTTCGATGATCTGGCCGACGGCCTCTCCGGTGGCGACGCTGGCAGCCGGATGCTGCGACACGCCGGACGCGAATCGAGCCGTCACGGTTCCCTCCAAGGCTCAGGCGGCGTCGATGACGCTCAAGGGCACGGTGATGACCGTCGGTGTGCCGTCGATGGTGCACTGGGCTTCGATGGCTCCCGGTTCGTCGAAGACCAGTTCGCTCTTGACGAGTCGATAGCCGAACTTCCCGGGCTCCACCGTGAACACCTGGCGGTTCCTGGCGATCTCCAGACCGTCGCGGTGGTAGGTGACGAGAAGGGCGCCGGTCCCGTGGTGATCGGCGGCGACGCGAACGAGCACCACGAGATGAGGCTCGATGGTTGCTGGGAACACCGCGACCGGCAGCGAGAAGAACACGCCCTTCAGGTCGATGCGTGTGGACGGGGTCGGGACGGCCGGCACCGTGCGGAAGGTGATGTCCTCGACGAACAGCGCCGCCACGATCTCCATGGCCGACCTCAGCCGGCCGCGGAGGTCGTGGAGGTCTTCGAGGTTCTGGGGGACTTGGAGGGGTTGGTGGCCTTGGGGGCCTTGGCCGCGGCTTTCATCGCCCGCTTCTGCTCGCGGATCTCGCCGATCTTCGCGAACGTGTCGACATCGGCGATCGAGGCCCATGTGGCTGCGTAGCCCTCCCAGCCCACGGGAGCGAGACCGAGACGGCGTCCGACGATGGCGACGTAGATGCGGGTCTTGGCGTCGCCGAAGCCGGGGAGGGCCCGCACCCGGTCGTAGAAGGCCTTCCCGTCGGCTGCGCCCTGCCACAGGTTGGCGACCGAGGCTCCGTGGTGCTCGACCAGGTGTCGACACACCTCCTGGGTCCGGCCGGCCATCGACCCGGGAAACCGGTGCAGGGCGGGCGGACCGACGAAGACCGCAGCCAGCTCGTCGGGTGCCATCTCGGCGATGGCGTCGACGTTCAGACGTCCACCGAGGCGCTCCTTCAGCAGCGCCGGCGAGGCAAAGGCCCGCTCCATCGGGAACTGCTGGTCGAGCAGCATCCCGATCAGCAATGCCAAGGGCTCCTTGGCCAAGAGCTCGTTGGCTGCGAGATCGGGTGTGAACGGGAGCGATGCGGGAGGCGCCATGGGCCCCACGCTACCGGTTGACCTCGACGCCGGCCCCGTCGCCATCCGTGGCGACCTTGGAAGCCGTGACGGCCGCAGTGGCCTGCTCGGTGGCGCCGTCAGTGACGATGACCACCTCGACCCGGGCCATGTGTCCTTACCGAACCCGGAACCGTCGTCAAACACAAAGGTGTCTCCATCATCGGCTACACCGACCTGCC
>JANLSK010000252.1:0-14947 GCA_031362415.1 Actinomycetes bacterium | reverse complement strand
AGCCCCTCGGGCGGGTCGACGATCTGGCTGATGATCCCGAGTTGGTACGCCCGGGCCGCGCTCACCCGCTCAGCCCGGCCGGTGAGCGCCATGCGCAGCACGCTCTCCATGGGCGACTTACGGACCAGGGCGATGGTCTCGTACGCCGACACCTGCCCGATGGTGACGTGCGGGTCGGTGAACGAGGCGTTCGACGCCGCGATCACGATGTCGGCGTCGGCCACGAAATGCAGTCCACCGCCGGCGACCACGCCGTTCACCGCGCAGATCACCGGCTTCCAGTTGCCGATCTGCCATGCCGTGAACCGCAGCTCGGCGTCGCGGGTGCGGCGCGAGTGCCGGCGCATGGCCTCTTTGTCTCGGGCCATCTGCACAACATCGACGCCGGTGCAGAACGCACGCCCGGTGCCGGTGTTGACGATCACTCGAACCTGCGGGTCGCTCGCCAGCTCGGTCCAGGCCGCCTCGACCTCGTCGAACATGGTGGCGTTCATGGCGTTGCCGGCCTCGGGCCGGTTGAGGATCAGCCAGCCCACGTGGCCGTGCCGCTCCACGACGACGGTGTCGTAGGCGTGTCCGGGCGTCGAGGGCGGCGTGGGGGGAGCGGGCGAAGAGGGCATCGTGGTCACGTTCCGCTGAAGTTCGGAGGCCGCTTCTCGCGAAAGGCGCTGAAGCCCTCACGGAAGTCGGGGCTGCGCGACGAGAGCTCCATGGCGAAGGCCTCGTTGGCCAGGTGGCGCTCGAGGTCGAGCCCGAGCCCGGTGTGGATGAGCCACTTGGTGAGACCCAGGGCCACGGTGGGCCCGGCGGCCAGACGCCCGGTCAGCTCCTCGGCGGCGGCGAGCACCGCCGCGTGCTCGCCGGCAACGGCCTGGTGGACGAGGCCCATCCCCAAGGCCTCCTCGCCACTGATCCGCCGACCCAGCATCAACAGCTCCTTGGCCCGGGCCGGTCCGAGGAGACGCGGGAGCAACCACGTGCCCCCGCTGTCGGGGGTGAAGCCCCGAGTCGAGAACGGCTCCCAGAATCGGGCATCGGCTGCGGTGACACAGAAGTCGCTGGCGATCGCCAGATGGAACCCGACGCCCACCACCCAGCCGTGCGCCGCACACACCACCGGCGCCTGCGTCGAGAGCACGAGCGAGATCATCCGGTGGGCTTGCACCGTCAGGCGGCGCTGGATGGAACCGGTTCGGGGCTTGGGCGCGTCGGGATCGGACCGGTTGCGGGCCACGATGTCGGCACCACCGCAGAAGTTGGGTCCATTGCCCGTGAGGAGGATCGCCCGGACATCGGGGTCGGTCTGGGCCATCTCGAACGCGTCGACCAGACCGTTGAGCATGGCCTCGTCGAGCGCGTTCTGCGTCTGGGGCTTGTCGAGCATGAGCCGCAGCACGCCGGCCTCGGCGTCGAGCCGTACCTCGAGACCGGCCGCCGATGAGTACGACGAGGTCATCGCTCACCCCCCGGAGTGGCCCGGCGCGCCGTGCGTTGGGACGAGTCAGTCATGCGGGTACCGCTCGGCGATGGCCTCGAGCGTCTCCTGGAGGGTGGTGGCGTTGCCCGGCACGTCAGGGAGCCGCACCGGGCCGTGCTCTCGTGACGGCAGCAGGATCGTGGCGTGCCCCGGAGCGGTGACCACGCCCCGCTGGTTGACACCTTCGATAGCGCAGTCGACGGCTGGACGGCGGCCCTCGGCGAGGTACTTGCGCACGACCGTCCCCCGCAGCCAGGTCACGTCGCCCACGTAGTTGAACAGACGGAACTCAGCATCGAGCTTCCAGAGCCAGGCGTCGTCGCCCATCCAGTTGGTGCACAGGTGGATGAGCCAGGTCTCGCGCATGCGGCCGTAGTCGAAGGTGGTGGGGTTGCCGGCCTGACGGGCGTAGGCCGGGTCCCAGTGCACGCGCTGCATCACGTCGGGGATGCCCAGCTCGTCCTTGTGGTAGAAGCGCGGGATCCGCTGACGGTTCTTCCAGCCCAGCTTGAGTGCCCGCACGGCGTAGAGGCCCATGCCCATCCCGACGTGCCAGCACACCATGTCGGTGACGGTCAAGGGGCCCTTGACGATCGGGTCGAACGTGTCGCCTTCGTGCACGTCGTCCCACCATCGGGGCTCGGCTCCCCGGGGCGTCTCGGCGGCGTAGGCGGCTTCCACCTCGGCCAGGAGCTCAGGGCTCACCGGCTCGATGGCGACCGCCTCGTACTTCTTGTTCTCGCGGGCCTTCTCGCGCTGCACCCGGATCATGTTGCGCAACTGGGCGCTCAGGATGGTGCCCGACTCGTCGCGAAACACCTGGGCCGTCCACTCGTGCACCGAACGGTCGGCGAACTCCGAGGCCTTGTCGACCACACCCACGAGCGCGTTGCGCCGGAAGTTCCGCAACCCCGGACGCAGCGGCGCGTACCACTCGCGGACGCTCGACGAGTAGAACGCGTGCACACCCCGGAGCGGATCGCCCTTCATGAGGTCGCGGTGCTCGTCCGCGACCCGGGTCACCTCGTCCTCGCCGATCAGCGTGTCGCCTCCCACGAGCGGCGGCGGGGCGATGGGACCGCCCCAGCGGCTCGCCGTTGCGTGCACGGGGTCGCACCACAGCGGATTGTCGTCGCCGTAGCACTGGGCCACGATCCGGAAGGCGTCCTCGTTGGGCCGGAGATAGTGCGGCGGGGCGGTGTGGGGCTCGGGGATGCCGATGCGGGCACGTAGCCGGGCGATGCCCTCGTCGGTGATCTGCGGCGGAGGCGTCGCGTCGTCGGCCATGGCCCATCTTGGGTCCGGGCTGGCCCTCGATGCGAAACCGGTCTGTGAGCAGCGTTGCCAGGGGCATGCCCATCGGTGAGATCGCATCGACGATCAGCCTCGACTCGTGAGGCAGCGTGGGACTCGGCGACGGCCGATGGCACCACCGACTCGGCGCTGTACAAGTCGGGCACTCGAGAAGGCAACGTCTCGGCCCCCTGATGCCCTCCGCCGGGAGGCGGCGGCCGGCTCACTCGCCGGCGAGGGCGTCGGCAGGAGACACTCGGCGGGCTCGAAGCGCGTTGAGCGCGGCCACGACGTTGGCCAGGAGGAGCAAGCCGAGCACGGTGATGCCGAGCATGCCGATGGGCAGGGTGACGGTGTTCCGCACGCCGATCTGATCGACGTACGCGCGGTAGACAACGAGCCCCGCGAAGATCCCCAACGGCGTGGCGAGCGCGAGCACAATCATCGTGAACAGGGTCGCCTGCCAGTGCACGACACCGGTCACCCAGCGGGTGTCGCCACCGAGAGCGCGGAGGATGGCGAAGTCGCGTCGTCGGCGCTGCACCGACAGGATCAGTTGGTGGGCCAGGCTCAAGAGCGCGAGCGCAGCGAGGGTCACCGCGACGACGAAGGGGATCGAGCGAACCCGAGCGAGGTTGAGGATCACGCCTGGTCGGTCGAACTGTCCGAGGCCCATCCCGGTGCTGGCCGAGATCCGCGCGGCCGTGTCGGGCGGGGCGTCAGGCCGGAGCGTGATGCCGGCTGCGGTCAGCGCGGCCGAGGGATCGATACGCCGCAGGCCGGCGAAGGTGACCAGCCCGCCTTCGCCGACACCGTCGGCGCCTTCCACTCCTGGCAGGACGGCCAACCCGGAGACGTGGAGCGTGCGGGAACCCGCAGCCCCGACGATCTCGACGTCATCGCCGGGGCCGATCCCGAGGCGGCGGGCGGCGACGCGTCCAAGGACGATCTCGTCGTCGCCCTGGGGGAGGCGCCCGGCGAGTACATCGGGCGTGATGGAGCCGAGGACGGGCTGTACGCCCGTCACGTCGAAGGAGTCCGATCCCACCGACACGAAGATCGTGCCGAACAGGGCCAGCGCGGCTACGTCGGGGTCGGTCTCGAGCAGTTGCACGACCTCGGCGGGGAGTGCGCCTCCGCCGGCGCCGAGGCCCAGGTCGAAGTTGTTTCCCCAACGGGCAGGGTCGTCGACCAGCCGCCCGAGGCTGGCTCCGAAGGTCAGGGCGCCGACGAGGACACCGATGACAGCCACCATGCCCACGACTGGTCCCCTCGGGCCGCTGGTATCGCGCGGGTGACGCGAGAAGGCGAAGCGAAGGGCCGTGGACGCCTGCGCGGGGCCCATCCGGTGGGCGAGCACATCGACCAGCCCCGGGGCAAGGAGGCGATGCCGCAAGCGGTCGCCCACGGCGAGGGCGGTCAGCACCCAGGCGAGCAACAACACGGCGAGGACGACGGCTCCGGGGCCATGGACGAGGGGCTCGAACCGCCACCCGGGATGAGGCTCGACCCGCCCGGCGAATCCCGCAGGGAAGCGATCGGACGCAATGAGGGCCAGGGCCACGGCACCGACCACGCCGAGGGCGACGGGAACCGAGGCGCCGAGCAGCGGGTCGGCGACGACCTGGTTCCGAGTCATACCGATCGAGCCCAACGCCAGGCGCTGGGCCTCGGTGAGGCGCACCTGGCGGCTGAGGAGCTGACCCACCACGACGATGGTCGCGGCCCCGACGATCGCGGCCAAGATGGCCAGACCCTGGCCCTGCGTGGTCACCGCGGCGCTCACCTCGCTCGGCACCCACTCCATCTGATCGATGCCGAACGTGTCACCGTCGGGCAAGCCGTCGAGTTCGGCGCGCAGGTCGGTCACGGTCGCCCCCGACGCCACGGACACGACGCTGATCGTCGCGGAGATCCCCACGTCGCCGAGGCCCAGCAGTGTCGACGGGAACAGTGCCAGCGGGTAGCCTTCCTGCAGCTCGGACGGGCCGTCGATCACCCCGACCAGCGCCGCCGTCAGCGACGGACCTTCGGGCTCGGTCACGTCGAAGCCGCGTTCATCGGCCTGACCCTGTGCGATCGTGGCGAGGGTGAACTGGTCACCGAGGCTGGACCTGGTGCCGTCGAGGAACGAGCGCGTAGCGACGAATTCGCCGGGTGCCGACGGATCGGGCTCGCGGCCCTCGACGAGTCGCGTCCCGAAGGCCGTCTGGGTACCAGCGAAGACGAGGACCTCGACGGGCTCGTCGTCGGTGTGACGGGTGAGCGAGCCGAAGACGAAGGTCGCCGATTCGATCGCCGCCACCGCCGGGAGCGCCTCCAGCTCGGCAGTGCGTGGCGGCCCATGATCCTGTTCGATCATGGCGTCATAGCGATCACCCCGCCACGAGCTGTACCGATCCGGGGCGCTCAACGTCCGGGCCGCACCGGCGACCAGGGTGAGGACGACACCGCCGGCGATCGCGACGACGGCGGCCAGGCCAAAGGTCGTCTTCCATCGAGAGCGAAGGCGGCATCGCAACCGGTAGAGAATCGTCGCCATCTGCCGAGTCAAGCTTTTCTGCCCGGAACAGGCCAGGGTGCCAGCACCACCACGACCGTGGTGACAGCCGGTCGCGCCCGCGTCGCGAACGTGTTGCCGATGTCCGGCGATTGTCTGGCCGACGTTCCGATCAGCCGCCGTGGTCCCTGGCGGGGCCCGTGTGTGCCGGATGAAAAGCGCCGCTCAACGTGTGTTCGCAGCCGCACTCGGCGAAGATCGACCTCCTCCTTTCCCGGTCAGCCGGGAGCGGGGGGCTCGACGGGGATGAGCTCGAGCGATCGCACGTCGAGCACCCCCCACGCCCGCTCATCTCCCTCAAGGTCGCTGGCGAAGCCCTCGACCCGGGCCGGCCCCGGGACCGGGTCTCCCGGCGGTCTGAGGGACACTGAGCGAGCCAGCTCGAGCGAATGGCGCACGTGCCAGTGGCCGTGCACCAGGAGCTCGGGCCCGGTGGCGTCAAAGGCTTCCTGCACGAGCGTCCGGTTGTGACGAGCGCGGGCGAGGTCGTCGGCGGGCAGGGGCATGTCGGCCCGCACGCCGATTCCGATGGGCACGTCGTGGGTGAACAAGAGGTCGAGCGGGGCATCGCCGAGCTGGGCCACGTCGGCTGCTGTGGTCGTCTCACCCGTCCACCAGTTGACGCCCCCCTCACGGAGCCGCCAGTCGATCGAGAACGCGCCCCCGAGGGCACCGATCGCCCAACCGTGCCAGTGCCAGCGGGCACCCCGGGGAATCCAGTGCACGTGCGGGCTGATGGCCACGAACGGATCGAGGTCGCTGTCGTCGCTCGTGGCACTGTCGTCGCTCGTGACGCTGCCGCCGCTCGTGACGCTGCTGCCGCCGAAGCGGCTGAGGCCGCTGAGTGGTTGCAGCAGGTCGTGGTTCTCGTGGTTCCCGTCGAGCCAGTACAGGGGAATGCCCACGTGGGCGGTGACCTTCTCGGTCCGTTCGAGGAACAGGCGTCCCCGCTCGGTGTGCGGCCAGTACCCGAAGTCGCCGAGCTGCACCATGGCGTCACATTCATAGTGGCGAGCCAGCACAGCCAGCATGGCCACCCACCTGATGTTGCCGTGGGTGTCACCGGCGAGGAGCACTCGCTCCGGGTCGGGGCGTCGCTCCTCGGTCGGACGGGATGGCATCACTCCCCCATGCTGCCAGGCGGGCGCCCGGGCGCCGCGCCGGGCCAGAATGCGCCACGCTGATCGCAGGGTGCGCACACGTTCACGACCACGGGGGAATCGCATGGGACTGCTCGACGGCAAGGTGGCGCTCATCACGGGTGGCGCACGGGGTCAGGGGCGCAGCCACGCCCTCGCGTTGGCCCGTGAGGGCGCCGACATCGCGGTGTGCGACATCTCGACCAAGCCCCGCACCACCTTCTACGACGGTCCGACCGCCGCAGACCTGAAGGAGACCGAGCGGCTCGTGCACGAGCTCGACCGGCGCTGCCTGGCCATGGAGGCCGACGTCACCGACCGGACGGCGCTGGGCAGGTTCGTCGATGCCACCATCGAGCAGCTCGGCCCCATCGACATCGTGTGCGCCAACGCCGGGATCGTCTCGTACAACAGCTTCTGGGAGACCACCGACGAACAGTGGGACGACACGATCGCCACCAACATGACCGGGGTGTGGAACACGGTGCGGGCCTGCGCCCGGCACATGATCACCGCGGGCCGGGGTGGTTCGATGGTGCTCACCTCGTCGGTTGCGGCCTTCACGCCGGCGCCGGGGGCCTCGGCCTACGTGGCGGCCAAGAACGGTGTGGTCGGCATCATGAAGTCGGCCGCGGTCGAGCTGGCCCAGTTCAACATCCGGGTGAACTCGATCCACCCCTGCACCGTCAACACGCCCATGGTCATCAACCAACCCACGCGCGACATGTTCGGCGGTCGGTCGGGGGTGACCCACGAGGACGTCGAGCCGGCCATGCGGGGGCTGGTGCTGCTGCCCCAGACCATGGCCGAGCCCGAGGACATCTCGAGCGCCGTGCTCTACCTCGTCTCCGACGCCGGACGGGCCGTCACCGGCGTCGCGCTGCCCGTCGACCTCGGGATGCAGCTCGTCCCCCCGGGCGGCTGGCGCTGAGCACCTCCCCCGAAATGTGCGCGGAAACGTGCGCCCAGCGCACGGTTTCCGCGCACATTTGGATGGGTGGGCTGGGTCTTAGAGCCCGTAGAGGCGCATGGCGTTGCCGGCGAGGACGGCGCGGCGCTCGGCGCTCGACAACGAAGCCGTGGAGGCCTGGATGGTCTTCCACGAGGCTGGCCAGTCGGTGCTGATGTGCGGGTAGTCGCTCGACCAGAGCACCCGCTCGGCGCCGATCTGGCCCAACAGGCCCAGGCCGACGCTGTCGGTGATGTACGTGAGGTGCACGTGACGCTCGACGTAGGCCGAGGGCAGGTCGCGAATCGTGAACGTCGACACCGGCGCCAGCCGTCGGTAGTTGTTGTCGATCTGCTCCTTGAAGTACGGGACCCATCCGCAGTCGACCTCGGCCACGACCAGATCGAGACCGGGGAAGCGGTCGAAGACCCCGGCGAAGATGAGCTGCACGATCCGGTTCGGGGCGTCGAAGAACCGCCCGTACCCGGGCAGCGCGCTGCGGTGCGCCGACGGCATGGTCTCCGACAGGCTCACGTGGATGTGCAACGGCGTGTGCGCCTCGGCGAGCAGGCCCCACACGGCATCGTCGGCAGGGTCGATGTCCAACGATCCGTTGGGGTAGCAGCCCATCACCACCCCGGCGATCCCGGGCAGGGACAGGGCTCGATCGGCCTCGGACACGGCGTCGGCCACCCCCCGGTTGGCAAGCAGAGCCAGACCCAGAAGGCGATCGGGGGCCGCCGCGCAGTACTCGGAGAGCCAGTCGTTGTAGGCCCGCACACAGGCCAGATGGAACTCGGGATCCTTGTTGGCGAAGATGCTCTGCGAGATTCGCGGCGTCGGATAGAGCACCTCGGCGTCGACCCCGTCGGCATCCTGCTCGTTCAGACGGGCGTGGGGATAGGCGCCGCCCGCGGCGATGTCCTCGTAGCGCACCCAGCCCCGCATCTCCTCAGGACGCTTGCCCGCCACGGCGTTCATCCCGAAGTTGATGGGCTCGGCACAACCCTCGAGGATCCACGCGTCGCCCTGGTCGAGACGCTCCATCCGGGGCGACCGACCGGCGAAGCGCTGCGGCATCCGGTCGGTCCACACGCCGGGCGGCTCGTTGACGTGGGAATCAGCCGAGATCAGTCGGTACGAACGGGCGGTGCTCGGCGCGACATCTGCCGGGACGATGCTCATCGGGAAGCCTCCTGTATGGCCGTCCACACCCGAAGTGGGGAGAGCGGCAGGTCGATGTGGGCGACGCCGAGGTGGGCGAGCGCGTCGATCACGGCGTTCTGTACCGCGGGTGTGGCCCCCACCGAACCCGACTCGCCAATTCCTTTGACCCCCAAGGGATTGACCGTCGTGGTGGTCGCGAACGCCACGGTCTCGATGGTGGGCACGTCAGAGGCCGACGGGACCAAGTAGTCGGCGAAGTTCGTGCTGCGGGGGTTGCCGTCCACGTCGTACACGATCTCCTCCAACAGCGCCTGGCCGATCCCCTGCACGACCCCGCCGTGCACCTGCCCCTCGAAACCCGCGGGGTCGAGCACGGCGCCGGCGTCGTCGCAGGCGATGAAGCGCACCAGCCGCACGGCACCGGTGTCGGCGTCGACCTCGACCACCGCGAGATGCGCTCCCGAGGTGTACGCAGCCTGGGTGGGATCGAATCGGATGCTCTCGCACAACGTCGCCCGTGCGGGGACCGGACCGGACGAACCGACCGGGCCGGGCGGGCCGGGCTCGCCGGGCTCGCCGGGCTCTCCGGCGGACGCCACCTCGAACAGGCCCACGGAGATCGCTGGCGTACCGGCAACGTGAAACACCATGCGCCCCTTGGCATACACCACGTCGGTGGCTGCGGCCTCGAGCCGAGCTGCCGCCCGGAGCCGGGCCTGCTCGAGCAGCCCGTCGACGGCCGCGGCCACGGCCGGACCCCCCGTCTGCGCTGAACGCGAGCCTGCCGTGACCGTTCCCGTCGGCGTGAGATCGCTGTCGCCACCGCGCACGAGCACCGTGCGGGCTGCCACACCCAGCCCTTCGGCGACGATCGCGGCATACATCGCCGCGTGATCCTGTCCGTGCGGGCTGGTACCTGTGGTGACCACGACCGTGCCGTCGGCGCCGAGCTCGACCGTGGCGTGCTCGGGCGTGTTCGAGAACGAGGTGACCTCCACGTAAGACGCCACGCCGATACCGAGAAGTCGTTGGTGCTGTTGGGGATCGCTCCGCCGCTGGGCCTGCTCGGCCCGGAGCGCCTCGTAGCCCACGGCCGTCGTGACGAGGCGCAGCATCTCGGGATAGTCGCCGCTGTCGTACACGGCGCCGGTGGGCGTCGTGGCGGGCATGGTCGCCGGGCCGAGGAGGTTCCGGTGCCGCACCTCGACCGGATCGATCCCCACGAGCGCGGCGAAGCCGTCGACAGCCCGCTCGATGGCCGCGGTGGCCTCGGGCCGTCCTGCCCCCCGGTAGGCGACCGTCGGCGCGGTGTTCGTGGCCACCGAGCACCCGTCGAACTCGATGGCCCGGATGTCGTAGCAGCCGGGCTGCATGTGGCGCACCATGAAGGGGATGAACGAAGCGATGCGCGGGTAGGCCCCGGCGTCTTGCACCACGCCGAGCCGATAGGCCTCGAGGGTGCCGTCGCTCCGGCCTCCCAGCGCCACCTCGTGCACCTGGCCCCGACCGTGCCCGAGGCCCACCGTGGCCTCGGAGCGGGACTCGACCCACACCACCGGCCGAGCGAGCGCCAGGGCCAGGTGGCACACCAGGATCTCCTCGGGGTGCGGAAACGCCTTGGCGCCAAAGGCTCCGCCGACATCGGGACAGATCACCCTCACGGTCTCAGGCCCGATCCCGAGCGCGGTGGCGATACGGTCACGAACCGGGTGCGGGCCCTGGGCCGAGATCCACACGGTGAGACGACCGTCGCCCGAGACGGTCGGCGGCACGGCCAGCACCGAGCGGCACTCGATCGGCGAGGCGGCGAGACGCTGGTTGACGAACCGGGCCCGGAACACCACGTCGCAGGCATCGAGGTCGACGGCGCCGGTGAGACCCGGGACCCGGAACACCGTGTTGGTAGCGGCGTTCTCGTGCACGAGGACGGTGTCATCACCAGCATCGGCCACGCCCACAACTGCGGGCAGCAGCTCGATGTCGACGACCACCACCTCGGCAGCGTCGAGCGCAGCGGCCCGGCTCTCGGCCACGACCACGGCGACGGCCTCGCCCACGAAGCGCACCATGTGCGACGCCAGCACCGGCCGGACCATCGCCTGGTTCAGGGCTGCGGGCTCAGGGACGATCGGTGCCAGGCCGCACTCGGCCCCGGTCATGACGTGCACGACGCCGGGACGGGCACGAGCCTCGTCGGCCCCGACCCCGAGGAGCCGTCCGTGGGCGGCCGGCGAACGCACGAACACGGCGTGGAGCGCACCTTCGGCGAGAGCCCGGTTCTCGACGAAGCGCCCCTGGCCTCGCACCAGTCCATCAGCGGTGTTGGGCCCACCCCACGGGGATGTTGTTGCCGTGACGGCCGTCATGAGGGGATGAACGTCTGCACCGAGATGCCGAGGCCGCCGTCGACCACCACGACCTGGCCGGTCACGTAGCGGGCCGCGTCCGACATGAGGAACACCACGACCGGCGCGATGTCGTCGGCCGTTCCCGTGCGCCGCAAGGGAACCACGGGATGACGCCGGGCCTGCACGGCCGGGTCGGAGCTGCCCGGCGTGAAGCGCGTGCCTCCCACGAGGCCCGGGGCGACGGCGTTCACCCGCACGCCGAGGGGACCCCATTCGAGCGCCATCTGCTGGGTGAGCGCCACCACCCCGGCCTTGGCTGCGCTGTAGGAACCCGAGCCCGGAGCGGGGGCGATGGCCACCAGCGAGGCCAGGTTCACGACCACCCCACCCGAGGCCACGAGCGCAGGCTGGGCGGCCTGCGCGCACAGGAACATCGAGGTGAGGTCGACCCGCAACGCCGTGTCCCACGCGTCGAGGCTGAGATCGACCAGGGCGCCGCCCCGTACGATGCCCACGTTGTTCACCAGGCCGGTGAGGCGTCCGCCGTGCCCGTCGATGGCCCGGGCCACCACGTCGCGGGCGCCGTCGAGCACCGTCACGTCGCCGACGACCACGTGCGCCGAACCGCCGCCGGCTCTGATCGCGTCCACCGTCTCGGTCGCCCCTGCGGCATCGATGTCGTTGACGGCAACGGCGGCACCGGCTCCGGCACAGGCCCGAGCGATCGCAGCGCCGATCCCCGAGCCGGCGCCCGTCACCAGCACGGCCGCGCCGGCCATGGTTTCATGCATTGGTGTCTCCATCGGCGGTGTTGACGGGCACCACACGGAATCGCAGCTCGGTCCACTCGTCATGATCGTGGTGGAACGCCTCGACGGCTACGCCGATCACGCTTCGATCCTGGGGCTCGACCCGGGCGGCGATGCGGCATCCTTCGTCGAGCTCCACGGTGGCCACGACGTAGGGGACGTCGGCGGCAAAGGTGTCGGAAAACGCCCGGTGCACGCGCACCTGCGAGTACACGACGCCCCGCCCGCTCGCCTCGACGATCGAGGCGTCGACGCCTCCGCACGAGGGACAGCCCGGCATCGGCGGGAACCGCACCCGGCGACACTCGACGTGCTCGCAGCGTTGCAGGAGCAGGCGATGCGCCCGCAGCCCGTCCCAGTAGAACGCGCTGTCCTCGTCGACCACCGGGGCCGGGGGCAAGGCGACGTGAGCGTCCGGCGCACCCTGAGGAGCCTCTGCAGGCGCCATCATCGGCCCCGGAAGCGGGGCCGGCGCTTGTCGGCGAAGGCGGCCAGGCCTTCGCGTGCGTCGGGCTCGTGCAGGCAGTACTCGACGTTGCGCCGGCGCTCCTCGGCCAGTCCCTCGGCCACCGGGGCGCCCGCGGCCCAGATCTGCACCATGGTCTCCTTGGCGGTCCGCAGCGCAGCCCGGCTGTGCTCGGCATAGCGTGTCGCCAGGGCAAGCCCCTCGGCGAGCAGGTCGTCGTCATCGACCACCCGGGCCACCAGCCCGTAGCTCGCAGCCTCCTCGGCGCTGAGGAAGCGGCCACTGAAGACCATCTCCGCGGCCCGCTGGATCCCCACCAACCGAGGTAACAGCGTGAGCACCCCGCCGCCGCCCATCTGGCCGAAGTTCACGTGGGCGTCACCGATGCGGGCGTTGCGCCCGGCCAGCGCCAGATCGCACGACACGATCACCTCGAGGCCTCCCGCTGCCGCCACCCCGTTCACCAGTGCCACCACGGGAACTGGCAGCTCACGGAGCCGGCCGAAAACCCGGTGGAAGTCGGCGATGAAACGGGGGTAGCGCTCGGCGTCGGCGTAGAGGTCGAGGTACTTGACGAGATCGCCGCCGGCGCTGAAGGCCCGGCCCCGCCCGGTGACGAGGATGGCCCGCACCTGGGGATCGCTGACGATGTCGTCGATCGCCGAGTCGAAGGCGAGCACGGTCTCCCAGTCGAGGGCGTTGAGCTGGGCCGGACGGTTGAACGCCACCTCGGCCGCCCAACGCTGGCGGCCACCCAGGCGATACCGCTCGACCACGACGAGCGGCTCGGCGTCGGCGGCCGTCACGGCGACGATGCCTCCGCGCCGTCTCGCCGGTCGCCATCGCGACCGCCGTCGCGCTCGGCGAGGATCCGGACCAGCTCGTGCTTTTGCACCTTGCCCGAGGCTGTCGTGGGCAAGGCCTCCACGATCGCCAGCTCCTCGGGCAGCTTGTACGTGGCCAGCCCATCGGAGCGGAGGCGGGCGACCATCGTGGCCAGATCGAGCGACCGGCCGGGCTCGAGCACGACGCACGCGCACGACCGCTCCCCCAAGCGGGCGTCGGGCCGACCCACCACGGCCACACGGTGCACCTCGGGGAAGCGGACGACCAGATCCTCGATCTCGCGTGGGGTGATGTTCATGCCGCCCCGGATGATGATCTCCTTCTTGCGCCCCACAACGGTGAGGTAGCCGTCGGCGTCGATCGTGACGAGATCACCGGAGCGGACCCAGCCCCCGTCGAGGTAGGTCGCCGCCGTCCGTTCGGGGTCGGCGAAGAGCCCGACCGAGGTGGACGGGCCCCGCACGACCAGCTCGCCCTCGAGCGCCTCGCCTCGCACCCCGGCGGGCACGACGTTCTCACCGTCGAGAACCCCGATCTCGGTGTGGGGCAAGGCGATTCCATCGGTGTGCACCCGTTGGCGAAGCGACGAGCCGGGAGTGTTCCAGGTGCCGACGAGCACCTCGGTGGAGCCGTAGAGCCGGAGCACACCGATCCCTTCCTCGATCGCCGCCTCGGCCAGATCGGGCGGGACGGGCGCGCCGCCGCAACCGAAGCACCGCAGGGTATCCAGCTTCACGCGCCGGCGGCGGGCCTGGGCCACCAGGTCCTGCAGGAAGGTCGTGGCGGCCAGCGTGTAGGTGGCCCGTTCGCCCCGAACAAGATCGAGGGCCCGCTCAGGATCCCACGTGTCCTGCAGCACGAGCGGGAGGCCGTGGTACAGGGCGAAGCGCAGGCCGTAGTTGAAGCCGGTCGAATGACCGACCGGCGACGGCATCCACACCACGTCGCTGTCGCCGATCCCCAGGTGCGCCTTGGCGGCCCGCATGGCGGCGTTCGTCGTCTGCTCGGTGTGCATGATGGCCTTGGGGACGGCCTCGGTGCCCGACGTGAAGATGAGCTCCGACACCGCGCTCGCGGACACCGGCGCCCGCTCCCCCGTCGGCCCCGCCCCGGAACTGCGGTGGCCTCGGGCGAGGATCTGTCCGAGCTCGCCACCGAGCCCGACCCCGGCCCCGGTCCCAGCTGCGTCCGGATCGCCCGGGTCGGCCATCACGACATGTTCGATGGTCGTTTTCGTGACGGTCGTCACGTGATCGACAAGGGCCCGATGGTCGAAACCCCGGTACGTGTCGGGGGTGATGATCACCCGGGGCCGGGCCGTGAGGAACACATGGGTGAGCTCCCGGGCCCGGTAGTTGGGCAGGAGCGGATTGATGACCGCGCCCAGGCGCGCCACGGCGACGGCGGCGACCACGGCCTGGTAGCAGTTCGGGAGTTGCACCGACACCACGTCGTGGGTTCCGACGCCGCGATCGCGCAGATGGGCAGCCAGGGCCCCCGCGTCGTGCCACAACTGGAGGTACGTCGTGCGCGCCCGTCCCGTGCCGGCTTGGCTGGCGGTCACCACGGCGACCGCGTGGGGACTGGTCGACACCCAGTGCTCCGCGGCTCCCGCCAACGTGTCGGCGTTCCAGAGGCCTCGGCTCTCGTAGAGCGACCGGCGTTGGGGCGAGGTCGCGACGTCGTGCACGATCGAGGAACGTCGCGCGCTCGTGCCCTCGCTGTCAACGTCACGGCGACCCCAGTGGCAACGTCGGCACGCCGTCGCGGGGCCGTGTTCTCGCATAGCGTGCGCCGCGGGAGGAACGATGTTGGTGCTGGAGGCGGTGACGACGGTCCACGAGTCGGTCGGGGGCCGAACGAGCTCGGAGATCGTCACCGATGTCGTGCGGC
>JANLSK010000226.1:0-59077 GCA_031362415.1 Actinomycetes bacterium | reverse complement strand
GCACGCTGCCGCACGGCGGCACTCTACGGCGGAGCTCCCGCTCGTGCTGGTCCTCGATGCCGGTTCCCATCGGTGCCCCGTGATCCCGGGGACCGTAGTGTAGACCTGCGCCATGGACGACACGACCGGCCGGCCCAGCCGCAGTGCGCAGCTCGTCGCGGCGGCCCGGATGGTGGCCGACGACGATCCCGGTCCGTGGGGCCGGTTGTGCTCAGACCCTTACGCCCGCCTGTTCGTCGACGACGAGGTGCTCGACCGGGCCCGCGCGTCGGTCGACTTCGCACGCAACATCTGGCTCCGCACCCGCTACATCGACGATGCCGTCCTCGGATCGTGCTCGCCGCCGGACCCGTGCACCCAGGTGCTGATCCTCGGCGCCGGCCTCGACTCCAGGGTGCTGCGGCTCGGGGTCGATGCCATGCACTACGAGGTCGACTTCCCCGACACCTTGGCGTACAAGGCGGCAGTCCTGCACAATGCCGGGATCGACCCGGGCCTGCGCCGGGTGACGGTTCCCGTCGACCTCGTCACCACGCCGATGTCCGACCCGCTCATTGCCGCTGGTTTCGATGCGCACGCTCCCACGTGCACCGTGTGCGAGGGCGTCACGTTCTACCTGTCGGAGTCAGCCCTCGACGACACGTTCAATCAGCTCCACGCGCTCTTGGCGCCAGGCAGCGTGCTGGTGCTCGACTACTCGCGCCCCGACGACCCCGACCTGCGCTCGAGACAGCACCGATCGATCCGTGATCGACTGAGCGCCGAGGGCGAGCCGATCCACCGCCGCAGCCGCATCATTCCTGAGGTGCTCGCCAACCATGGGTTCACCGTGGTCGATGACGGTCCGATCGACCTGCTCCCGCCGCGGTACGGGCTGCCGGCGATCGTCGAGCGCCAATTCCCTGCGTGGATCCTCACTGCCCGGCGACTCTGAGGAACCGTTGGCTTCAGCGCTCGCCACCAATCGACTGGCGGAGCTCCTCCGAGATCGACGATGCCCCCTCACCGAGCGACGGCATCCGCCGCGGCACCTTCCCACTGGTAAGGAGTTCGACGGTGTCGTACTCGTCAGCTGCGGCGTAGAAACGCTTCACCATCTCGACACCGCCTTGACCCCATTTGCTCACGTTGCTCAGCCACGACTGAATCCCGTACCCCGGCCAGCGGCGGAAGTGTTCCCAGGCCTCGTCGTGTCTGAGGACGCCATCGGCGCCCGTGGCGATGAGCGCCTGCCGATAATGCTCGAGGAGCTGGCGTGCCGACGCGCTGCGCTCGTCGACCGTCAATGCACCAACGATGAAATAGCTCACGTCTCGCCACGGGCTGCCCTTGCGGACGAGTTGCCAGTCGTGCCATACCCGTTCGCCGTCGGACCGGAGAAAACTATTCCCCTGATGTGCGTCCCCGTGCACCAGGCAACGAGGACCCGATAACTCCCGTTCAAACGCCGAGAGCTCGTCGAGAACATGGTTCAAGCGCTCCGGTGTCTCGTACACCCAGTCGGGTAGCACCGCCCGATACGCCGGATCCTCCATGTTGAAAACGAGATAGTTGTAGAGCTGGATCACCTGCTCGGTGTCAACGGGATCGTCCATCGAGCCCGGTAGCCAGCGCTCCTCGTCGAGCCGAGGGCTGTCCCACAGCACTCCGTGCAGGATCGCCAGCGATTCGAGCCCCTTCGCGACACCGTCGACGCGGAGATGATCGCCGCTCGCGCCGAAGGCCCCGGGTGCCGACCCGAGGTCTTCCATCACCACGATGCCCCGGCCACCGCCGTCACCGTCCCAGTCGGTGTAATACGTGCGGGGCAACGGCACACGCAGCGCGTTCCCCATGAGATGGTAAAAGCGTGCTTCGCGCTCGCAGATGTCGCCGGTCGGAACACCGTCGGACCAGTTCGACTTGAGGCACACCGAGGTGGGGATCCCCGCGGCGAGCCCCACCTCGTTGAGGTCGAGGGCCAGCCGCAGCTTGGTGGTGTGGCTGTTCTTCACCTCGACCACCTCGTAGCCGGCCACGACCACGCCGGGGTATCGGTTCCCCAGCAACCCCGTCAGCCACTCGGGCGAAAGCTCGTGCAGGTGCCGTGGGAGCCGACCGGTGCGGGCCGGGTAGGGCCGATCCGTCTCCGCAGCATCGAGCCTGGCTCTCATCTTGACCTCCGGCTTGCCTTGGGCGGTTCGTGATCTGAGCCCGGTCTCGGGCCAACTCCCCGGTTGACGGTCGAACTCCCTGCAGCGCTCGGTTCGGCGTGCGACGATGATGTCGAGCCAGGCACCCACCAGACGTCACTGAACGTAGCCGGCTTCCCGATCGCCACCCGCGATCTGCATCACCGATGACCATTCCGTGCACCGCGCCACACAAAGGGGAACCCGATGGCGGACTACCGGTATCTCACCTACGAGCACCTCGATGACGGCGAGATCGTCCGCATCACCCTCAACCGCCCGAAGAGCCGCAACGCCCAGAACCGGGGCATGCTCGTCGAGCTCAACGATGCCTTTCTCAGCGCCGAGGCCGACGACGTGGTTCGGGTGGTCATCTTGTGCGGGGCCGGCACGATGTTCAGCGCCGGCCACGACATGGGCACCAAGGAGAGTGTCGAGGAGCTCGATCCCGGTCCGAACCAACATCCCACACGGCAGATCAACGGTGGCACCCGTCGCGGGGCCGAGGAACGGATGCTGCAGGAGTGGCACTACTTCTTCGAGAACACCCGGCGGTGGCGCAACCTGCGCAAGATCACCATCGCTCAGGTCCACGGACCGGTCTTCGCTGCCGGGCTGATGCTCATGTGGTCCTGCGACCTCATCGTCGCGGCCGAGGGCACCGTGTTCGCCGACGTCGTGGGAACGCGCCTCGGGATGTGCGGCGTCGAGTACTTCGGTCATCCCTGGGAGTTCGGGCCCCGCAAGGCCAAGGAGCTTCTGCTCACCGGAGACTCCATCGACGTCGACGAAGCCCACCGCCTCGGCATGGTGAGCAAGATCTTCCCCGCCGACCAGCTGGCCGAGCTGACGGAGGCGTTCGCCCGCCGGATCGGCATGCTCCCCACCATGGCGGCACTGCTCATCAAGGAGTCGGTGAACCAGACCGTCGACAACATGGGCTTCCACAACGCGCTCCAGGCCTGTTTCACGCTCCATCAGCTCAACCATGCGCACTGGGCTCACCTGAACCCCAGCGGATGGCCCGTCGCCACCGAGGGCAGCCCCGACAACCGGCTGCCCGACTGGAAATCGTCGCCACCCGTGAAACCAGCGTTGAGCCACGTTCCCGAGGCCCCCGGCTGAGACCGCCGCGTCCCTCGCCTGGCGCCGCGGCGCCCGATCGTCATCGGTACCGACGTCTTCGGTGCCGATCTGGTTCCGGGATCCGAGCTCGCCAGCCATACTGACGGACAGCCCAGCGGCTGGGCAACAGCGGGTGTCCCCGGCTGAATGTTGTTGGAACAGCTCCATGCGACAACTAGAGTTGTCATGTGCAGATCCTTGCGAGTGCCAGCAAGCACGGAGTCTCCAACGACGACACCCGCCACGCAGTCGCCAACGCCATCACGGCGATCACCAACCCAGAGCAACCCGACTTCGTCGTGCTCATCGGCCGGGCTGTACCGCCGAGTTCCTCGAAATCGGTGTTCTGAGCACCGACGAGGCCGACTTCGTGATCCACGCCATGCTCGCTCGAGCCACGTACCTCCGCCGCATCACTCCCCCTCCAAGGTGACATCCCATGAAGACCACAAGGCACCCCCGCACCATGACGAGCCAAGAAACCGACGCCATCATCACGGCCTTCGACGACGTGCCCGGTGATGAGCTGGTGGTTACCGATCCGGCCGTGCTGGCTGAGCTTCGGGCCGCTGCCGAGGCCCAGCGAGATGCGCAGGGTCGCGTCGAAACCGCCGTGCTGGCAGCCCGCCGAGCCGGTCTCTCGTGGGGAGTGATCGGTGCTCAGATCGGCATCACTCGCCAAGGAGCCCGGCAACGCTTTGAACGCCTCGTCGCTCAGACGAGGTGAACGGACGGGCCTGGGTGCATCCGACGGGGCGATCACGATCGAGCTCAGAGCCCATCTCGCCGGGAGCGACGACCCCGCGCCGTTACACCGTCACCGGACGTTCCGCTGACATGGGCAGTAGTCACGAGCTGACTTCTACCGGATCTTCTACCGGACGGGTTGAAATCCGGTAGAACCCGCGAGGATCGTCGGTGCGAGCCGCTCGCCGGCCGACATCGTCGGTCGAGGCGGTCCCCTCTCTGGCATCAGTTCGTGTAAGGTCGTATAAGGAAATCGCTTACCGAAGCAGATATACTCTGATTCGTGGATCCTGTACTGAATCCGTTCCGACCCGGTGCCGGTCGTCGACCGCCGCTGCTCGCAGGGCGCAAACCCCTGCTGGATGCGTTCACCGTCGTGCGCCGGCGCGCCGAGGAGCACGGCGAGGGCGATCGCAGCTGGGTCTTGAGTGGGCTTCGTGGCGTTGGCAAGACGGCGCTATTGAATGAGTTGCTCGGACAGGTCACCGAACGGGGGTGGATCACCACCAAGGTCGAGGCGGGCGCGCGGACATCGCTTCCGATCGCTCTCAGCCAAGACCTCGTACGCAGCATGCGGACGGCAACGGGTCGGCACCCCGAACCGAGGCTGCGGCGATTGCTCGGTGTCTTCAAGGCCTTTGGTGTTCGATTCGATCCGGACGGCGGCATCGCGCTAGGTGTCGATGTCGAGCCCATGCGCGGTGTCGCCGACTCGGGCAGGTTCGCCGACGATCTTGCCGCTCTCCTCGAAGTCCTCGGTGAGACTGCGCGAGACCTCGGGGTCGGGGTGCTGGTCCTTGTCGACGAGCTGCAAGAAGCCGAGCCGAGCGAGCTCGCCGCGATCAACACGGCCGTGCACCGACTCGGTCAGGCTCCTACGCCATTACCCGTGATGTTCGTTGGCGCGGGACTCCCCTCGCTGCCCGCCCAGCTGGCCGAGGCAACGAGCTATGCCGAACGGCTCTACGACTACCGCCCGATCGGGTTGTTGGAGGACGCGGCGGCAGCCGAAGCGCTGATCGTCCCGACCCACGAGCTCGGCGTGGAGTGGGAAGCCGAGGGGATTGCCGCGGCAATCGGGTCCGCTCGCGGCTATCCGTACTTCCTGCAGGCGATCGGAAAGCACGTGTGGGACAACGCACGCACCTCCCCGATCGCACTCGACGATGTCAACGTCGGCCTGATCCATGCCCGCCGTGAAGTCGACGACGGGCTCTACCAATCCCGGTGGGAACGAGCCACACCAGCACAACGTGACCTGATGCGTTCACTCGCCGAACTCGGCGGTGTCGACCCGGCCTCAGTGGCCGACATCGCCGCGCACATGGGCAAGAGACGGACGTCCGACATCTCCGTGGCCCGCAACGAGCTCATCAAGAAGGGCCTCGTCTACGCACCTGAACGAGGCCAACTGGCCTTCACCGTCCCCGGCATGCATGAGTTCGTGGACCACCAAGCTTAGGCCCAATCCCACATCTGGCGGATCGCCGCTGTCGCCCAAGGCTTCAGCGGTGGCCTCGCCGCCCTCATCACCACCTTCGGTGGGGCCGTTACCGACCACTGACGAGCACGATCACAAGTGCCCGAACCGACCGCTGCATGAAACCGGACCGTGTTTGGCACGGTCTTGCACGGGGGATCCGAGAGACTCCGAGCATTTCATTCTCTCGAATCGGGAGACCTATACTCTCGTTTATGATGGAGCGAGACCGGCTCGACAATGCCCTGGCGACGCTCGGCGCACTCTTGGAGGAGCACGGCGAGCGGATCGGGGTGCTCGTGGCCCCACATGGTTCAACAGCGGGCCCGCCGGCCTGGTCGACTTCGGGCTGCCGCCAGGGCTGGCAGGCCGCGTGACGATCCGCACCTTCGGGACGCTCGACGTCCACCTGCCAGCCCATGAAGATCTGGTCTGCTTCAAGCTCTACGCCGCGGGGGACCAAGGCGAACGCAGCAAGCACTTCGCCGACCTGCAAGCGCTCGCACCAACCAGGGAGCAACTGCTCACGGCAGCACGCTGGACGCGGACGCACGATCCGTCGGCCGGGTTCCTCGGCAAGCTACGGCGCATCCTCGACCTGCTCGATGCGGAGGCATCCGATGCCGACCTCTCTCTCGCGTAAGCCGGCAGCGACCTTCGCCCAGCAGGCGCTGGCGCTGGCATCTAGCGCTTGGACCGAGCTCGGCGTGTCGGGCTGGACCACAACGCACGGCGACTGGGCCATCGACCCCGAACCACTCATGCTCTTCACAGCCTGGCTCGGCGACCGCGACCCTCGGCTCAGGGATGAAGCCACCGACTGGTGCGTACGAAACTGGCGCTACGTGTCCCGAACCCGCCTCAAGAATCTCCTCCGTGTTCAACCTGCCGATGTCCAAGAAGCCTGGGGGGAGTTCGCCGCCACGATCGAACAACACGCCGGCGTCAACTGGCCGGGAGCGACGACCCCGCGCCGTTACACCGTCATTGGACGTTCGACCATGCCTCCCCTCGAACGACCGGCGTTGATCTGGATCCGGCTTCGAGCCATGTTCGGGGTCGGCGCGCGTGCAGAGATCCTTCGATGCTTTCTCGCCGCCGACGGCAACGGCGGCATGAGCGTCGCTCGTCTCGCCATCGCCGCCGGGTTCACCAAACGCAACGTCGCCGACGAGTGCGACACGCTCGAACGCTCCGGGGTGCTCTCGGTACGGTCGAGCGGCAACCGGTTCTCGTACTCCCTCGCTCGACGAGCCGAGCTCGAGGCCTTCGTCGGGGAGCTTCCCGCCATTCGCCCGAACTGGTCGGCGATGCTGACCGTCGCTCGGGAGCTGGTGACGCTCGAAGATGCCGCCAAGAACCTGTCACTCCGAACGCTCCCGGTTCGGGTTCGCAAGACGCTGCGGCTGATCGACGACGACCTCGCCGAGCTCGACATCGATCGATCGTTCGACAACGTCCCAGGGCCCGACCTCTGGGGGACCGTCCATGAGCTCGCCATGGTGAACCTCGGCGCATGGTCACTCGGCAGGTGGCCCAGCCAGAACGTCGCAGCAGCGCCCGGGCGTCGCCTCCCGCCCGCGCGCACGTAGCAAGGAGCGGAAGCCAGAATCACTCCGCGACTGCTCGCCCGTCCTGGCCCGTGCTGGCCCATTGGGGTGCACAATGGTTGCCAGTCGACCCGATCGGGCTTCCCGGCCAGACGTCCGCCGGAGACCAACGACCAGCTCATTGTGGTCGGCGTGATGGTCTTGATGATCGGCAACGACGACGAGGCCCGAGAGGTGGTCGACGAGGCGTTCGTCCGGGCCTTGGAGCGTTGGCGTCGAGTCTCGACGATGGGGGCGCCGGGAGCGTGGGTGTTGCAGGCTGCCTGGAACGTGTTTCGGCGTCGGGCACGGCGAGCGGCGATGGAGCAGCGACTCTTGGCCCGGACGCCCCGACCTGGTTCGGTGCCGGCCGCGGCGGGCGAGCCATGGAGCGTCGTCGCCAGAATCCCCCGGGCGCTTCGCGCTGCCAATTACGAACCCGGAGACGTCCACGATCCCAAACTCGCCCGAGCCAAGCTCCTCGGCGTCGACCTCACGCCCGCCGACACCGCCCGGGCCATGCTCCGGCTCCTGAGCGCGAGCCGCACGCCAACCCGGTCGAGCGATCCGCTCCCCCAGGCACCACCGCTCGAAATCGAGGGTTCGTCGCAGTGTGGGCAGCACTCGGGCAGCGGCGCATCGAGGATACGGTCCGGTTCGGGAGGCGCAGCCCGATGGCCATGACGGCCGTGAGACTCGCCCTTCTTCCGTCCCGGCCGGGCCGCCTCGTCGTTCGGTTCGCCCTTCGAGAACGGCGCCACCTGACGCTTCCCGCTACGCAGGACTGCTCGAGCAACGCCTGCAACTCGATGATCCGAGCATCCCGCGCCGCCAACGTCTCGATCAGCTCAGCAACCCTTGTCTCAAGCGCAGCGATCCTTTCCTTCCTCCGCCTCCACACTGCACGGTCCAACAGACCGCGCGCGCTGAGTTGTGGATACCCCTCACCCTCTGCGTGATCACCCGCTCAAAAAGTAAGGCGGCGACTACTTCACCCGCCGCAACCTCGACCACCAACGAGGCCGAGCTATCCAACAACTCCACACCCTCGGCTACCAAGTCACCCTCAAAAAGACCGCCTGACCAGGCCCGCGCAACGCGACCAAGACCGATTCTCCTCATAGACCAGCATCCCGAAACTCTGCACGGTGATACTTCCCTCCTGAGGTTGAAGATCGCGAACGGAGAATCCTCTACTTTGAGCCGGCTCGCCAGCTGAAGCCGAAGCCGAAGTGCTCGTCGCACTGCTTGTGGCCGGGAAAGTAGCGTTCCTCGTTGGTGACGACGACCTCGTCACCGGTGCGGCGGATGCTGCAGGCGGCAACGAAGCCGATACCGCGCTCAGGGGAGGCCAGTCGCATGAAGACTTCCTGGTCCTCGTCGATGATCGTCAGACGGCCGCCCACGGCGGTGAAGTCGGTGGCGCCTTCGTAGATCATGGCGAAGACGACGACGAGGTCGATGAGGTCGGTGCGCTCGATGTAGAGGTTCTCGCCGTTGGCGTCGAAGCCCGAGCGGTCGTCCTTGTCGAGCAGGATGTAGGGGGCCTCGGTGCGTGAGCCGAAGCGTCCGCCCAGAGGTTGGATCACCCCGGCGGTCCCGTCGAGCAGGCGCCACATGCAGCCCAGGTCGAGGTCGGGTGCACCCGAGCCTTCCTTGCGTCCGAAGAGACTCTTCTTGGCGGGCTTGGCGGTGCCGCCGGCGTTGGGGTTGTCCCAGTTGAGGTTGACGTGGATCTTCTGGAATCCGGTCCCTCCCTTGGCCAACGAGACGCGGGCCGTTGAACCGCGCTTGTCGAGCGTGACCTTCGAAAGCGAGAGCTTGGGAGCCGCAGCCGGAGCGGGCGCTGGGGCGGGAGGGGCTGGCTTTGGAATGGAGTGTGGAGCAGCAGGCATCGGAGCAGGAAGATCCGGAGGAGGTGCCGCAGCGGGGGCTGCCACCAGGGCGTCGGACTCGCTGCCTCCGAAGTGGGCGAGGAGCGCGTTCAGCCCCCCGGTGAAGCCGGCGCCCACGGCGGCGAAACGCCACACGTCCTTGCGGTAGAGCTCGCCGACCATCAGGGCCTTCTCCTGGGCGAAGTCGGCGCCGGTGAAGGGGAATCGGGCTACCTCGGTCCCGTCGGCGAAGATACGGAGATGGCCCCGGGTGATCTGCGACATCGTTCCCGCACCTTCGATCGTGGCGGTGAACACCAGCTTGTCGATGGATGAAGGAATGCGATCGAGATCGACGCCGAAGGTCTGGCGATCGCCGTCGGCCGCGCCTCGCAGGGCGATCGCGCCCTCGGGCGACGAGGTCTGGTTGAAGAACACGAAGTAGCGATCGTCCGAAAGCTGACCGGCCGCGTCTACCCCGAAGCACGAGATGTCGATATCGGAGTTGCCGTTGGCCTGGATGTCGATACCAACGACGAGGCTCGTCGCTGGCGTGAGATCGCTCAGCTTGGACTTCTGACCACGGGAGAACATGACCATGGAACACCTCCGGGAGAGATCGGGAACAATCGGACAGGGGCCCGCCCCCAGAATCGGATAGGGCGGCCGAGCTAGCGGTCTGGCCGCAGGGAGCGGACCGGGTGTGTCACTCCGCCGTCGACGACGAGCGGGCCCGGCCGACGGCCCGGACGGCCCATGACACCGGAAGCACCGTGGCGCCGACGAGCACGCACTTCAAGAAATCGCCGGCGGTCAGCCCGTCGGTGGAGAACACCTCGCCGCCGAACTCCACGATCAGCGTTTGGAGCACGATCACGATGCCGACGATGCTCAGGAACGTTGTGCTCTTGAACAGGCCCTTGAACGGGTTGCGATGGAATCGCACTGACCGGCAGTTGAACCAGTTGAAGATCTGCAGCCACACGAAGGTGTTGAACACGACTGTGTTGCGGTAGAGGTCGTTGGCGTCGCTGTCGGCGAAGACGTGCTCGTCGATCACCAGCCCGGTGGTGAGCACGATCGCCAGCACGGCGATCTGATAGATCCCCACGGTCAGGATGCTCGTCCACATCGACTTCGAGATGAGCGGCTCGGCCCGTGCGTGGGGGGGTTGGTCGAAGAGCTCGTCGGTGGGGGGTTCCAGGGCCAGTGCCAGGGCAGCCAGCGAGTCCATGATGAGGTTGACCCACAGGAGCTGCACCGCCGTCAGTGGCGTGCCGTAGCCGAGCACCGCGGCCATGAACGCTGTCGTGAGGGCGACCACGTTGATCGTGAGCTGGAACTGGAGGAACTTCCGGATGTTCTCGAAGACGCTGCGCCCCCACCGGATCGCTCGGACCATCGTGACGAAGTTGTCGTCGACGATCACGATGTCGCTGGCCTCACGGGCGACCTTCGATCCTGAGCCCATCGAGAACCCGACATCGGCGGTGACGAGCGCAGGAGCGTCGTTGACACCGTCACCAGTGACGGCGACGACGTCGCCCTGGCTCTGGAGCAGCTCGACCATCCGCTTCTTGTCGTCGGGCAGGGCCCGGGCCAGCGCGGTGATCCGTGGCAGCTGCGCGAGCACTTCGATGTCGGGCATGTCCCGGAACTCGGCCCCCTCGAGGACGATGTCGCCCTCGGTGACGATCATCGAGCGGCGGCCGATCTCGGTGGCTGTCTCACGGATGTCGCCGGTGATCATCATCACTCGTACGCCGGCTTTGCGGCACCGGGCGACAGCGTCGGGAACCTCCGCCCGGAGAGGGTCGGCGATGATCAGCAGCGCGTCGAAGCGCATCTCGGCGTCGATGTCATCGGGGGCGGTGGACCCCGGCCGGACTGCCGAGGCCAGACCCAGGGTCCGGTATCCCCGCCGGGCGGCGTCGCGCACCGTCTCCAGGATGCGTTCCTTTGTCTCGTCGGTCATGAGGTGGTCCTGACCGTGGGCGGCCAGGCTGGACGTGCAGTGACCGAGCACGATCTCAGGTGCACCCTTCATGTACACGGTGAGCTCACCGCCACTTCCGGGGGCCCGGACGGCTGTCAGCATGTGCTTGCGGGTGCTGTTGAACTCACGCCGGATGGTGACATCGGCGCTGTCGCGGATCTCGCGGTAGTCGACGCCCTGGCTCACGATCCAGCGCAGCAGAGCACCCTCGGTGCTGTTACCAGCAACGACGGTCTGGCCTTCGCGTTCGAGGAGATCGGCCGAGCTGTTGATCGAGATGGCGCGTGCCAGCGCGGCGAAGGGAGCTCCGGCGTCGGCGTGATCGGCGACGGTCTCGAGCTCGTCGATGGTCCAGCCGATACCGGCGAACTCCGCCGAATGCAAGGTCATGTGCCCTGCGGTGAGCGTGCCGGTCTTGTCGGTGCAGACGATCGTCGCTGCCCCCATCGTCTCGCAGGCCGAGAGCTCGCGTACGAGCGCCTGTTCGGTGGCCATCTTGCGGGTCGTGAGCGCGAGCGAGAGCGTGACGGCCAGTGGAAGGCCTTCCGGCACAGCAACGACGACGATCGTGATGGCGATGGTGATGGCGTCGATGATGAACGTGACGAAGTCCTTCGACCACTCGAGGTCGACATCGTTGCGGGCAAAACCCGAGATGATGAGAGCAACGAAGGTGACGATCGCCGCCCACTTGCCGCCCATACCGATCTTCACGGCCAGCTTGGCCAACCGTTCCTGCAAAGGTGTCGTCTTGTCCTTCTGGGCGATCTCCTGACGGATCTTGCCGAAGGTGGTGCCATCGCCGACGGTGAGGACCACACCGCGGCCCGAACCGTCGAGGACGCGCGACGAGCCGTACAGATGCTCGCCCAGCTCCTTGGTGGTATCAGGCTCGCCGGTGATGTGGGCCTCGTTGACGAGGAGGTCGTTGCCCCGGGCGAAACGCATGTCGGCCGGTACGATGTCGCCCGTGTTGAGCTCGACGACGTCGCCGACGACGAGCTCCTCGCTGTCGACCTCCTCGACCTGACCGTTGCGGATGACACGGACCTTCTCGCGCTGGGCGATGGCGTCGAGCGCGGTGTATTCGTTCCGGGCCCGCACCTGGTTCAGCGTGCCGACGAGCGTCACGATGATCACCGCTGCGGTGATGGCCACGCCCTCGATGTAGTGCCCGGTGTATGCGCCCAACGCCACCGAGACCACAGCACAGAGGATCAGGATCCGCAGCACCGGGTCGCCAGCGGCTTCCTTCACGAAGTCCCATATTGTCTTCTGGGGGAGCTCGCTGAAGGTGTTCGCACCGTGGATGCGGCGGCTCTCGTCGACTTCGGCGTGCGACAGGCCGTGGACGACATCGGTCGTCGGCGTCTCGATGGTCATTGCCGGCTCCGGTGCTCGGGCTGCCCACCGCGCAGCGCTCCGTCCAAACAGGTCAACTCTGCCATCAGACGCCAACCCCAAGGCTCTGCGCCAGGGGACCGAGTCCCCCAACGAAACCCTGGCCCACCGCTCGGAACTTCCACTCTGCACCGCTGCGGTAGATCTCGCCAAAGACCATCGCTGTCTCGGTACTGGCGTCCTCCGACAGGTCGTATCGCGCGATCTCGCCATTGTTGTCGTCGTTCACGATCCGGATGAAGGCGTTGCCGACCTGACCGAAGTTCTGGCTCCGCGTTTCGGCTTGATCGACGGTCACTGCGACCACAATTTTGTCGATGTCAGCAGCCAGCGTGCCGAGGTTTACCTTGATTGCCTCGTCGTCGCCGTCGCCTTCACCTGTCCGACTGTCGCCGGTGTGCTCCACTGCGCCGTCTGTGGACCGCAAGTTGTTGTAGAAGATGAAGTCGGCGTCACTCCGCACCTTACCTTCACCATTGACGAGAAATACGCTCCCGTCCAGATCGAACGGTGCTCCGTCTGTCGCCCGTACGTCCCAGCCGAGACCCACTCGAATCCTGGAAAGACCTGGAACTTCTTTTGAGAGAGATACGTTCCCGCCCTTGCTGAGTGAAACTGACATCTGGATGTCTCCTTCTTGTGCGGCTACCGTGGAGCCGTCGTCGTGTTGGTTCGGGAATAATGTTTCGCTCAGGTCGCTTGAGGCTGAGATGGAGGCACACTGCCTCGTGCATCCCCACTCGTTGCACTTCGTACGCCTCTCCTTCGTGCAACCCATGATCCAGCATCCGCTACTCGGAAGGTAATGGTAAAAATCAGAAGAGTATGCTCGGTATAGACTTCCGATATCAGGAGTATCGGCGATTCGCCGCAAGCTAGTCTCCATTTGCGGGAGATCGGCTACTGCTTGGCCAGCGCCGGGGATCCTGTGCGGTGGCGCTCGTTTCTGGGATCCGGCAGACTGCTTGAAATGACAGCACGATCCATCAACCGCTCGGGGGCGGCGGCGTCCCGCTCCGAGATCGAGGCCCTCGTCGGTCCGGCGGCGGCCAGGGTCAAGCGAGTCGCAGCTCAAGCCGCTCGCGACGCCGGGGTCGAGACCGGGCTGGTCGCCGAATATCTCATCGCCGTGACCGACGCGGCCCAGACGGGGCGCCGGCTGTCGCGGGCCGAGCTCGACACCTGCCGCACCCAGGGTGAGGACTCCGCCGAAATGGGAATCGCCCTGTCCGCAGTGCTTGACCTCTACCTGAGCGCGACGTGGCGGCTGTGGGCCGACATCGAAGCCCGCACGCCCGACTCACGTCCTGTAGCCGTGGCCACGGTGGCTGCCACGCTGTTCAGAGCGGCTGACGACGCTGCTGCGGCGATCGCCGAGGGCAACGAGCGGTCCCAACGCCGCATGGTGCGCTACGAGGAGTCGCTGCGTCGCGAGTTCGTCGACGACCTGCTGTCGGGTATCGCCGAGCCGGGTCTCCTCCAGGAGCGGGCCGCCCGCTTCGGGTTCAATCTCGCCGGAAGTCATCTCGTCGCCGTGGCCAAAACGTATAGGCGGCTGGTAGACGCCGGCCCGGTCCACGGACAGCTCGAAGCTCATGTGCTGGCCACCTTCGGGGGACGCGACGTCGTCGTCGCCACCAAAGAAGGCCTGCTGGTCTGCGTGTTCCCCGAAGGTGGCCGCGATTTCACCGCCAACCTGACTCGCGCGTTGGAAGACACCGGCGAGGGCCCGTGGCGGCTCGGGGTTGGGCGGCCCGGCAGCGGGCCGGGCGGGCTGGTCCGCTCCTACGGCGAAGCCCGCCAGTCCCTCCAGCTGGCCGACCGGATGGCGGTTGCCGGCCCGGTCGCGCACTTCAAGGACCTCCTGCCCTACCGGATGCTGGTTGCCGACCCGGGCCTGGGCACCGAGCTGATCAGCTCCGTCCTCGGGCCTCTCCATCGGGCCCGCGGAGGAGCCGAGCGCCTCATCGAGACCATCGAAGCCCATATCGCCGCATCCGGGAATGTGTCGGCCACCGCGCGTGCCCTTTACCTCAGCCCCCGCGCCGTGGTGTACCGGCTCGAACGCATCACCCAGCTCACCGGGCACTCACCCCTGGACCCCGAAGGCCGCTTCATCCTCGAGCTCGCCGTCCGGACCCGCCGCCTCGCGGGACCAACCGAACCGGCTGCTCACAGCGCAGCCGCTCCTCCGATATCTCGCAAGACACCACGCCCGAAACCCTCGTAGCTGTCAGACCAACCGTGGCCCCTGGTGAGGCGCACCGGTGTCTCGGCGTCGGTCCAGTCGGACCGTTTCATGGCCATGCCCGGGTCGATCCGAGCGAAGCCAATCGCGATGTCGGTGCACTTCGGGTGTGGGACGTCGAGGTCGTCAGGGCCGCCGGCGAGGTGACCCAGCAGGTCGTCAGGGCTGGCGCCCGTCACCGCCATCCTTCGATCGCGGCTGGCGGTGATCGCTCGATCGGGAACCGTGCCCGCGCCGATGAGGCGCTCGGGGCGACGGTGACGTCTTGGGCGTCGATCTTGCACAGGTTGGTCTCTCCGCAGGACTCGACTATCGGGTGCTCGAGAGGAGTGCCTTGATGGCCCGGTCGGGGCCTGCCGGTACGAGCGTTGATCTCGGCGTCGTCGGGCGTGCCGAGCTCGTTCTCGGCAACCACCACGCGCTGGATGTCGCCCGTGATCGTTTCGATGGTCGGGCCGGGTGTTCGGGTGTTCCGAGGTTGCCGACCGTTGACACCGTCGGGGCCCGAGCGGCTGCGAAGGCTTCGTGGCGTAGGCGTCCTGTCCGGTTTGTTCCAGGACCTGCGTCCGCAGGTAGGTCGCGTCGGTGACCCATTTCTCGTCGGGACCGGCGGCAGTGAAGCGACCGACGTGACTCAGTAGCGCAGGACAGCTGCGATCCGGCCGTGCGTTTCGAGCTCACCGTCGGCGACGATGACGGCCTTGCCGCTGCGGAGGAGGACAGCTTCGATCGTCTCGTCGATGATGTCGTCGATCACGTCGGGGGCTTCGCGGTCGTCGGCTCGTTGGATCTGACCGTCGACGATGCGGACGGCGACGGCGTAGCCGTCTTCGACGACGAGCGTCTCGACCCGACCTTCGTTGGCCAGAGGCCAGATCTCGTCGATGCCGCCGGCGAACCGGGCGCTCGACCGGGCCCGGGCGAGCGCCTCGATGGCTCGGCTCCCATCAGCGCGCAGCCAGTCGCACACCAGCGGCCATGCCGCGTCGTGGAGGTCGGCCCAGCTGGTCCGATCGTGATTGCCGGGAATGAATCCAACGGTGTTGAACAGCTCGGGCACGAGGGTCTTTCGGACGGTCCGCACAACCCCTGCGATCACCGTAGGAACCGGGTTTCGATTGTGCTCGTCGCGCAACGACTGAGCGACGTCTCGCGTCCAGAACGCCTCGCCCTGTTCTTCGGACCGGATCATCGGCCAGGTTTCGGTGCGTTCTTCGACGAGCTGAGCACGGTCACCAACAAGGAGGCGGACCTTGCGCTCGCTGACGGCGACAACGCGGTAGAGCGCGGTGCGGTTGAGGTCCGCAACGAGATCGCGTGTGGCGAAGGTTTCATCGATCACGACCCGTTCTTCGATCGTGCGACCAAGTCGTACTGCCGCGACATAGTCGGGCGACACACACAATGCCAACGCGTGTGATGACCGCTCGGTGATCTGGTCGGCAATGAGGTCGCTGAGCTTCCCGGCGAGTGTGGCTCGTAGGTCGTCTGAGACGTCGCCGTCGAGTCGGCGTGCGGCATGCTCAGCCAGGCGACGAGCAGTCACCATCTCGGCCTGGCTGAGCATGGCTCCCGGCGACGTGTTCATCAACAGGGTGATGCTCGGGTACACACGCCGACGTTGTAGCTCGGCGAGGAGCGCGCGGTTCATGCGGTAGATCCTTTCGTTCAGGTTGGACGGGTCCCGGCGGCCCGGGGGCGGCGGCAAGAGAGCTGTCGTCTTTGCTGCACCGTTCGGGCGCCAACAACATCGTTCCGGTGTGACCGCTACGAAATCGCCGGTTCGATCATGAGCCATCATCGAGTGCCGCTACCGCGAACGCAATGGCAAACACCAGACGAACATCCCACCACAGACTGCTGAGATTAGGAGCGACGCCCGAGCGTCCTGGGTCAGCGGTTCGTCAAAATTTTGAGACTGTCGAGGATCTGGTTGGCGGTCTCGTGTCAGATGAGCGGTTTGGGGTGCTCACCTACCTCGGCCCGGAGGTCCCCGCAGAGCAGCTCATCTGGCAGGACCCGGTGCCTGTCGTCGATCAGGAACTGATCGACCACAGGACATCGCAGCGCTCAAGGGCAGGCTCGTCACGTCCCGACCATCCGTCTCCCAGCTCGTCTCGACCGCTTGGGCCTCGGCGTCGACCTTCCGCGAGAGCGACAAGCGCGGCTGGACCAACGGGGCCCGCATCCGCCTCGCTCCGCAGAAGCACTGGGAGGTCGATGCCCCGGCACAGCTGGCGACGGCGCTGGCGACGCTGGAGCAGATTCAGGCCGATTTCAACAACTCGCAGACCGGCCGGAAGAAGGTATCTCTCGCCGATCTGATCGTCCTCGGCGGTGTGCGCGCTCGAGCAGGCGGCCAAGGACGCCGGGCACGACATGGACGTTCCCTTCTCGCCGGGACGCACGGACGCCTCGCAGTGGCAGACCGACGTGGATGCTTTCGCCGTGCTCGAACCGACCGCTGACGGGTTCCGCAGCCACTTCCGAGCCGGAGACAAGCGACGGCTCGAGGAGCTGCTGCTGGAGAGGGCGAGCCTGCTGGGGTTGACCGCCCCGGAGATGCTCGAACTCCCAGCTCCGGGCCATCGCCGAGGTCTACGCGTGCGAAGACGCGCAGCAGAGTTCGTTCCGGACTTCGTGGCTGCCTGGAACAAGGTCATGAACCTCGATCGCTTCACACCTGGCGTGATCGACGCTCGAACTGCCTGCGACACTGATCGCGGGGCCGCCGCTCCGTCGTGATGGGCCCCGGCATCGCGTGTTGTCGCGCATGTGATGAGCGCCGCGGTCGAGTTGACCCCAAGGCGGCGTGTCGCGTCGTGGTGCACGCCCTCGACGCGACGGCGGCGGTCGTGGTGGGAACGACTCGGGTTCGCGCCCTTCGACCCGGCTGACCCGACGCGGCTCGACCTGTACCTGCTCACCGCGGCTCTCGAGGCCACCCCTGTGATCGCTTCTGCCGTCGATCGGCGAACTCGACCGGCGCTTTCGTCGTCCTGCCCGCGACCTGGGACCCATGACCTGCGCCACCGCTGGATCCACCAAGCCATCTCCCGACCCGACGGCGGAACCGCTACCTCGTCATCGAACGGCGGCGGCTTCGCTCGACCTCGCTCAGGCGATCGGAGCAGCCGGGTCGAGCTGGCCGAGCGCTCGGTGGATGCGGGCCAGAGTGTGGTCGTCGAGGTTGGTGTGGACGAGGCGCGCTCCCCGGAAACGTTCGACCTCGACGATGAGCGCGTCGCGGTCGAGGTGCGTGACGAGCAACGCCAGCGTCGCGGTGCCGGGCGTGGTCGACGTGCGGAACCACTCGACCCACTCGTCGGGGATGCCGAGATCGATGGCCTTGGCCGTGACAACCCCAGCTCCGGCGCCGACAGCGGCTCCGGCGAGCCAGCCCACCGGACCGGCGACCAGGAGCCCGACCAGGCTCACCCACAGAGCCCCCGAGAGCGCCGTCCGCTTCGGTTGCGGATCGACCGTCTCGTGGACCTTGGTCTTGCCGTCGACATCGTGAACGACGATCACGGCATCTTTCAGCACGAGCTGCTGGCTCGCAGCCATGCGCTTCGTCGCGGTCAGGAACTCATTGGCACGGAAGGGGTCGTCGAAGGAGATCCCGACCAGCGTCTCGGGGACGTTCTCTGCCGGGTGGCCCTGGTTGACGCTCGTGGTGGAAATTTCGGTGTTCATGGCTCGGACCCTCCCGGATCTCGTGGAGCATCACCAGGTTTCCTGGCGCTGAGCCCTTTCGGGCGTGTGGGCGACGCCTCCTTGGTGGAGCGCTTCGCTTTATACGAAATAAGACTAGCGAATCGTACTTCGCATGTCAAGTCGGGATGTTGCCCGGTGCGCCCGTGCGCACAACGACGCAACGTGCGCACAACGACGCGGAGCGGTGTGATCTCCAGCCGGCTGACTCCGAACGTCGGTGGCCGATCAGCCGATCAGCTCACGAACGGGTTCGCCCGGCTCGGGCTTTCCCGAGCAGGTCGAGAATCTCTCCGATATCGTGGTTGCGTTCGAGAGGGTGACGCAACGGTCGACGGGCCTGGATCCTGTAGTGGTTGCGGCGACCCACCCGCTCGACCTTGAGGTACCCGGCCTCGGCCAAGTCGGAGACGATCTTCTGCACGGATCGCTCGGTGATGCCCACGATCTGAGCGACGTCTCGAAGCCTGATCCCCATGTCTCGGTGTATGCACAGCAAGACGTGGGTGTGGTTGGTCAGGAAGGTCCATGTACTCGGCTGCTCGGTCGCCACACCGCCAGACTATTCCCGCGGTCTTGACACAGGAAGGATGATTCAGTATTCCTGCGCCGCCGTCTGACGGGCCCGGCTCGCCCTCGTCGAATCTGGTGCTCGACTCGTGCCGTCGTGCCGTCGAGCCCTCGACCCAAGGACCAACCCGTGAAGCTCCTCGAGCGGTTCCGTCTCGTCGTCGCCATCGCCTAGTGTCCTGTCCGGTTGGAGGATAGTGAATATATGTTTTCTGTCCGGGTTAGTCGCTGGTGGCCTGGTTGATGGTCGTGCAGTAGTCGGCGAGACGTTCGAGGATCTGTTCGGCGGTCTTTGTGCCAGACGAAGGGTGTCGGGTTCTCGTTCCAGGCCTCGACCCAGGCGCGGATGTCAGCGGCGAGCTCGGTGACGTTGCGGTGAGCGGAGCGTTGCAGCTTCTTGGTGGTGAGCGCGGAGAACCACCGTTCCACGAGGTTCATCCAGGACCGGTAGGTCGGGGTGAAGTGGAAGTGGAACCGGCGGTGCCGGAGCAGCCATTTCTGGACGGTCGGGGTCTTGTGCGTCGAGAGGTTGTCGAGGATGACGTGGACGTCGAGCTCCGCGGGGACGTTCCGGTTGACCTTGTTCAAGAACGCGACGAAGTCGGCTGAGGTGTGCGACGACCGGATATCGGTGATCACCGTCCCGGTAGCGATGTTGAGGGCGAAGAGGTCGCAGGTCCCGTTGCGTTCATAGTCGTGCGTGGCTCGGGCCGGAGTGCCGACCAACATCGGCAGGGTCGGTGCTGTCCGGTTCAACGCCTGGATCTGCGGTTTCTCGTCAACGGCGAACACGACCGCCGCGACCGGCGGGTTCATGTACAGCGCAACCAGGTCCCGGATCTTCTCGACCAGCAGGGGGTCCGGGGAGATCTTGAAGCTGTCCTGCTTCCACGGTTCGAGACCGTCGCCGGGTTCACACCCAGCTCCCGGGCGATCGAACTCATCGTCTGATCCTCAGCGCAGGCCAGCACGATCCGGCACCGCAACGCCAACGCCTGCACCGAGGTGTGCCGCCGTTCCCATCGTTGCAGGGTCTCCCGTTCGTGAACGCTCAGAACGATCTCGGGTGTCCGTGGACCACGACCTGCCATACAGGCTCCTTCTGCCAGAGGGTCTACTACCTGGCAGAACGCAGCCCCGATCCACAAAATTCCAGAACCCACCAAATAACTTGCGGAACAACCGGACAGGACACGAGCCGGAGAGGACTTTCGTGGTGCGCGAGGGGGGACTTGAACCCCCACGTCCTTGCGGACACAGGAACCTGAATCCTGCGCGTCTGCCTATTCCGCCACTCGCGCGTGCAGGGTCGAACCCTAGCAGGGGGGCTGTTCCCGGCGTGAAGCCTTCGGAGCCCAGGGGAGGTCCGGGCCGGGGATGACGGCTCCGGGGTGGCACGTGCGGCCAACGGGGGCGTCGGTACACTCCTGGGGCCGGGGCGACCCGGACCAGGGAGGACATCGCACATGCTCAGGCACTTCGAGCGTCGCCTCGAGCAGCTCGTGGAAGGGGCCTTCACGAAGGCGTTCCGGAGCGGCCTGCAGCCGGTGGAGGTTGGTCGGCGCCTGGTTCGGGAGGTCGACCGGACCCGGACGCTGGGGGTGAGGGCGACGATCGTCCCGAACGTCTACACGGTCGAGATCTCGCCGGACGACCACGAGCGTTTCTCCACGTTCAGCGACGCGCTGATCGCCGACCTGGGTGAGATGTTGCGAGCGCATGCCCGGGAGGAGCGCTACCAGTTCGTCGGCCCGGTCGAGATCAGCGTTGTTCCCTCCGAACGGCTCAAGCCGGGTGATCTGCGGATCCGGGCGAAGATCCACGAGGACCTCGCTGGTGTCCCAGCGTCACTCGTTCTCGCCGATGGCACTCGGATTCGGCTCGGGACCGAGCCGCTGGTGATCGGCCGCTTGGAGGATTGTCCGATCACCGTTGCCGACCCCAAGGTCTCACGGACCCACGCCGAGCTGCGCCGAGAACGAGAAGGAGTCCGGATCGTCGACCTCGGCTCCACCAACGGCACGTTCGTCAACGGGCATGCGATCCACGACACGTTCCTCGATGACGGTGACCGAATCGACATCGGACCGGCCACCTTGGTGTTCGAGGCGTCGTAGCCTGATGATCGACGTCGACCACAGGGAGCGCGTGTGAGGGTCAACGAATCTGTGCTGACCATCCTCAAGTACTGCTTCCTCGCGCTCTTGTACCTGTTCCTGCTCCGGGTCGTGCGGGTCGTGTACCTGGAGCTCGGCGGGGGAGGCCGTCGGGCAGGACGAGCTCGGCGGCGAACGGAGACCACGGGCTCGTCACGGGTCCTCCAAAACTCGCACGCCCCTCCGGCGTCCGCTCCAGGAACCGACGCCGCCCTCGGAGCCAGCGGCTACGGCGCCGCTTCAGCCGGCAGCGCCTTCCGTACCACCAGCACCTTCACGCCACCCGTTCCCCCCAGCTCGGGCGTCGCTCCAGCAGCACCGGCCCCGCCACGAGCCGCCGCCCCGCTCACCAGGAAGGAACGGCGAGCTCGTCTCGCCGGGTCCGTCGGTCTGGTGGTGGTGGAGCCGCCAGAACAGGCGGGGAGGGTCTACGACGTCGTGGACGAGATCACGATCGGACGGGCGTCGAGCTGTCAGGTCGTGCTCGTGGACGACACGTACGTGTCGCAGGTTCACGCCCGCGTGTTCCTCCACCAGGGCCGACCGTTCCTCGAGGACCTCGGCTCGACGAACGGCACGTACCTCAATCAAGCCCGCGTCGAAGCGGTCGCGCCCCGGGGGCGCGGCGATCACGTGCAGATCGGGCGTACGCTGATGGAAGTGTCGTGCTGAGCGGCGCTGTCGACAGCTGCGAGAGTGTGCGACCGAGTGGAGATCTCGGAGCGACGGATCGGACCAAGGGGGCCGGCAGGTGAGATTCCAAGTCGGCCACAAGACTGACGTCGGCCGCGTGCGGCAGGGCAACGAGGACAACTATCTCGTTGACCACACGATGAACCTCTTTGCCGTCGCCGACGGCATGGGTGGTCATCGCGCCGGCGAGGTGGCGTCGCACACGGCCCTGGCCGAGCTGCGATCGTTGATGGAAGCTGATCCCGAGCTGCACGTGGCTGCCGCCGTCGCCGCGGCCAACGACGCCGTCTTCCAGAAGGCCGTCGACGATCCAAGCCTCCAGGGAATGGGCACCACCGTCACGGCCGTCAAGATGATCGGCGAGACGGCTGTGCTCGGACACGTCGGCGACTCGCGGGCGTACCTGCTCCGCACGGGGGTACTGCTGCGCGTCACGCAGGACCACAGCTTCGTCGAGCAGCTCCGCCGCGAGGGTCGAATCACGGCCGAGCAGGCGGCCGTCCATCCACAGCGTTCGATCCTCACGCGTGCGCTCGGCATCGAGCCCGGTGTCGCCATCGATCGGGAGCTGATCGATCTGGTACACGGCGATCGCTTGATGCTCTGCAGCGACGGCCTCCATGCGCTCGTCGGCGAGCACGTGATCAAGGAGATCCTGCTTGCCGTGGCCGACCCCATGGCCGCCGCCGAAGCGCTGATCGTTGCGGCCAACGAGGCCGGCGGCGACGACAACATCACCGCCGTCGTGATCGACGTGTACGCCGACGGCGTGCAGACAGACCCGTCGTCGGCTGGCGCGGTCGATCTCGTGGGTGCCGGGGCTGCCTCAGGCGACACGGTGCAACTGTCCGCGCCGGAGCTCGACGGGGTCCCCGCCGCGATCGCCGCAGCGCTGGCATCTGGATCTGACGATCCCGATGCCACGGTGGAGATCCCCGAGATCCCCGAGATGATGGCCGTGCCCGAAGCCGTCGACGCTCCGACGCCAACCGGAGGTCACGAGCCGTCCTTCGACGGGGGCGACCTCGGGGGTGGGTTCGGGACCGGGGTGGAGCCAGGGGTGCCTGCCGCACCGTCAGCCCCGTTCGCCGAGCCGCCCTATGCCGACGTGCCGTTTGCCGACGCGTCGACCGCAGGAGCTGTCCCGCCGCCGCTCCCAACGCCGGCTGGGGAGCGCACGCGGTCGCCGTGGCTGTGGATGATCCCGGTGATCGTCGTGCTCGGGGTGGCGTTGGGGCTGATCATCTGGCTCCTGGCCCGTTGATGGCCGACGCCGCCGCGCGCCGAGGCGCGCGTCCCGCTTCCCGGCGGCGAGCCAGCCGACGGGATGCGCGCCGATCGAGCCTCCTGGCCATCGAGCGGCGGTGGAACGAGGCCACCCTGCTGGCGTTCTCGTTCCTGGTCGTCATCGGGGGTTTCGTGCTCGTGGGCCTGGCCGACACGCCCGATCGAGCGACCCTGGCCCCCCGAGTCGTGGGATTCGGGATCCTGATCCTCGGGCTGATCGTCGGCATGCACGTCGCTGTGAGACGACTCGCTCCCCGCTCCGACGCCACCTTGTTGCCGATCGCCGCGCTCCTCAACGGCCTCGGCTACGTGATGATCGCCCGGCTCGACGTGCGCCGCACCAATCTGGCCGACGCGCAGAGCCGCTGGATGATCATCGCGGCCGTCGCCTTCGTGACCGTGTTGGCCGTCATCCCGCGAGTTCGAAACCTCGAGAAGTACCGCTACACGTTGGCGTTGCTGGGTGTCATCGCGCTGCTACTCCCGTTGCTGCCGGTGCTGGGCGCCACGATCAATGGAGCCCGGGTGTGGATCCGTCTGGGTCCGCTCACCTTCCAGCCGGCCGAGATCGCCAAGGTTCTTCTCGTGCTGTTCTTCGCGGCGTACCTCGCCGACAAACGCGAGTTGCTTTCGGTCGCGACCCGCCGGATCGGTCCCATCATGATCCCCGACGTCAAGCACTTCGGGCCGCTCCTGCTCGCCTGGGGAGTGTCGGTCCTGGTGATGGTGCGCCAGCGCGATCTCGGGACGTCGCTGTTGTTCTTCGGCGTGTTCGTGCTGATGCTCTACATCGCCACCGGGCGAGCCGTGTTCGTCGGCATCGGTACCGTCCTCTTCGCCGGCGGGGCCGTGTTCGCGTACAGCGCGTTCAGCCACGTGCGGACGCGCGTCGACATCTGGATCGATCCCTTCGCCGATCCGCAGGGCAAGGGGTTCCAGCTCGTCCAGTCGATCTTCGCGTTCGGCTCCGGCGGCATCTCGGGCACCGGGCTCGGATTGGGTACGCCCAACCGGATCCCCTACGCCCAGACCGATTTCATCTACGCGGCGTTCGGCGAGGAGCTCGGTCTCCTCGGAGCGGGCGCGCTGCTCATCGCCTTCTTGCTCCTGGTCGGATCGGCGTTCCGCATCGCCATGCGCATCGAGCATCCGTTCTCGAAGCTGTTCGCGGCCGGGCTGGCGTCGATCCTCGGCTTGCAGAGCGCCATCATCATCGGCGGCGTCACCCGCACCATCCCGCTGACGGGTATCACCCTGCCGTTCGTGAGCTACGGCGGCTCGTCGCTCGTGGTGAACTGGATCATCCTCGCCCTGTTGCTGCGGATGAGCGACGAGGCCGAGGAGCACGATGAGGACCATCCGTCGTCGTCGTCGTCGTCGTCGTCGTCGTCGTCATCGTCATCGTCATCGTCATCGTCATCGTCGGGCGGGCTCGCCGAAGCCGGGGGTGGCGGCGGGCTCGGAGGCGGGTCGTGAACGCCCGGATCCGTCGCTCGGGCCTGTTGATCACGGCGGCGTTCGTCGTGTTGTTCGGGATGCTCAACTGGCTGCAGATCGTCTCGGCCAAGGAGCTCTACAACGACCCCCGGAACTTCCGGCGGATCGTGCGCGACTACGCGAATCCCCGGGGTCCGATCGTCGACTCCGAGGGACTGGCCGTTGCGGTCTCGGTCCCGGCCGACAATCAGTACGACTTCCTCCGCACCTACCCCTACGGCCCGCTGTTCGGGAACGTGACGGGGTTCTATTCGTTCCAGTTCGGCGCGTCCGGTATCGAGGACGTGTTCAACGACGAGCTCACCGGACGCGATCCCGACGTGGGAGCCGCCGATCTCCTGGGCCTGCTCCAAGGCGAGGTGCACACCGGAACCGTGCAACTGAGCATCGACGCTCGGGCGCAGGAGCTGGCCCGACAGGCACTGGCCGGACGGCGCGGGTCGGTCGTCGTGCTCGACACCCGCACCGGCGCCGTCGTGGCGCTCTATCAGGAACCGGGGTTCGATCCCACGGTCATCTCGGGCCACGACGTGGACGCGGCCAAGCGCGACGATGCGGCGCTGGCCGCGTCGAACCCCGATCCCCGTCTGGCTCGAAGCTTCCGCGAGATCTACCCGCCCGGCTCCACGTTCAAGATCGTCACCGCCGCCGCCGCGCTCACGTTCGGGATCGCCAATCCCGATACGGAGTTCCCGGTGCTGACCGAGCTCGACCTCCCCCTCACCGATCGCACGCTCTCGAACTTCGGCGGCTCGGCGTGCGGCGGCAGCCTGCGCGACTCGTTCGCCCGCTCATGCAACACGGTGTTTGCACAGCTCGGGCTCGACCTCAACGAGGACCTCGTGAAGTCGTTGCAGGCCTGGGGGATCGGTGAGTCGATCCCGTTCGACCTCCGTGCTGCCAGAGCCACGCGCCCGGCCGCCGGAACGTTCCGCGACAACGCCCCCTTGTTCGCCCAGGCGGCGATCGGCCAGGGCGAGATCTCCGTGTCGCCGCTGCAGATGGCGATGATCGCGGCGACCGTCGCCAACGGCGGCCAGATGATGCGGCCCTACGTCGTGCAACGGGTGCTCGATGTCGACGCCGACATCGTGGCCGAGACCGCACCCGAGATCTGGCGAACGCCGATCACCGCCGACGTGGCGGCGATCATGCGCGACCTCATGGTGGGGGTGGTCGACCGGGGGACGGGTTCCGCGGCGCGCATCGAGGGTGTGTCGGTTGCCGGCAAGACGGGAACCGCACAGGTACAAAGCGCCGATCCCCACGCCTGGTTCGTGGGGTTCGCCCCGGCCGATGCCACGTTGACGCAGCGCCAGTACGCCATCGCCGTGCTCATCGAGAACGGTGGAGACCTCGGCTCGGAAGCGACCGGGGGACGGCTCTCGGCCCCGGTGGCGCAGCAGGTCCTCTCGGGCCTGATCTCCGGACAGCTGCCGTCGCCCACACCTGCCGGAGGGTTGCCGATTCCCGGCCCGACCCCGGGCGGATGAGCTGGCGGCGGGGTTGCCTGCCGCCCGCGCTTACGCGCCGATTCTGTCGCAGATTCTGCGCGTAGGCGCGCAGAATGCGTGCTGACCTGGGGTGTCGCTGACGTCGTAACGTATTCGTCATGAAGTAGGGTGGCGAATCGTCCGAGCCCATGCCGGAGATGCAAACCAGCCCCCGATTAACCTGGCGCCCACTTCCTATGTCCTCCCCCGCGTACTCCGATCGCTACGAGATCCTCCGACACCTGGCCCGCGGGGGGATGGCCGAGGTGTACCTCGCTCGCGACCATCTGCTCGACCGGCCGGTCGCGGTCAAGGTGCTCTCGGCGGAGTTCGCCCGTGACCCGTCGTTCGTCGAGCGCTTCCGGCGCGAGGCGCGGGCCGCCGCCAACCTGAGCCATCCTGGCATCGTCTCGGTGTACGACTGGGGCGAGGCGGCGGGCACGTACTACATCGTCATGGAGTACGTGGAGGGACGGTCGCTGCGCGATGTCGTGCAGCACTCGGCTCCCCTGCACCCGCACCGCGCCGCCGAGATCACCGGCGACATCGCCGATGCGCTGGCCAACGCGCACGACAAGGGTGTCGTGCACCGCGACGTCAAGCCCGGCAACGTCCTCATCACGCCCCAGGGACAGGTGAAGGTCACCGACTTCGGCATCGCCCGCGCCGGTGTCGCCGACAACCTCACCCAGACCGGGGCCGTCATGGGCACGGCCGTCTACTTCTCGCCCGAGCAGGCCCAGGGCTTTCCCACCGACGGTCGCAGCGACATCTACTCGCTCGGTGTCGTGCTCTACGAGATGGTCACGAGCTATCCGCCCTTCGGCGGCGACAGTCCCGTGGCCATCGCCTACAAGCACGTGCGGGAAACGCCGGTCTCGCCCAGCCTCTTGAACCCCGACATCCCTCCCGATCTCGAGGCGATCATCCTCACGGCGTTGGCCAAGAACCCCAACGACCGCTACCAGACCGCCCGCGACTTCCGTGCCGACCTCGTGCGCTTCCGCCAGGGTCAGCGCATCATGATGGCCCCGGTCACCGCCATGGTCGCCGAGGTCCCCACAGGCGCCGTGCCTTCCGCGGCGATCGTTCCGGCCCCGCAAGCCGCGCCCCAGCCCCCGGCCCGTCAGCAGCCGACGCAGGTCGTCATCCGCCCCCCCGATCCCAACGCCGATGTGCGCAGGGCCGCCGTCGTGCACGGACGCGGCCCCGACGCCACCACGGTCGGCACCCGGGTGCTCACCCCGCCGCCGCGCAACCGTTTCGCCCGCGCCGTGCTGTTCCTGCTGACGTTCGTCGCGCTCGTGGCCGCCATCGCCGCCCTCGTGGCCGTCATCGCCGACAAGGTCACCAACGACGACAGCGCCGCCCCCGACATCAACATTCCGTTCGTCATCGGCCTGAGCGAGGCCGACGCCACGGCCGCGCTCGAAGAAGAGGGCTTCGAGGTGCTCGTGGAGGCTGTCGCCAACGACGCCGTGGACGCCGGAACCGTCTTCGAGCAACGCCCCGACGCTGGTCTGCCCCGTCCCAGGAACACGCCCGTCACGATCACCGTGAGCAAGGAGGCCGAGCAGGTGACGGTCCCCACCGTGAAGGGCCTCACCGCCGACCAGGCCTCGGCACAACTCACCGCGCTCAAGCTCGTACCGTCCATCGATCAGCGAGACGACCCGTCGGTGGCCGCAGGCACCGTGATCGACAGCACACCGGTGGCCGGCGTCGTGCTGAACGCCGGAGATGGGGTCACGCTCATCGTGGCCCGGTCTCCGGACACGCTCATCGTGCCGCCCGTCGATTCCCTCGACCAGGTGACGGCCACGAACAACCTGCGCAACGCCGGGTTCCTCCAGATCGTCCCGCAGAGCGAGGGCAGTGACACGGTGGAGCTGGGCAAGGTGATCCGCACCGAGCCGGCCGGCGGACAGGTCGTGGCGCTGGGATCGCCCGTCAAGATCATCATCTCGACCGGGCCCGACCAGATCGCGGTTCCGAACGTGCGCGGCCTCACCGAGGCCGACGCCTTCGCCCGCATCACGTTCGTCAAGCTGGTTCCCAACGCCAGCCCGAGCGGGACCTGCGCCGAGGCCGACAACGGCAAGGTGATCAACCAGACCCCACCGTTCGGCCAGCAGGTGGCCCCCGGCGCCGGTGTCACGATCACGGTGTGCCAGTTCGTCGCCCCGGCGACGACCGTACCGACCACGCCGACCACGCCGGCAACGACCGCACCGGCGCCGCCGCCCGAGACGACCACCGTCCCCACCGCACCCCCGTCCACCTGAGTCGAGACTCGCGGTGCCCTCTGAGCACCCGCTCCTGACGGCGCCGCCGCCGGCGACCGGAACGGCAACCGGCCTCTCGCCGCCGACGGGTATCGCGCTCGGCGAGTGGTATCACGCCAACGGACGTCACGACCTGCCGTGGCGGGCCACCCGCGACCGGTGGGCGGTGCTGGTGTCGGAGGTGATGCTGCAACAGACCCAGGTGGCGCGTGTGCTCGGCTGCTACGAAGCGTTCCTCGACCGATTCCCCGATCCCGGCGCCTGCGCCGAGGCCGGACCCGGCGCCGTCATCGAGCAATGGGGGCGCCTGGGCTATCCCCGACGGGCCCGACGGCTTTGGGAATCCGCCGTCGAGATCGCCAGCAGGGGTTGGCCCGCCGACCTCACCACACTCCCGGGGATCGGGCGCTACACAGCCCGCGCCGTGACCGCCCAGGCCGACGATCACGACGTGCCGGCGGTGGAGGTGAACATCCGCCGCGTGGCCGAGCGTGTCGCGGGGCGCCGGCTGCCGGATCCGGCGGCCGAGATGGCCTCGGTCGAGATCGGCGCACCATTGGTGGGCCGGAAGCGGCTGCTCGCGCTCATGGACCTCGGGGCGCTCGTGTGTCGCTCAAGTACGTCGGAGTGCAGTGTGTGCCCGCTTCACGAGGTCTGTGCGACCCGGGGCGTACTGGCCACCGAGACCCGGCCTTCACGCCAGGCCCGCTACGAAGGATCCATGCGTCAACGTCGCGGACGGGTGCTCGCTGCGCTCAGGGCCCATGGCGACATCGCCCGCGACGAGATCGATGACGAGGCGCTCACGTCGCTCGTTGCCGACGGTCTGGCGGTGATCGATCACCAGGGCCGGGTCCGACTCCCCTGACCGGCGCCCGTCGCCCCGGGCGCCCGGCGGCGATCAGCGAACGGGGGCGAGATCGAGAAAGGTCCGCAGCAGGGCGTGGCCATGCTCGGTGAGTATCGACGCGGGGTGGAACTGCACGCCCGCGTTGGGGAACTCGCGATGGCGCACGCCCATCACCACGCCGTCGTCGGTGTGGGCCGTGACCTCGAGGCAGGCCGGCATCGAAGCGGGAGCGACGACGAGCGAGTGGTAGCGGGTCGCCACGAGCGGGGACGGGAGCCCGGCGAAGAGGCCCAGTCCCTGGTGATGAACCTCCGATGTCTTGCCGTGCATGAGCTGGGGCGCCCGCACGACATCGCCGCCGTAAACCTGGCCGATGCACTGGTGCCCGAGGCACACCCCGAGCACCGGAACGCCACGCTCGCCGAATTCGCGGATCGCCTCGCTCGAGACACCCGCGTCCTCCGGGCGGCCCGGACCCGGTGACACGAGCACGGCATCGGGTTCCAGGTCGCGAAGCTCGCCGATCGTGAGGGCGTCGTGACGGTGCACGATCGGCTCGGCCCCGAGCTCCCCCAGGTACTGCACCAGGTTGTAGACAAACGAGTCGTAGTTGTCGATCACGAGCACGCGAGCACCAGACACGCGCCCCACACTACGACGCCGGCGGCGAGGATCCCGACGGCCATGCGCCCATCCACCGCGAAGCGCGTCGCACTCAGACGACCTGGTCGACCGTCGCGCACTACGCTGCCCGCCATGCCGAAGTCAAAAGGTCGCCCGGCGCGAGCTCGAGTACGGCGAGGGCCCACGCCCCGCAAGGTCATCCCCAGCGCCGTCGACGCGTCGAAGCCGGCGGCGGAGCACGGGCGCACGACGATTGCCCCGCCGTCGCAGGGCCGGTACACGCCCCCCATCAGGGAAGAGACCAAGCACAGCGCACCCTGGTTCGCCCCGATGCTGTTCAGTCTCATGGGTTTGGGCGCGTTGATCATCATGCTCAACTACATCGGTCTGGTTCCCGGCGACACGCAGAACGCCTATCTGTACACCGGGCTGGGTCTCATCACTGTGGGCTTCCTGCTCGCGACCCAATGGAAATGACGCGTCGGCCCGGCTGATTCCTCACACAGATCCTCAAGGTGTCGCGCCACGATGCCGAGGGTGACGGGGGAGCTCGGTGAGCCAATCACACCCATGTGATTCTCCCCAGGTTTATCCACAGGGTGTGGAAAAGCGGGCGACGGGACCGGGCACCTCACTCGATGTCGGCGCCGGCTCCCAGGTCGAGACCGATGTCGCTCATGAGCACCATGTCCTCGCGGCAATGCCGGGGCGCTTCAGGGATCTCGTCTTCGGGCGCGGCGGTCATCGTGACCAACGTGCCGCACACCTGACACTGGAACTGAATGTCGACGACGGCCAACTCGCCGGGCTCGGGCGGCTTGGACGATGGCGCGGCGCCGCCGAACGAGCGCACCAGACCGGCACCCCACACGTAGCCGACGACGATCACCAGCACGGCTGCCGCGATCTTGACGATGGTCCACAGCAAGTCGGTCACCCTTCGTCGTGGTGGGTATGCCCCACCGCAGGCTGGCGCGGTGGCGCCTGCCGCCGACCCGGGCGGGTCGGCGCGTTCAGCCCATCCGCTCGATGATGGTGGCGTTGGCCATCCCGCCACCCTCGCACATCGTCTGGAGCCCGTACCGGCCCCCGGTGCGCTCGAGCTCGTCGAGCAGCGTCGCGAACAGGCGACCGCCCGATCCGCCCAGCGGATGGCCGATGGCGATGGCGCCACCGTTGGGATTCACCCGGGCCATGTCGGGATGGTGCTCCTTGGCCCAGGCCAGCACCACGGGAGCGAACGCCTCGTTGATCTCGACCACGTCGATGTCGTCGAGGCTCAGCTTGGCCTTCTCCAGCACCCGGGTCGTCGCCGGGATGGGCCCGGTGAGCATGAGGAGGGGATCCGACCCGGCCACCGCCATGGCGTGAAAGCGGGCCCGTGGCGTGAGGCCCAGCGACGCGGCCCGTTCCTCGCTCATGATGAGAGCGGCCGACGCTCCGTCGGAGATCTGCGACGAGTTTCCCGCGGTGATGAGACCGTCCTCCTTGAAGACCGTCTTGAGCTTGGCCAGCGTCTCCATCGTCGTGCCCCGACGGAAGCCCTCGTCGACGCTCACGACGGTCGGGGCGTCGGAGTCGTCAGCGCCCTCGACGGCGGGAACTGAGATCGGGACGATCTGCCGGGCGAACCGTCCCTCGTCGGTGGCCTGGGCCGCCCGGCGGTGCGACTCCACGGAGAGCGCGTCGCACTCCTCGCGTGAGATGCCCCACTGCGCGGCGATCATCTCGGCCGAGATCCCCTGGGACACGAGACGCAGCTTGCCGTCGGCGCCCCGGTACCGGTTGCGGTACTTGGGTCCGCCAGGCGGGCCGAAGTCGCGTGATGCCCCAGGCGAGCCCATCGGCACCATCGACATGTTCTCGACGCCGCCTGCGACGACGATGTCGTGGACGCCGGACATCACGGCCTGGGCGGCGAAGTGGATGGCCTGCTGCGACGAGCCGCATTGGCGATCGACGGTGGTGCCCGGCACCGACTCCGGCCAACCCGCGGCCAACACGGCCAGGCGTGCGACGTTGGCGCTTTGGGCTCCGACCTGGCCGACGCAGCCGAGGATCACATCTTCTACGAGCGCCGGATCGAGACCGGTGCGAGCGATCAACGCCACGAGGACGTCAGCGGCCAAGTCGACGGGATGCACGCTGCTGAGGCCCCCGTTGCGCTTGCCGAGCGGTGTGCGAACAGCATCAACGATCACGGCGGTGGGCATGATGGACGTCCTCTCAGCCAGGGCTTGATGGCTGAGGCCATGGTACCCCGGCCTGCCCGGGTCAGCCCGGCCCGGCCTCGTCGGCCTGGGCCCCGCCATCCCCGTCCACCGAATCGTCCACCGAATCGTCGGGCGAATCGTCGGGCGAATCGTCCTCGCCGGCCCAGACCGCGCCGGCGATCACGATGTCGGCGTCGCCCAGGTTGACCTTGGCGGCCCAGGCATCGGGCTCGGCCATGAACATCTCGGCGTGTCCGCACTGGCGACAGATCAACGCCGAGCCAGCCCACTGCCGAAGGCGCCGGCGGACGGAATGCTCGAACGAGAACTCGGGGGCGAACCAGAACTGGTCGTGCCCGCAGTATCGGCACGGTTCGAGATCGTCGTCAACGTGGCTCATGGCCGTCACGATAGGTCCGACGATCACCGAGGAACGGGTTGCCCGCGCCCGAGGCGTTAGGGTCGGACTCGATGGCTGGAACACGAGGAAACGAACGATTCGTCGAGGACGCGGCCGCCCGGGGAATCGAGGTGCTGGCCACGGTCTTCCCCGAAGGCACCAAGACCTCCACCGAAGCGGCCCGGGCCATCGGCTGCACGGTGGCCCAGATCGCCAAGTCGGTGGTGTTGGTGGCCCAGGGCGGCACGGCCGACGGCACCGTGATCGTGGCCATCACCTCGGGCGCCAACCGGGTCGACACCGAGAAGGTTGCCGCGCTCGTCGGCGCCACCGCCGTCCGCACCGCCAAGCCCGACGAGGTGCGCGAGTCGACGGGTTACGCCATCGGCGGTGTGCCTCCGTTCGCCCATGCGTCGCCCCTGCGCTGCCTGCTTGACGAGGATCTGCTGGAATTCGACGAAGTGTGGGGCGCAGCCGGCACTCCCGACGCCTGCTTCCCCATCACCCCGGCTCGTCTCGTCGAGGCCTCGGGAGCCACCGTGGCCGACGTCAAGAGCACCCCGCTCCAGGCGCCGTGAGCATCACCGGCGACGATCCCACCGACGACTCGCTCGACGCCCCGCTCGAGGGAACGCTCGACGGGATGCTGGCACCCCGGCTGGCCCGGCCCCATCCGAGCCGGTTCCCCCCTGACGCTCCCGGCTATGACGAGGCCCTGCGCCGCCACCGAGCAGCCATCGAGGAAGGCGACCCCGGCTACCTCGATCCGGTGAGCGGGCTCTTCGTGCTGACGGCCGCCCACCACGCCGACCGGGGCACCTGCTGCGACCAAGGATGCCGCCACTGCCCCTACGTCTGGGATCGCCCGGGCGCCACACTCGCCGAGGGCGTCCCCGCTGCGGAGCAGACCCTCGTCAGCCACGACGATCACCGCATCGCCGTCCAGGTCGCGCACACGACGGGCGTGATGCTGGTGGCGCTGCGGGCCGAGCTGACCGGGCGGGGCGTGCACCCGTTCACCGTGCGCGACGAGGGCGATCGGCTCGCCCACCACCACATCATCGATGCACTGGCCGTGGCCCGGGCGGGAGATCACGTGTTGTCGGAGGAGGGCTATCCCGATCCCGCCCGCCTGCTCGCCCGACGCGTGTGGATCGTCGACCCGCTCGACGGCACCCGCGAGTACGGCATCCCCGGGCGTCCCGACTGGGCCGTGCACATCGCCCTCTCGGTCAACGGGCGCCCAGCCGCGGGCGCCGTCGCCCTTCCCGCGCTGGGGCTGGTGTTCGGCACCTCGCCGGCGCACGTCACGCCCGAGCGGCCCCACGGGCGGCCGTTGCGCATCGCCTGCTCGCGCACGCATCCGGCGGGTGCTGCGGTGTACGTGGCGAGGAAGCTCGACGGGGAACTGGTTCCGATCGGCTCGGCCGGGGCCAAGGCCATGGCCGTGGTGATGGGCGACTGCGACGCCTACATCCACCACGGCGGCCAGTACGAGTGGGACTCCTGCGCCCCCGCAGCCGTGGCCGCGGCCGCCGGAATGCACACCTCGCGCCTTGACGGCTCGCCCCTGCGCTACAACCAGCCCGACCCCTGGCTCCCCGATTTCCTGATCTGTCGCCCCGAGCTGGCCGAGCTCATCCTCGACCTCGTCCTCAACGGCTGACCCCGACCCCAGCTCGACCACACCGAGCAACTGCCAGTAGAGAGTCGTATACGCGCGACTACTGGCAGTTGCTCGAGCATGGGAGACGGCAATGGGGGCCATGAGCGGGACAGGCGACACCACCGGCCCCTTCCGACGCTTCGCCGACGTGCCTTGGGTCGACGAGGTCGCATACGGACGGGTGCCGCCCGAGCTGGCCGCATCGGCGGGCGCAGCCGGCGCGCTGCGCAAGTTCGTGACGCGCGGCGAGGAGGGCCTGTACGTGCAGTACTCGACGATGCCGCCGGGTTATCGGGTCGCGCCGCATGCGCACTCCCAGGGCGAGGTGCTGTTCGTGCTGCGCGGCGGCTGCATCGTCGAGCCCGGCGCTGCGGTGCTGGGCCCGAACGACTCGGCCGTGATCCCCGCCAACGAGGAGTACGGCTTCACGTGTGGCCCCGACGGGATGGACTTCCTCACCATCCGCGCCGGCGACGCCACCTTCCAACCGGCCTGAACCCTCCAACTGTCAGCGTGGGTACCCGTATCCCGGTACCCACGCTGACAGTTGGAGAAGGTGGAGCAAAGGGCGCGAACCGCAGCGGCTCGCCTCAACTGACGGTGCGCACCCGCCGACGTGCTTGGTGGGCGGCTGGGAACCTCAACGATGAGAGGCCCACCATGAGCAAGCGCACCACACTGGGAATCGTCTTCACCACCGCCATGATCACCCTCGCCGGGTTTGTCACACCGGTGCTGGGTTACGTCACCTGGCGCTGAACTGGCCAACCAAGCCGAGCCGGTGGGCCATCGCTGCGGCCTCGCCGCGGGTGGCCACACCGAGCTTGGCCAGGATGCTCGATACATGAGCAGCTACGGTTTTCGGGCTCACGAAAAGTAGCGGAGCAATCTGCTTGTTGGTCAGCCCGTCGCAGAGAATTGCCAGCACCTCGAGTTCGCGATCGCTGAGACCGAAGGTGTCAACCACGATCGTTGGAATGGCTGATTCGCGGAGATCGATCACATCCTCGCTGAGCTCGACCCGGGACCGACGCGCCAAAGCGTGGGTCTCCTGCGTGATCAGCCCGGCTCCGAGCCTGCGAGCACGGTCGTGGACTTCCACGAGTGCTGCTGCGCCACGATTCCGATCGCCCCGCGCCAAATGCGCCTCAGCCGCCCGATAGCCACACACGAGAGCTTCCAGTACCATTCCAACGCCTTCGAACTCTCGCTGGGCGCTCTCGAAGATCACCGGGTCGGGGCGCTGTTCGAAGCGAGTGCGCTCGGCCTCGATGGCCATCGCGAAAGCAGGGGCAAGAGCGTGGCCCGATGCCATGATCAGAACCCAATCGCCAGATCGCTCGAAGCTCGGGGTGCCAACCCGGTGTGCGACCGTCACTTGCTCGGCTTCGATGCGGGCACCTTCGAGGGCAACAAGGCACACGTAGAACCGGTCAGAAGCGCGTTGAACGATCTCCCACGCTCGGGCAATTGCCTCGGCCGCAACTTCGAGGCTGCCCTGCCACCGAGCTATCGCAGCTTCGATGATGTTGACCCAGGCCGTCGTCTGGGGATCGTCGTAGGAGCTTCCAATGGATCGGGCAAGACCACATTCGATCTGCGCTTCCCCGAGTTCCCCGCGCCAGAGCGCGAGCTGTGCCTCGGTGAGATGGAGGGTCACACCATCAAGCCCGGGAGCATCCCAATCTCGTACCCGATTCAAGAGCTGATCCGCGCGCTCCAGGTTTCCTGCATCGACGGCAAGCGCGGCGATACCCACCACCATCGAACGGATCGAGGAACGTCCCAAGCCCGCCTGTTCGACCAGGGCAAGTCCGTCAACTCCAGTTCTGAGCGCTTCGGCGAACTGTCCATTGACCGCGAGAATTGCTCCTTGGTTCCGGACGGCGCGAACGGCCGCCTCGAAGTCCCCGGCTCGGATCGCGGACACGCGTGCTTCGGCAAGCATCGGCTCCGCGCGTCCGAGTTCTCCCTTGAGACCCAACGCCGTGCCGAGTGTGCAAAGCACGTCCGCGGTCTCAGCCACGACCCCGACGAGTCGAGCGACGGCAAGCGACTCTTCGGCCAGAGCCTCAGCATCGTCGAAGCGGGACTCGATGAGAAGGAGCTGGGCCTTCCAAGCCAACGCATGGAAGCGCTCCGCTGAAGGCGGCTCGGCGGGGATGAGCGCCAGCCCGGCGGTGAGCTCGGTCATGCCGTCGCCGGCTGCGCCGCCGTACCACGTGCAGCGGCCGAGCTTGGCCCTCAGAAAGCCCGAACGCACCGGCGACGACACTGCGTCGACGAGCGCTACCGCCCGCCGTAGGTGACCCTCGGCGCGGGCGAACTCGGCTTGGGACTCGCAGACGTCAGCGGTCTCCACCAAACCGTCGACCAGGTCGCAGCCGGCCAACTCACGGGCGTCGGGCACACGGTCCCACAACCCGACGGCCATCTCGAAGTGCTCGATGGCTTCGGATCGGGCCCCGAAAGCCAGCTCTGCACGAGCCGCGTCGAAGGCCGCTCCCAGCGCTCGAGGGAGATCACCGGCGCCCGTCCAGTGTGCTGCCAGCTCGGCCGCCAGGGCGCCCGGACCCTCGGCGCACAGCTCGGGCCGGGCCACGAGGGTCTCGGCCACCCGGCGATGCAGGCCCGAGTGCTCGAAAGGCAGCAGCTCCTCGTCGACGGCTTCCTGCAAGAGAGCGTGCCGGAACGTGTAGACGGGCGAGCCGCGCTCGACGCGCAGGATCCCGAGGTCGGTGACCTCCCGCAACGCCCGGTGGAGCTCGGCCTCCGACAGGTCGTCTCCGGCAGCGACGGCTGCGAGCAGCTCGTGGTGCACCACCCGACCGGCGACGGCAGCGGCCTTCAAGACGGTCATGGCGCCGTGTGACACACGGGAGAGACGGCTGGCGAGAAAGCCCCGCAACGAGGCGGGCAGAGCAGCACCAGCGCCGGGATGGGCGGCAATCAGCTCCTCGGCGAAGAACGGATTGCCCTCCGACCGCCGGCGCACGGCGTCGAGGAGCTCGTCGTCGGGCGCCCGTCCGTCGAGAAGCTCCGATGCCAGTTCGGCCACCTCGCCGTCGTCGAGGCCCGACAACACGAGACGGGTGACCCGGGGCAGCCGGTCGAGCTCGGCCACCAGGGACAGCAGGGGATGCCCACGGTCGACGGCGTCGGCGCGCAACGTGACCACGATCAGCAGCGGCTCGGTGGTGAGGTTCCGACCGAGGTACTCGAGCAGATCGAGCGTGGAGCGGTCGGCCCAGTGCACGTCCTCGAACACGATGACCGTCGGCTGGCGGGCCGCCAGCGATCCGAACAGGCCGAGCAGCGCGTCGAAGAGTCGATCGGCATCGAGGATGGGGTCGGTGCTGGCCGGGGCCGCCGGGACCGAGGCCGCCACGCGCTCCGGGATCGCCACGGTGTCGGGGCCCGGTAGGAGGCGGGCCAGCGTGTGGCGCCACGGATCGAGGATGCGCTCCACCAGCGCCGGAGGGCCGTCGTCGACGAGCTGTCTGAGGGCGCCGACCACCGGAGCCAGCGCCGGAGCCCGGTCGAGGAACTGGACGCAATGGCCGATCAGGGCCCGGGCGTCGCCCCGAGCGGCCTCGCCCACCAGCTCGCCGACCAGGCGGGTCTTGCCGATCCCAGCGTCACCCTCCACCATGACCAGCTGAGGGTGACCGCCGGCCGCGGCCGCGAGGAGACCTCGAAGCGTGTCGAGATCCTCGACCCTCCCGATGAAACGTTCACTCGTGGTTCGCCGCGCCACCACACCAGTCTGACGCCCTCACGCCGCGCGTCCAACACGGCCACGCTCGGACGCGCGAGCCGTCAGATCCGGATCAGTGCCGCAAACACCGCACATGTGGTCATTTCCGACAGGCTGCACTGGTCATCTGACCGATGATCGACGGCCGGCACGAGACCAAGATCGACAGAGCGGACGACGCCGGTGCCGATCCTCAGGGAGTGGACCGGCTGAGCTCCGTCGCCGGGGCTGCGAGCACGATCAGGGGAGCACCGCCCCCGAGCCATGCTCTCCTGGTCCCAGCGGCACGCGGGCCTGACGCCCACCCCGTCGGGCCCGTGTGTCGCGTCTGGACGACCGGGCGTCGTGCGGGCCTCCCCAGGCCCCACCCGGTCCCCGGCAGGGCAGCGGTGGACACGACGGACCGGCACGGGGCAACCGCGGGCACCCAATAGGTCACTCCCGAGCCCCGCGATTGGTCATCTGACCGATGCCCCTTCCGCTCGCGAGCCTCATCATTGATCTCAGTTGATCGCACCAACACGGCGGACCTCGGGGGTTCGCTCCGGCTCGGGAGGCGAAGTCATGGGTCGCATTCGTTAGATATCAGATATAGCCAAGCACCGACGATGAGACCCGGGGGCCCAGCCACCGGGTCTCGTTCGCGTATCGGTGCCCAGAACAAGAGACATCACCCGCAGGTGGCTCAGCCGTGATTCACTCCGCCCGTTTCGGAGAGCAGCACCGGCGCGATGCTGCGGCTGAGCGCGGCGGCCGCGCCAACCACCACGACGACTCCGAGCACACACGTCAGTGCGACTCGCACGCCCACGACGTCACTCAGCACACCGGCGACGACGACCCCGAGCGCCTGCGACCCGGTGAACAGGGCCTGCAGCACCCCGAAGACGGATGATCGCACCTCGTCAGGGACGATCACAGAGAAGACGCTGTTCGCGAAGACCGCGGTGGAATACACAGGTCCGATGGCTGCGAACCCCGCCAGCGCAAGCAGCAACGAGTCGGCGACGCCCAAGCCGACGATGCTCAGCGCAGCTCCCACCGAAGCCACGACGCCGATCCAACGAAGCGGGCTCCCACGAGACAGGTCGAACGGGATCAGCACGGTCGCCACGATGGTCCCCAGCGGTACAGCCGCCGATAGCAGGCCTGCGGTCGCGGATCCCCGTCCAAGGACATCGGCTGCGTAGACGACGGCGAGCCCAGCCGCAGCCATGGCCCCGAAGACCAGCGTGCATGCGACCACCGTCACCGAGCGTATGGTTCCCGGCGCTCCCACGACGCCCAGAGCGGCCCGTAGAGCCGTCGAGGGTGTGTGCTCCTCGAGCGCCCGCTCGCGCCCCACCTTCACCGAGGCGACCAACAGGCCGGAGACGACGAATGTTGATGCGTTGACGAGCAACGCCCAGCGCACCCCCAGTACGCCGACGAGTCCGCCGCCCGCAACGAGCCCGAGCAACACGGCTCCGTAGCCGGTCATCGATCGCACGACCACGACATCGTGCCGCTGCTCCACTGGCACCGACTCGGCGACGAGAGCGCTTCGGGCCGCCTCGAATGGCGCCGACGCTGCCGCAGCAAGGAAGGCCACGACGAGCACGGCCAGGGGCGCTTCGACGAACGCCAGAGCAACGTACAGGACGACCCGAACCACATCCGTGACGACCATCACGTTGCGCCTGGGGTAGCGGTCGCCAAACGTGGCGAGCCAGGGGCCGAGCCCGATTGCCGGGACCACGACCACGGCAAACGGCGCCGACGCCCAGGTCGCCGAGCCGGTCTTTCCGTGCAGCAGTACGGAAAGCGCGATGAGAGCAGCCCAGTCACCCAGCTCGCTGAGGATCTCGGCGATCCAAAGCCTCAGGACGTCGCGCGCTTTCATCGGCCGCAGCAACGTCGACAGACGCCCCATGATCCTCCAGCCTCGGCTCTGGGCATTCTAGCTCGGAAGGTGTGCGCCCTTTGTGTGCTGTGTTCGCTCATGCACGGGCACGGATCAGCCGATCGGACCGGGAAGGCACGTGACGACCAGACGACGGGAGGCCCGTGAGATCGATCCCAGCCGGAACGGAGCGCGTCGTCGGCGTCTCGCCCACTGCCAGTGCTGGGCGCGTCGATGAGGCGCATCCGGGGAGAGCTGCGGCTTCCGACGTGAGGGATCGGCGCGCGGTCGCGTACATCGGCGCCGTCATCACAGCCGGTGTCGGCATGCTCGTTCTCGGGATCACCGGGCGTTTCGACATGCGTCAGTCCTGGGACGAGCCGGGCTTCTGGATGCTGTGTGCGTTCGCGCTCGTCGGCGAGATGCGACCGGTCCGGGTGCGATGGGGTACCCAGGAGCAGGTGTTCTCATTGTCGACCCCATTCGTGTTCGCATCGCTCCTGGCCTATGGCATCGGCCCCGCGTTCCTCGCCCAGTTCGCGGCCGTCGCCGTGTTCGACATCGCAGCGCGATGTCATCCCGCCAAGATCGCGTTCAACTGCGCCGAAACCCTCATCGCGTTGGGCGTGGCCGGAGCGATCCTCATTGCCGCAGCACCATCGGAGGTGGGGACCATCGAGATCGTGGCGGGCAAGCACGCTCCGTACATCGGCCTCGCCGCACTGGCTCTGTTCACCGTGAACGTCGCGCTCATCTCAGCCTACGTGGCGCTCAAGCAGGGCATGATCGTCGTCAGGCACCTCCGGCAATCGCTGCCAATCAATCTGGCGACGACGTTCGTCCAACTGTCCCTCGGACCGGTCATCGCCCTCGCTGTCCTGACTCGGCCATGGTTGGTCGCACTGGTCCTCGTCCCGATTTTCGCCGTGTTCAAGGGCGCTGACGCCGTCTCAAAGGTCGAGTTCCAGGCCATGCACGATTCGCTCACCGGGTTGCCGAACCGGGCGTTCCTCCGCGACCGGGTCGAGGAGGCCATCGAGGCGTCGAGCTTGAGCCCGACCGGCCGGGTCGCGGTGTTGCTGTGCGACCTCGACGGGTTCAAGGAGGTCAACGACACCCTGGGCCACCACATCGGCGACGAGCTTCTGAAGGAAGTCGGCGCCCGGCTCCAGCAGGCGGTCGGCGAGAACGTGAACGTCTCCCGTCTCGGAGGCGACGAGTTCGCCCTTTCGATGCCCGTCCACGATCTCGGCGAGGCCACCACCCTCGCGGCCCGGCTCCAGGAAGCTCTCGACCAACCGTTTGTCTTTGGCGCGGCGCGCCTGAACGTGGAGACGAGCATCGGGATCGCCACCTACCCCGACCACGCCACCGACTTCGACACCCTGCTCCAGAAAGCCGACGTGGCCATGTACCGGGCCAAGGCCCATCACACCGGGGTCGAGGTGTACGACTCGGCGAACGACCGGAACAGCCAGGCCAAGCTGAACCTGCTGGGCGAGCTGCGTGACGCCATCCCCAACAACGAGTTGGTGCTCTACTACCAGCCCAAGATCGACCTGGCGACCAAGGAGATCGTCGGCGTCGAGGCCCTCGTGCGCTGGAACCATCCCGAACGCGGCTTCACCCCACCCGACGACTTCATCCCCCTGGCCGAGCGCACCGGGCTCATCAACCCCCTCACCGACTGGGTGATGGAAGCGGCGTTGGCCCAGTCACACGCCTGGCGCGGTCAGGGCCTCGATCTCGGGGTGGCCGTCAACATCTCGGTGCGGTGCCTCTACGATCGGAGCTTCCCCGAGCGGGTGGCCGATGCGTTGGCCCGCTGGATGGTCCCGGCGAGCAGCCTCAAGCTGGAGATCACCGAGGGCATGCTCATGGCCGACCCCCGCCGGGCCATGCCCGTGCTGGCCGAGCTCGAGAAGATGGGCCTCACCCTGGCTCTCGACGACTTCGGGACGGGCTACTCGTCACTCGCCTACCTGAAGAAGCTGCCCGTCGGCGAGCTCAAGATCGACAAGTCGTTCGTGATGCACATGACCGAGGACCAGGCTGACTCCACGATCGTCCGCACAACGATCGACATGGCCCGCAACCTCGGGCTGCACGTGGTAGCCGAAGGTGTCGAGAACCAGGAGTCGCTCGATCTGCTCGTGCTCTTCGGCTGCAACCTGGCCCAGGGCTACCACATCAGCCGACCGCTCCCCGTCGACAAGGTCGACCTCTTCCTCAGCGCCAGCGGCCTGCTCGTGCCCCGGCTAGCGCCGAAGATCGCCGAGGTCGCCTGGCCCGTGCGGACGGTGCCCGACCCGGCTCGCGCAGATGACGCGGTGGGCGGGGGTGGCGCAGTTGGCTCACCCGAGGCACGGACCCCGACCCGACCCCTCCAGCTCATGAAGTAAAGGGCACACGGCGCGACGCTCGTGGCGGGGGACGCGGCGGCCGCCTTAGCGTGCGGCCATGCACTTCTGGCAGTCGATCGCCTTCACCGAGACCGACCAGCTCGTCGACATCGCCACGATCGCGGAGGAGGTGGGCTTCGAGGGTCTGGGGCTGGCCGAGCATCTGGTGACCCCCGACGTGATCACCTCGACGTACCCCTACTCGGCCGACGGGACGGCCCGCTGGGATGGCAGCGCCCACTTCCCCGAGCCGTGGGCGCTGGCCTCGATGCTGGCCTCACACACGCGGCGTCTGCGCTTTTGCACGAGCGTGTACATCCTGCCGATGCACGACGTGTTCAGCGCGGCCAAGGCCGTGTCTACCGCGGCCTATCTCTCGAACAACAGGGTCATCCTCGGTGTCGGCGTGGGGTGGATGAAGGAGGAGTTCGTCCTCACCGGGCAGGACTTCCACACCCGAGGCCGGCGCATGGACGAGATGCTCGTGGTGATGGGCAAGCCCTTCGCCGGCGGCATGGTCGACCACCACGGCGAGTTCTTCGACTTCCCGGCGATGCAGATGGAACCGCACCCGAGTCTGCCCGTCCCCGTCTACACGGGCGGTCATTCCGAGCCGGCGCTGCGGCGGGCGGCACGGTGGGACGGTTGGTTCGGCGCCGGCCCCTACACCGTCGACGAGCTCACCGGGCACATGGAGCGGCTCAACCAGATCCGGCGCGAGATCGGGACGGCCGATCGGCCGTACGGGATCATCGCCGGGCTCTGGGAGCTCCCCGACATCGACACGTGCAAGCGCCTCGAAGACCTGGGCGTCACCGGCCTGGTGCGGATCCCGTGGTTCTTCCAGGGCGTGCCCACCTCGACCATCGAGCACAAGCGCGAGACCATGGAGCGCTTCGCCGAGCAGTACATCGAGCCGCTCAGCGCGCGCTGACAGTCCCGGGGCGCACCCGGCTGGCTGACGGCGCCGGCCGGAGACGCCCGACGGCCGGCGCCTCCGGCCCTACGGGGTGAGCCTCACGGGAATGCCGCTCTGGATCACCATGCCCGTGAGGGGATCGACACCGCCGCCGCCGAACCCGGTCGCGGTGAGAACGCTCACGTTCTGGCCCGCCAGCCCGTGGGGGACGGCCAGCGCCCCGGGCACGATGTCGTCGGTGATCTTGATCTCGACCGTGAGCTCGCCATCTCCGGCCATGGCGTGCAACACCGCGGTCGTGGCGCCGGGGTCGAGGCCGGCCTCGGCTGCGGTGACCGGGTGCACCCAGACCGCGACGTCGTCGCCGCCCCGTGCGATGTCGCGCAGGCCGGCGTTCATGCGCCGCAACGATCTTCGGGGAATCACGACGGTCGCCGGTGGGGCGCTGGGCGCCTCGCGGGCCTCGGTGATCTCCCCGGGATCGGCAGCCGTCCACCGCTCGAACTGCTCGACGAGCACCGGTGGGGCCAGCCGCCATCGGCCGTCGGGCAGCATGCGCTCGTGGACCCATCCTCGAGGGCGGGGCTCATCGGCGAAGTACAGGCCGGGCTCGCGCACCTCGGGAGCCATACGCACCATGGCCGAGAGCGGATCGGGTTCGGGCTCAAGCCCGAGACGGGATCCGAGCTCGGCCAGCACCTCGCCCAGGAGCCGGCGCTCACCGACGGGAGCGAGCACGGGCGGCGAGTGGTGGGCGAAGCGCACCGTCGGGAACAAGTCGGTGTAGAAGCTCACGTCGGTGCGTTCCAACTGGCCGGCCACCGGGAGCACGTGGGTCGCCAGCGCCACCGTGTCGCTCCCGATCACATCGGCGACGGCGAGTATCTCCAAGCGCGCCATGGCCTTGGTGAGCCTCCGGGTCTCGGGCAGGGCTGTCACCGGGTTGCCGCCGAACACCAGGAGCGCCCGCACGTTGCCGGCCTCGATCTCGTCGGCCAGGGCCGCGCACGGCAGCTCGCCGAAGCGCCCGGGCAGGTCGGGACGACTGGCCGGCCCGGGGCCGGCGCTCCCGTCAGCCTTCGGGAGCGTGCGCTCGTCGAGACGCATGAGGTAGCCGGGATTGAACCAGGCGCCGTCGGGATGCTCGAACGAGCCGGTGACGATCTGCAGCGCCCAGGCCAACCACTCGGTCACGTTGCCCGCCGAAGCCATGGTGCAGCCCGTTCCCGTCGCCACCGTGACCCTGCGGCCGGGCGAGGCGCGGAGCGCGTCGAGAAGCCTGGTGAGCTCGTCGGGCGCGAGCCCGGTGCGCTCGGCGGCCCGTTCGAGCGTCCACGGCTCGACGACCCGAGCCACGACGGCAAGGTCGGTGGCGACGACGCGATGGTGGAGGTACACGCGATCGTCGAGTCCCTCGGCGAGCACGGCCCCCACGAGGAACGCCAGCACCGCCGGATCGCTCCCGGGCCTGATCGCCAAGTGCCCGTTGGCCAGACGAGCCGTCTCGGTGCGGCGCGGGTCGGCCACCCACAGCCCTCCCCGCCCGGCGAGCGTGCGCATCACGGTGACCGGGTCGACCAGGCCCGACGAGTGACCGTGCGACACCACGGGGTTCGAGCCGAGGAGGAGCGTGAGCCCTCTCGAGTCGGGATCGAGGCTCGGGATGAGGCTGGCCGAGCCGCCCATCAACTCGGCCACGAAGCTGCGGGCGATGGCGTCGACGCTGAGGGCCGAGTACCGGCTGCGCGAGCCGAGATGACGCCACAGGCGATCGGCCGCCCGCTTGCCGAACGCATCGATCCACGACCAGGTGCCGAAGTAGACGGCGATCCCGTCAGGGCCCTGCCGCTCGATGATCTGGCCCATGCGGTGCGCGAGATCGGCGAGCAGCGCGTCCCACGAGACCGGCACCGTGTCGCCGGAGGGACCCATGCGGGGCTGGTCGAGCCGGAGGGGGTGATGGTGGAATTCACCCAGCGCCCGGCCCTTCGGGCACGTGTAACCCCGCGAGAGTGGATGCTCGGCGTCGCCGCGCACCCGGACGACCCGCCCATCGTCGACGGTGACGACCACGCCGCACTGCACAGGACAGATCCGACACGTGCTGCGGTGCTCCGACATGGGTTCATCTTGACCCACCGAGCCGTCCGGCGCGCGAGTGCCCGCGTCCCGGGCCCGGCGAGCGGGTAGGCGCAGCGGCGGGCGGGCGCAGCGGCGGGGCGCGTACCGTGGCGAGCTGTGCGGCTCGGGAGGACCGGAGCTGCGGGAAACCAGGGAGCGACGATGTCCGAGCGGCTGCTGTCAGACGACGAGCTCCAGGCGTTGAGCGCCCCGCCCCGGGCCCAGGTCGCAGCCGCCATCGAGGCCGGCGATCACGAGCGGGCCGTCACCCTGGTGCGGGAGTTCTCCCGGGGCTTTCGCGACTTCATCGTGGGCTTCGACTCCTGGATGGCCGCCATCCAGGAATGGCTGGCCCGGCCCACGGCCGACGGGGGCGGGGGCGGCTTCGAGGCGCTCACCGCCGCGGCTTCCGTCGAATGGGAGGTCGCCCGTCATGCAGCCCGGCTCGGCATCACCGACGACGACTGGACCGTCTGGAGCGACCCGCCGGCGCCCGAGGCCGATCTCGAGATGTTCATCCGCGTCGAGAACTCCATGCGCCGCTTGCACGATCTCGGGCGCGACCGCGTGGCTCTGACCCTCTCCCAGGTGTATCGCCACCATGGCGTCGAGGCCCTCGAGCGGTGTCTGCGCCACGCCGCCGACCTCACGATCCTGCGGGCCATGGCGCGCGACATCCAACGCGACCCCGTGGCCCGAGTGCGACGCTGGATCCGGACCGGCCTCTACAACTTCACGAGCGTCAGCGTCGAGGAATCCGACGAGGCGTTCACGATCGTGCAGGATCCGTGCGGCACGTGCGGCCGCCAGCTGCTCGACGGGATGTACGGGCCGCCCCTCAACCTCGCGGTCGTGGCCGAACCCTGCGCCATCACCTGGGGACGCGGCACCACCCCCATCTACCGCTCGCACGTGCCGCTCATGCATTCGGTGATGCCCATCGAGCGCATCGGCGTGCCCTGGCCGCTCCTCCTGTGCCCGGAAGGGATGACCGCAGGGCCGTGCCGGATCGTGCTGAACAAGGATCCCCATGCCTGACCCGGGCCCGGCCCCTGACGCGATACCTGACGCGATCCCTGACGCGATCCCTGAACCGACCCCGCCGCCCGGTTCGTCGCTCGACCCGTTCTCAACCGGCGACGGGTTCGCGCCGGGGTTCTTCACCCGGGGCGACGAGTCTTCCGACGCCCGCTTCTACGCCCCGCCCCGTCTGGTGACCCACATCGACAGCGGTGCGATCGAGGCGGTCGGGCTGTTGTACGAGGAGCTCGGCCTCACCGGCGTGGTGCTCGACCTCATGGGTTCCTGGGTCTCGCACTTCCGTCGCGCTCCCACGTCGCTCACCGTGCTGGGGATGAACGAGGCCGAGCTGCTCGCCAATCCCCTTGCCGCCCAACGGGTGGTCCACGATCTCAATGCCGATCCCCATGTGCCCCTTGGGGATGGAGTATTCGACGCGGCCACGTGCTGCGTGTCGGTCGATTACCTCACCCGGCCCGTTGCGGTGTTTCGCGATGTGGCCCGGGTGCTGCGGCCGGGTGGCCCCTTCGTCTGCACGTTCTCGAACCGGTGCTTCCCCACCAAGGCCGTGCGGGGATGGCTCACGACCGACGATGCCGGCCACTGCGAGATCGTGGCCCGGTACTTCCGGGCCGCGGGCTGCTACAGCGAGCCCACGGTTCGGCACTGCAACCCGGGCGCCCGGGGCGATCCGCTCTACGCCGTGTGGGCGACCACCGGCGCGGCGGCCCGTTCGGATGCGCCGACCGTCACGAGCTGAGGTGGGTGGCGAAGAAGGCCAGCATCCGGTCCCAGGCATCGGCGGCGGCCTCAGGATGGTGGTTCGGCGAGCCGTCTCGCATGAAGCCGTGCTCGGCGCCCTCGTACACGACCACGTCGCCGGGATGGTGCGCTTGCACCTTCTCGATGTCGGCGTTGGGGATCCACTCGTCACGGTCGCCGAAGAAGGCCAGGAGCGGACAACTCGGCTGACCGAGGATGCTGGCGATCTGACCCCCGTAGAACGGCACGGCGGCGTCGACGGGCACACCCGAGATGGCCGAGCGGTACGTGAGACGCCCACCGTTGCAGAAACCGGTGAGTCCCACCTTGGTCGCGCCCATCGACCGGGCTTCCAACACGGCCGCGGTGATGTCGGTGAGCGCCAGCGGATCGGGGAGGCGGAGGAACCACTGCTCGGCGGCAGCCCGTTCGTTGTCGGGTGGGCCGAAGCGGGCGAAGAGGTCGGGGGCGATGGCGAGGTATCCGGCGTCGGCCAACCGCTCGCAGAGCCGCAGGAGTTGCAGCGTGAGCCCGTGCCCTTCGAGGAGCACGACCACCGCAGCACCCGTCGCTCGGTTCGTTCGGGGCCGGGCACAGAAGAACGGCACCGGGAGCGCATCGTCGGTCCGGGCAACGACGTCAGTCACAGAAGCTCCGATCGGGGGTTGGCCACGCTCGTGGGTGCACGGGGCCTCGTCCCCGGGATGGTCGACCGCCGGGCTACCTTCCGTCAAGACCGACGAAAGACCATCCCCCATTCGAGCACCTGTCGCTCGTACGGGACCATCCCCCGTTGAGCGACAGGTGCTCGAGATTTTGGAGGGCCACCAGCCATGCCTAGCCTCGACGACTACGAGCGGTACCCGCTGACGTTCGGCCCGTCCCCGATCCATCCGCTGAAGCGCCTCAGCGCGCATCTCGGGGATCGGGTCGAGATCTGGGCCAAACGCGATGACTGCAACTCGGGGATCGCCTTCGGTGGCAACAAGATCCGCAAGCTCGAGTACCTCGTTCCCGAAGCGCTCGCCCAGGGCTGCGACACGCTCGTCTCCATCGGCGGCGTGCAGTCGAACCACACCCGCCAGGTCACGGGTGTCGCCGCGCACCTGGGCCTCAAGGCCGTCACCGTGCAGGAGGCCTGGGTCGACTGGCCCGACGTGGTGTACGACAAGGTCGGCAACATCCAGCTCTCACGCATCATGGGCGGCGATGTGCGCCTCGACCCGTCCGGCTTCGACATCGGCATCCGTGACAGTTGGCAGCGAGCGATCGACTCGGTGATCGAAGCCGGCGGTAAGCCCTACCCGATCCCGGCCGGGGCATCCGAGCACCCGCTCGGCGGGCTCGGCTACGCCAACTGGGCCCGGGAGGTGGCCACTCAGGAGCGCGAGCGCGACATCTTCTTCGATCACGTCATCGTGTGCACCGTCACCGGCTCGACCCACGCCGGAATGATCGCCGGCTTCGCGCTCGAGAACCAGCGCGACCGCCGCGTGATCGGTGTGGACGCCTCGGCCACGCTCGACAAGACCGTCGAGCAGGTGAGCCGCATCGCCCGCCGCACGGCCGGGATGATCGGCCTCGAGCGCGATCTCCGGCCCGACGAGATCACGATCGTCGACGGCTACTCGGCCGGCATCTACGGCATCCCCGACGCCCAGACGCTCGACGCCATCAGGACCTGCGCCCGCATGGAAGGGATGCTCACCGACCCGGTGTACGAAGGGAAGTCGATGGCCGGGCTGATCGGCATGATCCGATCGGGCGAGATCCCCGCCGGCTCGAAGGTGCTCTACGCCCACCTCGGTGGCCAGACCTGCCTCCCGGCCTACGCCGGCGTCCTGTAGTTCGATTCCGGCCTGCGGAGCCGACGCGAAGGTGATAAAGCCCGCTGCTGATCAGGTCGATCACCGGGGCGTGGACCAGCAGGTGGCCTGGAGGTTGATCGTCGGCATCGCGGCGACGCTGATCGTGGCCGCGCTCGCGAGCCGGAAGGTCTCGGCCGCCAGGCGACGGGCCGTCCAGCTGGCGGCCATCGCCCCCACCCTCGGGCTCGCCCACACCCGGACCGATCACGTTGGCTGCGAACGGCTCCCCTTCTCGTTCTTCGACCACCTGCGCGAGCCCCGCGCCGAGAATGTGATGCTCGGAAACGCCGGCACCGCTGCCGTGCGGATCTTCGACGTTCGCTGGGTCGTGGCCCGCGACGCAGACGGCACGTCCGAGCGGTCACGTACCTTCATGGCGGCCGACCTCGGCGGCGTGTTCCCCCACCTGTGCGTGCGCCCCCAAGGGATGCTGGACACGCTGGTCGAGCATGTCAGCTCCCACGACCTCCAGTTCGAGTGGGAGGAGTTCAACGACGCGTTCATCGTCACCTGCGACGACGAGCGCTTCGCCCGCACCCTGCTCGATGCTCGAATGATGGAGTTCATCTACAAGGTCGGTCGGGGCTCCACCATCGAGCTGCGTGGACGCTGGCTGCTCCTCGACCCCGGTCGGCTGCTCCCGCCCGACGACTGGCGCCTGCTGCACATCTTCGCTCTCGAGTTTCCCTCTCGGATCCCCAGCGCCGTCTGGAGCCACTACCCCGGGCCCGGCGCCGACCCACACCGCGAGGCCCCGCCGCCGCCCGTTGCGCTGTTGGCCCCGCGCCACGAGTACACGGGCGAGTTCAACTGGGTCACCGGACGCGACGACCGTCCCGAGCTCCCCAGGCTCGGCCGAGAGCCCAGCCAGGAGGCGTCGTGAACCCGCTGACGGTGTCGACAATCACGGTGATTGCCGGGCTCCTGGTGCTGACGGCCTTGTCGTTCAACCGTTTCGTACGCCAACGGAACCTCCTGCGCGACTCCTGGGCCAACATCGACACCGAGCTCCGCCGCCGCCACGACCTGGTACCCAACCTGGTCGAGACCGTTTCGGGCTACGCCCGTCACGAACGCACCAGCCTGCAGGCGGTGATCGAGGCTCGCAGTGCGGCCTCGACCGTGTCGGCCGATGTCGGGGCTCAGGCACGCACCGAGCAGGCCGTCACCGAGGGGCTACGAGCGCTGATGGCCGTCGCCGAGCGCTATCCGGAGCTGCACGCCAGTGAACACTTCCTCGATCTGCAGCGCGAGCTCGTGAGTACCGAGGACCGCATCCAGGCCGCTCGCCGGATCTACAACGCCAACGTGCGGGCGTACAACACGCGCCTCGAATCCGTTCCCACCAACGTCGTCGGCCGGCTCGGAGGTTTCGAGCACGCGGCGTACTTCGAGCTTCAGACCGCAGCGCTGCCCACGTCGAGCCCGACGACTGCGTGGTGATGGAGCCGGCCGGGACGGTGGCTCAGGCTGGGGCGGCCTCGGCCGAGACGGTGCTCTGGGCCACGAAGCCGTTGAGGAAGGCGTCGACGTCGTCGACGGGGTCCTCGAGCGTCGAGTCGCACTTCACGTCGTTCGCATTGCGGTCACGGAAGTCGGTGGCTGTAGCAACCTCCACCGTCCCCCTGACCGCGTCGTCGGGACACGTGGGCGCATTGAACGTGACGACCTCGACCGGGTCCGACGACGGTCCGTCGGCACTCTCGAGCTCGGCCCGGTGCTCGATGATCCAGGGGGCGGAGGCGGAGGCGACGGGTCACCTTCATATCTCACCGTACCTGAACCAACCCTGTCCGAGCGTGGACCTGGGTCCAAGCGAAAGCAGGACGAGTGTCGGAACCTCGGGGCGTCTCGGGGCCGCACCCGGTCGGTAGCCTCCGCCTGTGGACGGGGTCGCGGTGGGCATCGATGTCGGCGGCACGAAGATCCTCGGCGTCGTCGTCGAGCCGGCCCAGCCCAGCGTGATACTGCGCGAGCGTCGCGTCGCCACCCCGGTGGGCGGCCCGGCCTTGCTTGCGGCCATCGAGGATCTCGTCACGGGCCTCAGCTCGGGGTGTGTGGCTCTCGGTATCGGCGCGGCCGGCCTCGTCGACCTCGACGGGATCCTGCGCTACGGCCCCAACCTGCCCGGCGCCATCAACATCGACTTCCGGCGACACCTGGCGCACGTCGCTGCGACGATCACCGTCGACAACGACAACACCTGCGCGACCTGGGCCGAGTTCCGAATCGGTGCGGCTGCCGGTGCACTCAACGGCGTGTTCGTCGGCCTCGGGACGGGTCTGGGCGCGGGTCTGGTGGCTGACGGCGCGATCCTGCGGGGTGCCCACGGCCTTGCCGGAGAGGCCGGGCACATGATCGTGGAGCCTGGCGGCGTCGAGTGCGTCTGCGGACGGTTCGGATGTTGGGAGCGCTACGCGTCGGGTGCCGCACTGGCGCGGATGGCCTGCGAGGCAGTGGCGGCGGGCCGGGGACAGGCGTTCCTGGCTGAGGTCGGGTCCGCGGCGGAGATCAGGGGGGAGGACGTGGCCCGAGCGTTCAGGTCCGGCGATCGCGACGCCATCGAGGTCGTCGATTCCATGGCCCGCTGGACCGCCCAGGGCCTGGCCGGGATCATCGGGCTCGTCGACCCCGAGGTGATCGTGCTGGGTGGTGGCGTCACCGAGGAGCTCGGAGAAGATCTCTGCGATCGGGTGGCAGCCCGCATCCCGGAGTTCCTCATGGGCGTGGCGTTTCGTACCCCGGTCCCGGTACGGCCCGCCATGCTCGGCAATCGGGCCGCCGCCCAGGGAGCCGCCCTCCTCGCCCTCGACCAGGCACGGTCGGGCTGATCTCAGCCGTCCACCGGGGGCGGTCAATGTTCGAGATGAACAGTATGATCGAGAAATGTCGAACAATCCTGACTACCCGCTGGCCGACGCGGTCGTGGCCGACCGTCCCGACCAGTTCAAGGCCTTGGGCGACCCGCTGCGCAGCCACATCCTCGACCTCGCGCTCGAACGAGCCCTCACCGTGTCCGATCTCGCCGGCACGCTGGGAAGGCCCAAGGGGACGATCGCGCATCACGTCGGGGTCCTCGTGGAGGCCGGGCTCCTCACGGTCGTACGTACCCGACAGGTCCGAGCCATCACCGAGCGCTTCTACGGCCGGACGGGACGAACCATCCACATCTCGAGTCACGACGGCGACGACCCGCTTCCGTTTGTGCGCGAGGCCGAGCGCGAAGTCGACACCGCGCTGTCCCGAGAGCTCGGTGAATCGATGTTCACGCTGCGCCACGCCCGTATCCCTCCCGAGCGGGCGCTCGAGTTCGCCGAACGGGCGCTGGCGCTCGCCGTCGAGTTCACCGAGCTTCCGCGAGCAGGTGCGGTCGAGTTCGGCTTCCTGGTCGGTGTCTACCCCACGACTCGGCGCACGGTCCGCCCGGCCCTCCCCACTGCGCCACCAGAGCCCGCCGCACTGAACGAGGCCGAGCTGCCGAAACCCGAGACCTCGGAGGAAGAGACCTCGGAGGAGGACAGGGAGAAGAAGAAGGGGAAGAAGAAGCGGAACAAGGACAGGACGCGACCCAAGCCTCCACGGGACCGAGACACCGGGAAACGGTGAAGCCGCAGCCGTTGGGGCCGCGCTACCGGAAGCTGTTCAGCGCCGTCGTGAGCTCCAACCTGGGTGACGGCGTGGGCCTCGTCGCCTACGCGTGGCTGGCATCGGCCGTGACCCGGAACACCATCACGGTCAGCCTGCGCCAGCGGATCATCCCCAGCAACCTGCTCGGCCGGGTCAACAGCGTGTACCGCTTCTTCGCCTGGGGGATGATGCCCATCAGCCCTGTTGTGGGCGGTCTGATCGTGCTCGTGACGACGCAGATCGCCGACCGTGAGACCGGGCTGCGGGCCACCTGGTGGATCGCCGGCGGCATCCAGCTGCTCCTCCTGGTCGGCGCCCACCGTTCACTCACGACGGCCCGGATTCACGCCGCCGAACCCTGCGCCGAACGCTGAGTGTGCGCCGGCCCGCACCGGTGGGGGCGGGCCCGGCCTCACCCCAGAGAGCCTCAGAGACAGGCTCAGTGGCCGAGATGGGCCAGGGTGCGCAGCTTGTTGGTGACGTCGAGGGCGGCGACCTTGTAGGCCTCCGACAGCGTGGGGTAGTTGAAGACGGCGTCGATGAAGTAGTCGATCGTCCCGCCACACCCGATCACGGCCTGGCCGATGTGGATCAGCTCCGTGGCGCCCGTCCCGAAGATGTGGATGCCGAGCAGTGACTTGTCGTCGGGCGAGACGAGCATCTTCAACAGCCCGTATGCGTCGCCGGCGATCTGACCCCGGGCGAGCTCCCGGTACTTGGAGATCCCGACCTCGTAGGGGACCTTGTCGCGAGTGAGCTCGCTCTCGGTGCGGCCGATGTAGGAGATCTCAGGGACGGTGTAGATCCCGATCGGCATGAGGCTCTGGGAGCGGATCGGGCTCTCGCCGAAGGCGTGATACGAGGCGTGGCGGCCCTGCTCCATCGAGGTGGCGGCCAGGGCCGGGAAGCCGATGACATCGCCCACGGCATACACGTTGGGAACGGTCGTGCGATAGCAGTCGTCGACCGCGATTCGGCCCCGATCATCGACCGCGATGCCGACGGCCTCGAGCCCGAGCGACGTGGTGGCCCCGACACGACCGGCTGAGTACATCACGGCCTCGGAGGCGATGGCCTTGCCCGACTCGAGGATGGTGACGGCACCGTCGGCGAGGGCCTCGACCGCGGCGACCCGCTCGCCCAGGCGGAACGTGACGTTGTGGTCGCGGAGCTGATACTGGAGCGCCTCGACGATCTCGCGATCGCAGAAGTCGAGGATCTGCTCGCGCCCTTCGACCACGGTGACCTTGGTGCCCAAGGCGGCGAAGATGGATGCATACTCGATGCCGATCACACCGGCGCCGACGACGACGAGCGACGCCGGCAGCGTGTTCATCCAGAAGATGTCGTCGGAGTCGAGAACCCGGACGCCGTCGAACTGCACCGATGTCGGCCGGGCCGGCGTGGTCCCGGTGGCGATGACGATCTTGTCGGCCGTGACGGTGCGGTCACCCTTGAGCTCGGCGACCACCACCGTGTGCTCGTCCACGAAACGGGCGGTGCCGGCCATGAGCGTCACGTGGTTGCGGTGCAGTTGGTCGCGCACCACGTGCACCTCACGCCCGACGACGTGCTCGATGCGCGCCGTCAGGTCGCCCATCGTGATCTCGTCCTTGACCCGATAGCTGCTGCCGTACAGCTCGCGCTGGCTGAGGCCGGTCAGGTACAGCACGGCCTCGCGTAGCGTCTTGGACGGGATGGTGCCGGTGTTGACGCACACGCCACCCACCATGTTCTCGCGCTCGACGATCGCGGCTCGCTTGCCCAGCTTGGACGCGGCGATCGCGGCCTTCTGGCCCCCAGGGCCGCAGCCGATGACCACCAGATCGAAGTCGTGCACAGAGCCTCCCGAAACCCGCGTGTGAGCCTGAGCGTCCCTGTCGACCCCGCTCGGTGCCGATCAAGCGGTTGCGCCGCCAGCGGCCCCGAGGCAGGCTGCCGCCAGGTCACACACGCCGAGGGGAGCCGAGTGAGCTTCGAGATCATCGCCACGAAAGCCATGGTGCTGCTGGCTGCCCGGGAGGGAGCCGTCGACGACACCGTCGCTGCGGCTCGCGAAAGCCTTCCCGGCGCCGTCCTGATGCGCCGCCTGGCCGACGACGCCTTCGCTCAGATGTATCCCGGCCCACGTGCGTTCGACGTGGTCGCCGAGATCGCCGGCGACACCACCGCTCAGCTCGTCGCCACCGTCGACGGTCTGGGCGCCGCGCTGGCCGGGACCGTGCACACCGATCTCTCCGGCGTGATCGTGGGCGGCATGCGACGGGTGCTGGGCGACGGGCGAGGCCCGGTGCGTTTCCTGTATCTCATGCGGCACAAGGCCGACATTGACCACGACCACTACCGCAACCACTGGGCTGGTCCACACGCCGAGTTCGGGCTCACCACCCCGGGCATCCTCGGCTACGACCAGTTCCACGTCGATCCCGTGGCCTCGCAGGCAGCCTCGGCCGCAGCCGGGCTGGCCGTGTGGCGGGTCGACGGCGTTGCCGAGCTCCACCTGAACAGCCTGGCCGAGTTCTTCGAGGCGGCCGTGGGATCGTCGACGGGCGACGCCGCGCTGGAGGATGAGAAGAGCTTCGTGGACGGGGCCAACTCGGTGGGCTTCACCGTGGAGGTGCTGTCGTGACCGCTCCTCACACACCCACGCATGGCAGCGCCGTACCCGGTGTCACGGCGTCCGGTGTCACGGCGCCCGGAGACACCGTGACCGACGAAGTCGACGAGTGGGGGCTCACCCCCGGCGACGACAATTTCCACCCGCACGCCGGCGACGATCCCTGGTGGACCGAGACGGTGTGGTTCGCCTGGATGGTACCCGAGCGCAAGCTGCTCGGGTACTTCTATCCGGTTTTCCGGCCCAACAAGGGCGTGGAGTTCGGTGGCGTGCTCGTGTTCGACGACACCGCCGAGTTGCCGTGGGAGCTCCCGATCTTCCATTACGACTGGCATCTCGAGATCCCTCCGGGCCTCGACCTGCGCGACGCGAACCTCCCCAACGGGATGTCGATCAAGTGCCTCACGCCGGGGCGGGTGTTCGAGCTCGGCTACCGCAGCCCCGATCTCGAGCTCGACCTGCGCTACGAAGCGCTCATGCGGCCGATGCTGTCACGGGGCACGCCGCCGTTCTCGGTGGCCGGTCACCTCGATCAGCCCGGCCATGTCACCGGGCGCATGATGCTCCACGGCGAGGAGATCGCCGTCGACTGCTTCGCGATGCGCGATCGGGCCTGGGGCCCGCGCCGCGACGGCCGTCAACCCAAGGTGGGCTACGCCTACGCGACCATCTCGGCCACGTCGGCGTTCCTGTCGGTATCCGTCCAGCGCCGCGACGATCTCGACCGCGTCACCACCGGCTTCTTGATGCGCGACGGCGTGTGGTCGCGTCTTGCCACCGGCCTGCGGGACGTGCGCCGCGACGAGCAGGGCCGGCCCGTGACCATCGAGATCGTCGCCGAGGACGAGCTCGGTCGTCCGGTGCAGGCACTCGGAACGGCGGTCAGCCGCCAGGTGTTCACCGCCTACCCGAGCATGTTCTGCTGGAACAGCCTGGTTCGCTGGGAGTTCGAAGGTCAGGAGTGCTGGGGCGAGGACCAGGACGTGTGGAACCCCAAGTACTGGCGTCAGTACGCCGCCTCACTGCGCACGTGACCGGCGGCGACGACGGGCCGGGGTCGTGATGCTCGACGATGACCTGACCGAGTGGATTCGCGATGTCACCGGCGCCGTCGAGGTCATCGCACACCGACAAGCCGGCGGCGCATCGCGAGAGGGCTGGACCGTCGACGCCAGCATGGCGGACGGTTCCGTCGAGCACCTGTGGCTGCGTCTCGACACCGGTCGCGGCCCCCAGTCGAACACCATCTACACGCTTCGGCGCGAGGCGACCGTCTACCGGGCACTGGAGCACACGGCGGTGCGTGTTCCGCGCGTGATCGCCGTGCACCCGAGCCGGGAGGCCTTTCTCCAGAGCCGCCTGTACGGCCGGAACTGGTTCTCGGAGATCACCGACCCGGACGAGCAGGTCGCGGTGGCCTCCGACTTCATGGGCCAGCTCGCTGCGTTGCACAGGCTCGACCCGGGGAGCCTCGACCTTCCTGGGTTCGACACCACCGTGAGCCTGCGCCAGGCCGTCCTCGACGAGGTCTCGGTGTGGGAGCACCAGTATCGACAGCGACCCACCCGCGAAGAGCCCGAGCCGTTGGTCGTGACGGCACTCGCCTGGTTACGCCGGAACGTTCCCGTCGAGGGCCCGGTGATGCTCGTGCAGGGCGACACCGGTCCGGGAAACTTCATGTACGCCGACGGCCGGGTCGTCGCGGTGCTCGACTGGGAGATCGCCCACATCGGTGATCCGCACGACGACCTGGCCTGGATCTGCGTGCGCGACCTCCAGGAGCGCTTCACCCATCTCCCCGACCGCTTCGACGACTGGGAGCGAGCGAGCGGCTTACGGTTCGATCTCGGTCGGCTCCGCTACTTCCGGGTGCTGGCCCAGTTGCGCTGCGCGATCGGAACCTTGTGCGGCCTCGCGGCACGCGACGCGGGTGGCGAGATGGCCAACCATCTCATCTACAGCACGCTCCACATGCGCATGCTCGGCGAGGCCTTGGCCGACGTGCTCGACGTGGAGGTGGAGATGGAGCCCGTCCCCGAGCCCGCTGCCGGACTCGGCTCCGGAGCCGGCGAGCGAGCCTGGCTCTACGACCTGGCGCTCGACGAGATCCGTGACACGTTGGTCCCCGGAGCCGACTCGGTCTTCGTGGCCCGCCGGGCCAAGGGTCTGGCTCGGCTGGTGAAGTACCTCAAGGAGGCCGACCGGCTCGGGGCGATCGCAGACAGAGTCGAGATGGCCGACCTCATCGATGTGCTCGGTCACGAGCCCGAGTCTCCGGCGCACGGACGGGCCGAGGTGGCCGCCGCCGTCGACACGGGAACGATCGACGACCGGAGGGTGGTGGCCTACGGCCTCCGGCGCATGGGCCGGCTCACCCAGATCATGCGCCCGGCGATGGGTGCGCTGGCCGATCGCCACTACTCGCCGATCGTCCGCTCCTGAGCCCCGGGCGTGCTCTGGACGCTCGGCGCGCTCGGCGCGCTCGTCGTGGCGGGCGTAACGGGCTCACCGGGCGCGGTGTGCGCAGTGGGCGGGATCCGACCGACAGCCACTGCCGCCTCGGACGGCCCGCCGCGCAGCGGGGCTTCTCGTAACCGGGTCGTCAGCACCGCTGCCAATGCGATCACCGGGAGCAGCACGAGGTACATGTGCCCCATGGCCCCGGCGAGCGCGTCGACGACCGCGGAGTGCAGCGGCTCGGCCAGGCCGGCGATCACGTCGGGGCTGTCGGCCAGGGTCTCGGCCGTCACCCCGGCAGGGAGGGGATTGGTCGCGATCACGTCCTCGAGGTTGTGCGCGAGACGTGACGTGAGCACGGCTCCCGAGACGGCGATCCCGATGGCGCTGCCCACCGACCGGGCGAACGAGACGGTGCTCGTTGCCGTGCCCAGGTCGGCGAAGTCGACCGCGTTCTGCGCCGCCAGGTTGAGGATCGGCGTGAACGTCCCCATCGAGAACCCGAAGAAGAACATGACGACCATCACGGTCTCGGGCTGCGTCGACGACGAGATCTGGGTGAAGAACGCCACGCACATCGCCATGAGCACGGTGCCACCGACGAACCAGTGCTTGTAGCGGCCCGTGCGGGTCGTCGCCCGGCCCGTGTAGATGGAGCTGACGAGGACGCCGATCATCATCGGCGCGACCCGCAGCCCCGAGTTGGTGGCCGACACGCCGGTGACCACCTGGAGGAACGTGGGCAGGTACACGTTGACGGCGAGGATGGCCGCGCTCGAGAGGAACGCCACGGCGCAGGCGATGCGCACGATGTCGTTGCCGAAGAGGCGCAGCGGGAGGATGGGCTCGACCACACGCCGCTCCCACAGCACGAAGGCGATGCCGAGGACCGCCGAACCTCCATACAACGCAAGGGTCTCGGGGGCCGACGAGCCGTACTCGCGCGTGGTCCATGACGTGGCCAGCACCAGGCTCACGATGGCCCCGACGAGGATCGTCGCTCCCGTGTAGTCGATGGTGTGCTCGCGAGCCGTGAACGGATAGCGCATCACCACGGCGATCACGGCCAGAGCGGCGAAACCCAAGGGAACGTTGATCCAGAAGATCCAGCGCCACGACATGTGGTCGGCGAAGAATCCCCCCATGAGCGGTCCGGACACGCCAGCCAGGGCGAACGTCCCCGTGAAGTAGCCCATGTACCGGCCGCGCTGACGGGGCGTCACGAGGTCGCCGAGGATGATGAACGGCATGGCGATCAGCCCACCACCGCCGATACCTTGGACTCCCCGGGCCGCGGCGAGCTGCAGCACCGACTGGGCCAGCGCGCACAGCACGCTGCCGACGATGAACGCGCTCACGGCGAAGAGCATCAGCGCTCGCCGGCCCAGGAGATCAGCCAGCTTGCCGTACAGGGGGGTGACGGCCGTCGAGACCAGGGCGTAGGCCACGAACACCCACGTGATCTGGTCGAGACCACCGAGCTCGCTCACGATGCGCGGGACGGCCGTGGAGACGACCGTGGCGTCGATGGCGGCGAGGAAGTTGCCGACGAGCAGTCCCGAGATG
>JANLSK010000137.1:0-14801 GCA_031362415.1 Actinomycetes bacterium | reverse complement strand
GGCTGGGGAAGAAGACCGGCCGGGGGTTCTACACCTACGGGAAGTGACCCTCGCAGCATCGTCGCCTTCTCGGTCGGGCTCCCGGTCGGGCCGGAACGCAGCTGCGTATCTTCGAGCGGTCGGTATCGAGGCCCCGGGCGGCCTCGGGTCGGCGACACCTGATCGGTCATCCATCGATGGCTGGGCGGCGAGCGGGGCCATGTGGCTCACCGGCGACGCCGACGGTCCTGCGCTGGCCGCCCCTGGCGACATCGCGGCCCGTCTCACCGGGTTGGCTCTGGCTTTGGGGTTCCTGGCTCCCGGCCTGATCGGCTTGGACGCTCCGGCGCTGCTCGGTGAGCGTGCGGCGATCTTCGGCCTGCGGCGTCGGGGCCAGGTGAGCTGCGGCGGCTCAGCGCAGCTCCTGCCGACGGCCGACGGCTGGCTGTGCCTCAACCTCCCCCGGCCCGATGACTGGGCCCTGATGGCTGCCTGGCTCGAACGCGACGACGCCGTCGACGGCCCGGGCGACTGGACGGGGGTCTCGGCCTCGGTGGCCCCTCGTTCCGCAGGCGAGCTCGTCGAGCGGGCCGCACTGCTGGGCCTGGCCGCGTCCCTGGTGGGCTCACCGCTCGCGGCGGCTGACGATGACCAGGCCCGAGCCCGCAGCCACACGTTCCCGATGCTCTGCCCGATCGTCGAGCGTTCGGGCCCAGGGGCGCCAGATCGGTCTCCCCGCTCGCATCGAGCGCGGCCGTCGCCTCTGGTGATCGACCTGTCGTCGCTGTGGGCCGGGCCGCTGTGCGGATCGTTGCTGGTCGAGGCCGGCTGCCGGGTCGTCAGGGTCGAAGACCCGTCCCGGCCCGACGGGACCCGCCGCGGACCCCGCCCGTTCTTCGACCTCATGCACGCGGGCAAGGAGAGCGTGGCCCTCGACCTCACCTCGGTGAGAGGCCGCCACGCCTTGGCAGAGCTGTGCGCGCGGGCCGACGTGGTCATCACCTCGGCGCGTCCCCGGGCCCTCGAGCCGCTCGGGCTGTTCCCCCCACCCTCGCCGATCTGGGTGGCCATCACCGGCTACGGCCTCACGGGGCCCTGGCGCGACCGCGTGGCCTTCGGCGACGACGCCGCAGTGGCCGCCGGGCTGAGCGCCGTCCCACCTGCCGGTGACGACCGCCCAAGGTTCTGCGCCGACGCCGTCGCCGATCCGGTCGCGGGCCTGCTCGCCACGCTGGGAGCGTTGGCGTTGTTGAGGAATCGGCGCTCGGGGACGGTCGACGTCGCCCTCAGGGAGGCCGCCAGCCACCTCATCGGCGACGCGTCGGTGGGGTCCACGGCACCCACCGCTACGGAACCCACCTCTACGGGACCCACGGGCCCGTTCACCGTCGCCCGTCCCCGGGCTCGAACCCCGCGAGGTCCCGGGCCCGGGCTCGGCTGCGACACCACCACCGTCCTCACCGCCCTCGGAATCACCGTTCCCTGACCGGTCCGTGGGGCGCCGTCCGGCGCCGGCCAACTCAGCGAGGCTCGCGCCACATGGGCCAGAGCGTGGGGCCGGAGGGCACCTCGATGGTGGCCTGCTCGACGAAACCGAACCGGCGGTAGAGGGGGAGGTTCGAGATGTTGCTCGACTCGAGGTAGGCGGGCAGACCGTCGGCATCGAAGCGCGCGGCCATCGATCGCAGGAGCGCCGACGCGTGACCCCGACCGCGATGGTCGGGGTCGGTGCCCACGATCCTCAGGTACCAGTGCGGCGGATCGTGCGGATGAGCCTGCTCCATGAGCGCAGTGAGGCGGCGAGCGTGCGGGAGCCGGCGACCCAGGAAACGCCACGATCGCCAGGCTGCGGCGAGCGTCGGCCGGTCGGGAGCCGGACGGGGACCGTCGAGCGGGGGCAGCCAGAGCGCAACGGCGCCACCATGGCACCAGACCTCACCCCGGGTCAGATACCCGTGGAGCTCGCCCCGCATCACCGTCGTGGCCTTGGCCAGGCGGGTCTCGGGTCTCGGAAACAGGTGGCACATCACGGGATCGTCGAAGAACGCCCGAGCCAGGAGCTCGGCCCGGGGTCCGACCTCACCCGCTTCACCGAGACGTTCGAGACACGCGCCACTGTGATCGTCCATGCCCTCATCTTCACCCGAGACCCGGCACTCGGGACAGACTCACACCGTGAGCGCTCCCGGAGTCGGCATCTCGGCGGTGACCCCGATCGAAGTCGAAGCCGCGGCGGCCCGGTTGGGGACGCGGCTGCGGCGGACCCCGATCATCACGATCGAGGCGGGAACGTTCGGGCCCGGACCGGTGCTGGTGAAGCTGGAGGGCCTGCAGCACACCGGGTCGTTCAAGCCGCGCGGGATGCTCAACGCCATGCTCGAAGCGACGGTCCCGCCCGTCGGGGTTGTGGTGGCCTCGGGCGGCAACGCCGGCCTGGCGGTGGCCTGGGTGGCTCGCGAGCTGGGCTATCGAGCCACCGTGTTCGTGCCCGTCACGAGCCCCGCGGCCAAGGTCGACCGGCTCCGGGCCCTGGGCGCGACGGTGCATCAGGTGGGCGAGCGCTACGACGACGCGCTCGGAGCCTCCCAGGCCTTCGCCGCCGAGACGGGCGCCGCAGTCGTTCACGCCTACGACCAACGGGCCGTCGTCGCCGGCCAGGGGACGCTCTTCCGAGAGCTCGAGCACCAGCTTGGGGGAAACCCCGGTGCCAGGAACGTCAGGAGCGCCAAGGACGCCAGCGACGCCAGCGACGCCAGCGACGCCGGGATCGACACCGTGCTCGTCGCCGTCGGCGGTGGTGGGTTGATCGCCGGAGCGGCGGCCTGGTTCGCCGGACGCGTGAAGGTCGTGGCGGTCGAGCCGGACACGTCGTGCTGCCTCTATGCCGCGTTCTCGGCCGGCCGTCCCGTCGACGTGACGGTCAACGGCGTGGCGGCCGATTCGCTCGGGGCCCGCCGGGTGGGTGAAGTGTGCTGGGCCGGTCGCCAGCACATTCAGGCCGCGCTGGTCGTCACCGACGCTGCGATCGTCGCCGCACGGCGGAGCCTGTGGGATCACCTGCGGATCGTGGCCGAACCCGGTGGCGCCGCAGCGCTGGCCGCTCTCACCAGTGGCGTCTACCGCCCCGAGCCGGGCGAGCGCGTCGCCCTTCTCGTCTGCGGCGCCAACACCGACCCTGCCACGATCTGAGATCCACGCCACTCCTCCGGCCGGGACACGGCGGCGGCCACGCCGTGGGGCTCGTGGTTGACACATTGGTAGACTGAGTGCATGACAACGACCCAGGTGGCTGTTCGACTCCCGAGCGAGCAACTCGAGAGCATCGATGCGCTCGTGGGGTCGTCGTTCGAGTCGCGCTCCGACGTCATCCGACGTGCCATCGAGCAGTTCCTGTATCGCCACGAGTGCGAGCGCGATGCCCGGATCTACGAGCTGATGCCGTTCACCGACGCCGAACTGGCTCTCGGTGACGATGTCGAGTCGTGGAAGCTCACGCCGGCGTGGTGAGAGGCGAGATCTGGTGGGCATCCGTACCCGGTGGTGAGCGCCCGGTGCTGGTGCTCACCCGCGATCCCGTGGCCGATCGGATCGGCGCCGTGGTCGTTGCCGCGTGCACCCGAACGGTCAGGGGCGTCCGCAGCGAGCTGGCGCTGGGGCCCGACGACGGAATGCCCGAGGCGTGCGTCGCCAACTTCGACAACCTCCACACCGTGCGGCGGAGTGCGTTCCGAGCGCGCATCACCCAGCTCGGCATGGAGCGCATGCGCGAGGCGTGTCACGTCCTCACTCGCTCGCTGGCCTGCATCGACTGACCGCCGGGCGGGGCTCATGGGCCCAGGTCAGGTCAGGTCAGGTCACGTCACGTCACGTCACGTCACGTCACGTCTCGTCACGTCAGGCGGTGAGCGCGGTCACGATCTCGTCGAGGACGGCCGCGATGCGCTCCCTGCGCAGGTCGACCGTCTCCTCGTAATAGTCGTTGGGAACCACCACGTGGCGCAGGTCGGGCAGCCCCAGCAGCCGGGCGTTGGCGAGGAGCGCGGGCACGAACGGAGGCGTCACGAGCGTCACCGTCGGGATGCCCATCCGCTCCAGGTTCACGGCGTCGAGCACACTGCCCGACGTGCACGAGCCTCATTTGGCCAACCCGTTGACCACCCCGGAACAGGTGCGAAGGTGGGCGAGCAGGTCGTCGCCGGCCGGCCGTGACAGCACCGGCTTGCAGATCCGCGGCGAATCGGCGGCCACGGCTGTCCCGTAACGGCGGCGCAGCCCGGCCTCGATCTCGATCGTGTAGCCGTAGAAATCTGGCCCCTGCTGGCGGCTCTGCTCGTTCACCATGAAGCCGATCAGGCCCGCTATGACGGGCATCCGGGGCGCCAGCTTGAGCAACGGCGACTCGCGCACCCGGCCTCGTGGATCGACAATCTCCATACGCCCCTTGGGCTCGGTGTTCGTGGCCCCGCCATGCACCCCGGTGTCGTTCACGAGTCCTCGATCTCCCTCGTGACGGCGTAGCCGCCGAGATGGCCCCAGCCCGGGCACACGACCGCCCAGGGGATGCTGTCGGCGCCGCTCACCATCACGTGGATGGACTCGGGCCGTTCGACGCACGGGACGAGCGTGTCGTCGCTCGACTGGTCGACCCAGTCGGGCCACCATTCGTACCACCACCGGGGATCGTTGTCGGGCCGGCGGGGCGAGCGCGGCCGGAGATCGCCGAGACGTCGGCGACCAAGGCGGAAAAGGGTTTTCTGCACCGAACCGCGGTCGTGACCGCACCGGGCCAGGTGCCGGGCCTCCGACGGCGAGAAGACCACGAGCGCCTCGCCCATGGTGTGGGCGTTGTTGTTGCCCAAGCCGGCGAGATGGTCGGCCACCTGACCCAGCCGCTGCTCGGGATCGTCGCCCACCCCCCAGAACGACACGCTCTGCGGGCTCTCGCACGCGAACACCGTGACGGCGCTCCGGTCGTGACCGGCCGCTGCCATCGACGGCCACGGCGTGTTGTCGGGCTCCTCAGCGATGCAGAACGCCAGCCGCCCGGGATGGCCGAAGACCTCCTTCACCGGGTTGTCGACATCGACGCCGGGATGGGCGCCGCCCAGGTTCCACATCACGAGCTTGACCGCTCGACCGATGGCCAGGTTGGCCCGGGCACCACCGCCGCTGAACACCGACTCGGTGGTGGCCATCCCCAGGAGCCGAACGGCTGGCCCCGACACGATCACGAGCGGCCAGCACCCGTGCGTGGTGCAGGCAACGCCCCGGAGGTTGAAGCGCTCGTCGAGCATGGCATCGATCGCCGCCACCACCGCCGGCATGTGCTCGGGCAGGCAGCCGGCCATGGCGGCGTTGGCGGCCACGGCTTCGATCGTGGCAACGGCGTTGCGGGGCGGGATGAGGCCGAGCTCGTCGTGAGCCGAGCGGCCCGTCGCCGCGATCAGGGCGTCGACGATCATCCGATGGGGCGCGAACGTCGGCAACCCGTCGGTGAGCTTCAACCGATACGAGAGCTCCGTCCACTCCTCGGGCTCGATCGTGCCCGGGAGCTCGGCCCCGGGTCCTCCGCCGGGGGCAGGCGAGGCTCCTCCCAGCGTGGCGGGCATGGTGGGCATGGCGGCAGCGGCGTCCATTGAGTAGAAACCTCGCTCATGGGCACGCTCACGGGCAAGACGGCACTGATCACCGGCGGGGCCGGCGGCATCGGACGGGCGACGGCCGAGGTCCTCGCTGGCGATGGCGCCCAGGTCACCATCGCCTCCCGCAACGCCGGGCATCTCGAGGAGGTCGCCGATCGACTGGGCCCCAACGTGCGCTGGACCGTGTGCGATGCCACCGTCGGCGAGCAGGTGCTGGCGGCCATCGCCTTCGCGTCCGAGCCGACGGGCCGCCTCGACATGGCCGTGTCGGTGCCCGGCGCCGGCCTCATGAAGCCGTTGCTGATGACCGGCGACGACGAGTTCATGGCCGATGTCGACTTCAACGTGCGGGCCCCCTACCTGATGATCAAGCACGCCGGTCGACAGATGGCCCGCGACGGCGGTGGGGCCATCGTGGCGATCTCGTCGACGGCGGCCGTCCAGCCGGCGCGCTACCTGGCCTCGTACTGCGCGGCCAAGGCGGCCGTCGACATGATGTGCCGCGTGGCTGCCGACGAGCTCGGTGCGGTCGGGGTGCGGGTGAACGTGGTGCGCCCCGGGCTCACGGCCACCGACGCCCCTGCGGGCATGATCGCCAACCCGCAGATCGTGGGCCTCTACATGGAGCAGCAGCCCATCACCCGTATCGGCGAGCCGGACGACATCGCCCAGGCCTGCCGCTACCTCGTGGGCCCGGAGTCGTCGTGGGTCACCGGGCAGTGCCTCACGATCGACGGTGGCCACACCCTGCGGGCCTTCCCGCATCTCATCGGGCTCGTCGAGTCGCGCTGGGGGGCCGATGCCGTGGCCCAAGGCCTCCGCGGCCAGAGCGACTGACCCCCTCCTACCCCGTTCTTGGTATGGAGGTCCGCGCCGGGCGCGGACTCGCATACAAAGAAGCGCCGGGGCGCACGACCATTCCAGGGAGCGCGCCGGTGATCTCGCCGTCGATCACGATGGGCACGCCGTTGACGATGGTGGCGTGCACCCCCGTGGGCCACGAGCGCCAGCGACCTTCACCGTTGGGGAAGTCGTGCACGAACTCCTTGCGGTCGGGGGCGATCGTGTCGGGGTCGAACACCATGAGATCGGCGGCGAATCCCGGGCGAATCTGACCGCGATCGCTGAATCCGGCCAGCGACGCCGGGATCTGGGTCATCAGCCGGACGGCCTCTTCGAGCGTCCAGCCCTTCCACTGCCTGACCCAGCGGTCGAAGAACCACGACGACCATTCGCTGCCGTCGTCGCGATCGAGGTGCGCCCCGCCATCGGACACGCCGACGATCATGTGCGCATCGCCGCCCGCGGCGCGGGTCCGGGCCCGCCAGGCGTCGGTCTCGGTGGCCCACAGCCATTCGGTCTCGAGGTCCTCGGCCAGGGCCAGGTCGAGCATCACGTCGGCCGGCGCCCGGCCCTGTTCACCGGCGATGTCGGCCACGCTGCGCCCGACGAGGGCGGCATGCTCGGCGCGCTCGGGACGGGCGACGCGGTGCACGAAGAGCATCGACCAGCGAGGCGGCGGGAGCGTGGGCCCCGCATCGGGGTCGCGGTTGGGGTTCTCGACGTTCGTGCGGATGGCGTCACGGAACCCCGGGTCGCGCAGCATCGCCATACGGGCCTTGACATCGGTGGCTTCCCTGAACATCCGGTTGAACTCCAGGCAGCCCTCGTACAACGTGGTGCCGGCCGCCAGGGTGAAGGTGCGGTTGAACGGCTTGGCCATGAGCATCGAATAGACCGCGGCGCCACGGGCCGAGGCATCGTCGACGAATCGCCGGGCGCCGTCCCACGCGTCGCCGACGGCGCCGACCTTGGAGCCGGCCCCGAGACCCTGGATGATCACCGGGACCCGTCCGGCGAGCGACAGGCGGATCAGCAGCTCCTGATCGGCCTCGTCGAGCCCCCTTATGGACGACAGCGGCAGGTACCCGACGCTGCCGGCGTGGGCCCGTCCGGCCGCGACCACGAGCGCTTCGAGCTCCTCGGTGGACGCCAGGCGGCTGGGCACGGGACGGTCGAACGAGTCCCAATGGGTGGGGGCGTGGCTCGACGAGAACCCGGCCGCACCCGCGGCCACGGCTTCTTCCACGATGGCCGCCATCTCGGCGATCTCGTCGGCCGTGGCCTCGCGCTGGTGGCAATCGTCGCCCAGCACCCAGCGCCGCACCGCCGAATGGCCCACGTAACAGGCCAGGTTCACGCCCAGGCGACCGTCGAGCGAGGCGAGGTACTCGGGGAAGGTCTCGAAGCCCCACGCCAAGCCCTGCAACGCCTTGGCCGACATGCCTTCGACCCGGGCGAACATCTGAATGATGAACTCACGGTCGGCGGCCCGGGTCGGGGCGATCGAAAAGCCGCAGTTACCGGCCAACACCGTGGTGACACCGTGGAAGCACGACGACGTGGCGTAGGGCTCGAACGTGACCTGCGGGTCGTAGTGCGTATGGATGTCGACGATCCCCGGGGCGACGCACCGCCCGGTGGCGTCGATCACCTGGTCGGCATGGGCCGGGTCGACGAAGCCGATGGTGGCGATGCGTCCGTCCTTGACCCCCACGTCGGCCCGCCGCCGGGGCAACCCCGTCCCGTCGACGACCGTCCCGCCCACCACCGCCAGATCGAACCGCGCCATGTCCGGGTCCCTCCGTCGTTCCGTCGTTCCGCCTCGACGTCGAATGCCGCGAGACGTCAAAGGGTACCGAGGCGGGCCGCCCCGCACTCAGATGCGCAGCAGCCCGACCGAACGAGCGCCACGCACGTCGAGCAGCGTCGCCAGATCGTCGACGTCGCTGGTGATCAGCAGGTCGGCCGGTTGGCAGACCAGAGCCAGCGCGGCATCGTGCACGTCGTCGGTGCCCGCCGAGGCGAGGAGCAGACCCGCAGCTTTGGCCAGCTCGATCGTGAGCGGGCGAACACGCATGAACGTGATCGCCTGCGCCATGCGGGCCTGGCGGGCCGGACGCCGCCATACCTGGCCGACGATGCCGGCGTGGGTCACCATCGCCTGTCCTGATCGCCGAGCAGCGGACACGCGTTCCCACATCGGTAGATCGTTGCGGTCCAACGCAATGAACGCACCGGCATCCAGCACAAGCCGTCCCTGCCGGCCCGGTTCACTCACGCAGCCGACGGACCTTTCCGCTTCCTCGCCTTCACTGGCGTCGATCCGGGAAACACCATGTCCCGCAGATCAGCCTCGACGCGGCGATCGAGCTGCTCCTCCGTGAACGCGCCGAACTCGGCCTCGTAGTCGGCGATCGCTTCGTCGAGCGCTTCGCGCCGCCCGAGCTCGGCCAGGTGCTCTTCGAGCGCCTCTTGAAGGATGCCCGAAACGTTCAGCCGGGGTTGTTGCGCCTTGACCTTGGCATACAGCTCGTCGGGTAGGTACACCTGCATCTTCGGCATACCCCCAAACCTACACCCACAGCCGGCTGCTCAAGTTGGTGGTCTCGCGCGATCAACTCCTGGCGGGCTCGGAGCCCGGATGGGCGCTCGCCGTCGTCGTGGCCGTCGTGGCCGTCGTGGTGGTCGTAGTCGTGGTGGTCGTAGTCGTGGTGAGGGGGCACTGAGAGGCGCCTCGGCCCGAGCAGGCTGCAAGAGTACCGAGAGTCCGGAGGCCGATGGGTGGAGCCATGGCCTCGAACCGGAGGCACGCCGGTCCTCTACGATGCCTGTCCCGGGATCGAGATGGCCGTTCCTCGGACGTCACCACATCGAAGGGGATCGCATGCGTGGACTGAACGGCAAGGTGGCGGCGGTGACGGGCGCGGCGTCGGGCATCGGACGGGCCACCGCGATCAGGCTGGGCGAGGAGGGCGCCAGCGTGGCGTGCCTCGACCTCCAGGTCGGCGCCGCCGAGGAGACCGCCAAGACGATCGCCGACGCCGGCGGGCACGCCTTCGCGGCCGCATGCAACGTGGCCGACGCTGCTGACGCGACCTCGGCGATCGCGGCGACCGTCGACCGCTACGGACGCCTCGACGTGCTGTGCAACATCGCCGGCATCGGGCACTTCGCCGACGACCTCACCGAGACCCTCGAGTGGTGGAACCGCATCATCGGTGTGAACCTCACCGGCACGTTCATCATGTCGCAGGCTGCGCTCCCCCACCTGCTCACGACCAAGGGCACCATCGTCAACACGGCCTCGACCGCCGGGATGAAGGGTCAACCGTGGAGCTCGGCCTACTCGGCCAGCAAGGGCGGCGTGATCGCCCTCACCCAGACCATGGCCGTCAACTGGGGGCGCCAGGGGGTGCGCGTGAACTGCGTCGCGCCGGGCGGCGTGACCACGCCGATCACCGATCAGTTCGCCGACGTGCCCGAGGGCGCCGACCTCGAGTTGATGGCCCGCATCATGCCGTTCTCACGCTTCGGCGAACCCTCGGAGCTGGCGGCCGTGTTCGCCTTCTTGGCCTCCGACGAGGCGTCGTACGTGAACGGCTTCGTGGTCCGCGTCGACGGCGGCATGCACATGTGAACTCGGCCGACGAGCCCCACACCACACCACATCACACCACACCATCTGTCAGCGTGAGGGGTCGGATACGGCCCGTCACGCTGACAGTTGCCGGGGGTGGGGTGCCAGGCTCAGCCGATGGTGACCAGGGCCGCCGGTGTGGCCAGGCGGTGGGCGATGAGCGCGTCGATGGCCACGACGCCGATGCCGTGGTCGAACGCGAAGCGTTCGAGGCGGGGGCGACGGGCCGGGGAGCCGTCGTCGTCAAGGACCTCGCAGATCATCGCCGCCGGGTAGCAACCGGCCAGACGGGCCAGGTCGACGGCCGCCTCGGTGTGACCCGGGCGCTCCAGCACCCCACCGGGCCGGGCCCGCAAGGGGAAGACGTGCCCGGGACGGCTGAACGCGTCGCCGCCGAAGCCCAGGTCGGCGACGGCCCGAACGGTCGCCGCACGGTCGTGGGCCGAGATGCCGCTGCTGCCGTTGCGCAGGTCGATCGACACGGTGAAGGCCGTCGCCATGGCACAGGTGTTGTCGACGACCATGGGGGTGATGGCCAGATCGTCGAGCCGCAGACCGTCGCAGGGCAGACAGACCAGCCCGCACGCCTGACGGATCATGAAGTTGACGGCCTCGGGGGTCACGTGCTCGGCCGCCATCACGAGGTCGCCCTCGTCCTCGCGGTCCTCGCTGTCGACCACGAGGACCATGGCCCCCGCGGCGATCCGCTCCAGGGCGTCCTCGACGCTGATCGTGGTCATGGGCCTCATGGGCTGGCTCTCTCGTTCGGGGCTCGTGCCGGAACGTCCCGCCATCGGGACCCGTCCGAACCCGGCCGTTCAGTGCTGGACCCGCTCCAACGTGCGGTTGGCCGCGGGCAGGCCCACGACCATCCGGCAACCCTGCGGGGTGTTGCGTTCGGGGCGGATCGAACCGCCGTGAAGATCGACGATCCACCGGGCGATGGCCAGGCCCAGGCCGGCGCCACCGCTCGCGGATGCTCGGGCGGCATCGGCCCGGTAGAAGCGCTCGAACACCCGGTCGGCATCGTCGTCGGCGATGCCGGGGCCCTCGTCGCACACCTCGAACACGACGGACGCGCCAGCGCCGTCGCGCCGGGCCCGGAGGACGACCGGACGTCCCGGCGGGGTGTGCCGGAGGGCGTTCTCGAGCAGGTTGGCCACGACCTGGTGGATCCGCTCGGGGTCACCGTCGGTGGCCAGACCCGTCTCGACGACCTCGGGGCTGACCACGAGCGTGACGTCGATGTCGGTCGTGTGGAGCCGGGCCTCGGCCGCGGCGTCCTCGAGCACGGCCACGAGATCGAAGGCGCAGCGTTGCAGGGGCAGGGCGCCCGATTCGAGCTTCGACAGGTCGAGGAGCTGGCGGACCAGGCGACCGAGCCGCTCGACCTGCTTGAGCATCGTACGCAGGGTGTCGGGCGCCGGCGGCTCGACACCGTCGACGAGGTTCTCGAGCACGACCTGCAGCGCCGAGATGGGGGTGCGCAGCTCGTGCGAGACGTTGGCCACGAGATCGCGCCGCATCCGATCGACCTCGGCCAGCTCGGCCGCCATGGCGTTGAACGCTCGGGCGAGCTCGCCGACCTCGTCGCGCGACGTCGTCTCGACCCGGCGTCCGTAGTCGCCCTTGGCCATGGCCCGGGCGGCCTCGGCCATGTCACGCAACGGGGTGGTCATGCCCCGCACGAGCAGCCGCACGAACACCAGCGCCACCGCCATGGCCAACAGGCCCGCCATCGACGGCCACACGTCGAGCCAACGGATCGCGGCCCAGAACACGAAGACCGTGCTGGAGGTGGACGCGAAGACCGCGGCTCCGATCTTCCACTTGAGCGTCGGCAGGGGATCGAGCGGACGATCGCCGATCTCCTTGAGCCGCTCGCGGTCGAGCTCGACGCCTCGCACCTTCATCGGGTGCCGTCCTTCGCCGACAGCGACAGCGACGCCGGGACCGGGGCCGGGACCGGCTCCGAAGCCGCGCTCTCGACGGCGTAGCCGACGCCGTGGACGGTGCGGATCACCGTGGCGCCCACCTTGCGACGGATGGCCTGCACGTGCGAGTCGACGGTGCGGGCCCCCGAGCCGTCGCGGTAGCCCCAGACCTCGGCCAGGAGCTGCTCGCGGGTGTACACGACACCCGGGCGCCGGGCCAGGAAGTGCAGGAGATCGAACTCCAACGGCGTGAGATGCACCATCTCACCGGCTCGTCGCACCCGCCGGCTCGCCGGGTCGATCTCGAGGTCGTCGATCAACCGGACGGGAGCAGGCGAAGCAAGCAGCGCGCCCTCGGCCCCGGAGCTCCCGGGGCTCCCGTCGATGAGGAGGGCGCTGCGATCGGCATCGAGGCGGGCCCGGGACCGTTCGTCGCGGCGCAGGATCGCCTGGACCCGAGCCACGAGCTCCCGAGCCCGGAACGGCTTGGTCATGTAATCGTCAGCCCCGACGGCGAGACCCACGACGAGATCGGTCTCGCTGTCGCGCGCGGTCAGCATCAGCACCGGCACCGGCTGGAGGCGCTGGATGCGCCGGCACACCTCCAACCCGTCGAAGCCCGGCAGCATCACATCGAGCACCACGAGATCGGGGTGCAGGCGTTCGCAGGCGGCCACCGCCGATGGCCCGTCACCCGCGATCTCGACGGCGTAACCCTCGCTGCGCAGGCGCGCCGCGACCGCCGAAGCGATCGACGGTTCGTCCTCGACCACGAGGATCGTCCGCACGGGCGTTTGGAGCGCAGCCACACGTCCAGAATAAAGACGCCGTGTGGAGGAGTCCGCTCCAGGATGCGGAGATTTCGCGGTTTTCTCGGCCGGTGGTCACACAAGCGGTCGCATACGGCTGGAGCGTGTCGCAGTTTCCGCGACCCGCTCGCGGAAACTGCGACAAGCACGGAGGGTGAGCTACTGCTTGACGAGCTTGCCCGACGCGTCGAGAACCCACCAGACGTTGCCGACGGCCTGGCCCTTCACGTCGCCCCGGATCTCGTCGGCTGCGAAGTAGTACAGCGGCCAGTCGTTGTAGGTGACCTGGAGCTGGCCGTCGGTGCGTTCGACCGAGCCGATGAGGTTCTGGTCGAGGCCGGGACCGGCGAAGACGGCCGGATCGGTGAGGAACGGGGGCCAGGTCTCGGCGCAGGCGTCGTAGCACGCCGGCGTGGGCAGGTTGGGCTTCTCGGCCTCGAAGGCGTAGAGGGTGAGGCCCTGGTAGTCGGTGATGATCGTGCCCAGCGAGGTCTCGTCGAGCAGGATGCTGGAGTTGGCCGTGGGGACGGGCGTCCCGCCGGGTTGCGAGGTGATCACCGGTGCGCCGGGGCCGGCGGGCTGGCCGGCGGCGTCGATGACGAACCACTTCCCACCCACGCTCTGGCCCGTGGTGTCACCGGGAGCCTTGTCGCCGTTGAAGAAGTACACCGGCCACGAGTTGTAGGTGACCTGGTCGCCGCCGTCGGGATGGGGCACGTTGGCGATCAGGGACGGATCGATTCCGGCCCCGGCCGACGTGGCCTCGGTGTCGTCGCCCGAGGTGACGAGCAGCAACGGCGGCCAGTTCGACGCACACGTGCCGGCGCAGGTGGGCGTGGGCCGGCCCGCTTCATCACCGAGGAACAGGTAGAGCGTGTGCCCACTGGGCCCCCCGGTCAGCACGTCGCCCAGACCGGTGGAGGCCACGGAGAGGGTGAACACCCCAGCCGGCGCCGCGTCGAGGATCGGCGTGCCGGCCGGATCGAGCACGTGCCACGTGCCACCGACCCCTTGGCCCAGCACGTCACCCGGAGCGGCGTCGGCGGCGAAGTGGTACAGCGGCCGGCCGAAGTACGTGACCTGCGTGCCGCCGTCGGCTCGGGCGATGGTGGCCAGCTTCGTGGCGTCGATGCTGCCGGCGGCGATCGGCGATCCGGCGGCCAGGACCGGCGGCCAGTTCACCGCACACTGGTCGGCGCAGTTCGACACCCCGTCGGCGTCGTTGTCGAACACGTACAACGTGCGCCCGTCGCGGTTGGCCACGATCGGGCCGAGCGCTGAGTCGACGGTCGTGATGGTGGCCCCGGCATCAGGTTCGACGGGAACCGTGGCCACCGGTGCCGTCGTGTCGGCCTGGCCGCCCGCGGCCGCCGGAGCCGTCGTTGCCGTGGTGGTGTCGCTCGGGTCGTCGGCGGAACCGACGACGCTGTCACCCCCACAGGCGGCGATCGTCAGCGCCACGGCGCCGAGCACGGCCATGATCCGGAACCTCGGGTGCGACTTCGACTTCGGCGTCATCGTGCTCTCCCTTGTGAACGTGATGGTGGGGATACGGTGCACAGCGGGCCACCGTTCAATGGCAGTGCTCACAGCAAAGGCTGTACTCACAAGGCCGGGAACTCGATGTTGGCGAACCACCAGGCCGATGATGTGGCCCAGATGACCACGAGCGAGGTGAAGGCCAGGCTCCCCACGACCGGCAACGTCCATCCCGGGAGCCGCTTGGAGCGCAGGGCGAGCATCTTGGTGGCGAAGATCCCGTAGAAGAGACAGCCGAAGACCGAGTGGGCGGCCCTCCGGAGATCGCCTGCGCCGTCGCCGCTCTTGGTGTTGAAGCCGATCGACCAGAGGCAGTGGTACGCCACCGGGATCGACGCGACGAAGGCGACGGTCCCCGACCAGCGGTGCGCGGGCCCGATCCACTTCGGGGCCTTGGCCTTCACACCGGGGAGCTTGC
>JANLSK010000068.1:0-3521 GCA_031362415.1 Actinomycetes bacterium | reverse complement strand
GCTGTGCTCCCTGGGGCGCTGGGATCGGTTCTGCTGTGCTCGGTCCTGCTGTGCTCCCTGGGGCGCTGGGACGGTCACCGGTGCGAGCCGGGGCTCAGAGCCCGAAGTCGGGCATGAGCTCGGCGTCGGCGAGAGAGGCATCGCCGCCGACAACCCGTTCGGCCCAGCGTTGGGCGTCCCAGATCTCGACGTGGGTGAACTGCCCCACCACCACCAGCTCGCGTTCGAGCCCGGCGTAGTCGCGCAGGTTCGCGGGGATGGCCACGCGCCCTTGCTTGTCAGGGGTGGCGTCGGCTGCTCCGGCGAAGAAGGCCGCGGCTGCGAGGCGTTCCTGATTGCCTCGCTTGGCCACTTCATGCACCGACTGCGCCACCCGACTCCACTCCTCGGTCGTGTACACGGCCAGGCAACGCGCCCGGCCCTTGGAGACGAATGCTCCGCTTTCGAGAAGGTGACGGAACTTGGCCGGCAGGATCACGCGTCCCTTGTCATCCAGGGAGTGATCGTGCTGCCCGTAGAACATCCGCCCTCATCTCGAAAAGTGGTCGCCTCCCGCTCCCCCGGTGCACACTATCCCTCCATTTCGCGCCAGTCAACACCAAAATCCACCACTTTCCTCCACCACGATCGAATCATGGATGTGACAGGAGTTGCGGATGTGGTCACAGCATGCCACAGGCCCGAGCCCCGAGGGTGGACGCGCGCGACCCGGAGACCGATGCGTCGTGGTGAGCCAGGTCGGGCCGAGCCTCGGTCGGCGTCGATGATGACGAAGGGGGAAGCTGCGACGAGAGGCCCCGACCTGGGATCGGCGGTCGTTGCCGACGGCGCAACAGCCTCGGTAGCGTGCGGATCGATCGCCGGGCGCCTGCCGAAATTGGGGCCGGGAGGAGACCTGCCGGCGTGGGCACTCGTGCTCGTCATCGACCACCGCTGCCGCGAACGCTGCGGCGAGGAAAGGCGCAACCCGTGAATGCACGCAAACTTGGAGCCGAGTTCCTGGGCACCTTCTGGCTCGTCATCGGGGGCTGCGGCGCCGCCGTACTCGCCGCCGGGTTCATGCCCGGAACCAACCTGGGCATCGGTCTGGTCGGCGTCAGCCTGGCGTTCGGGCTCACCGTCGTCACCGGCGCGTACGCGTTCGGTCACGTGTCGGGTGGCCACTTCAACCCGGCCGTCACGCTCGGGCTCGTCGTCGGTCGGCGCTTCCCAGCCAAGGACGCGATCGGCTACGTGCTGGCTCAGGTGCTCGGCGGCATCGCCGCAGCGGGTGTGCTGGCCGTCATCGCATCAGGCGTCGACGGGTTCTCGATCACCGGCTCCGGGTTCGCGGCCAACGGCTACGGCGACCAGTCACCCGGCCAGTACACGTTGCTCGCCTGCCTCGTGTGCGAAGTGGTCATGACCGCCGTGTTCCTGATCGTGATCATGGGGGCAACTCGCAAGGGCGCCCCGCAAGGCACCGCCCCGGTGGCGATCGGCCTCGCGCTGACCCTCATCCACCTCATCTCGATCCCGGTCACGAACACGTCGGTCAACCCGGCCCGGTCCACCTCCCAGGCCCTGTTCGCACGTGGCGACTTCCTGCCGCAGCTGTGGCTGTTCTGGCTGGCTCCCATCGCCGGTGGCGTCATCGGCGCCATCATCTACCGCGCCGTGCTCGGTGTCCCTGACGAAGACATCGATGCACCGGTGAGCGGCGATCCCAACCAGGCCGTCGCCTGACCGACCTTTCGGGCCCGGCCCGGCCGCTGCCGTTCACCGGGGCATGGCGCCCCGGCGCGGTGGCGGTCGCCCAGGCGCGACTCGTTCGGGTCAGCCGGCGGCGGCGAGGCCGAGGCCCAGGTACGACTCCCAGTGCGGGTCGACGCGTCCGGCCGCGGCGGCGATCCAGATGGCCGTCTTGGGGGCTCGGGGCTCAGCGCGCAGCCGGAACGACGTCTCGGCCAGGAGCCGGTCTTCCTTCGCCGCGTTGCAGCGCTTGCAGCAAGCGACCACGTTCTCCCACGAGTGCTGGCCACCTCGCGACCGGGGGACGACGTGGTCGAGGCTCTCGGCCCCGTTTCCGCAGTACTGGCAGCGATGCCCGTCACGCAGGAACACCGCCCGGCGCGAGAGCGGCGCCCGCGCCCGGTGCGGCACCCGCACCAGCCGGTGCAGCTTGATCACCGACGGGATCGAGATCGAACGGTGCTCAGAGCGCAGTCGATCGTCGCGCTCGTGGATCACCTCAGCCTTGTCCTTCAGCACGAGCACCACGGCCCGCCGGTCCGAGACGACCCCGAGCGGCTCGTAGGAAGCATTGAGCACCAGCGCTCGGCTCACGAGGGCCCTCCATCGGTCGCCGAGATCCTACCGATCGGCGGTTCCGGCCGAGCGCGATATGACCGCCCGAGGAGCCCGCCCCGCCGTCGTCGTGAGTGTGGGTGCGGGGAATCTCAGCGGGAGCGCGGGAAGCTGCGGCACCAGCGCAGGTACGTGACGAGATCGCGGGGTTCGAAGCGACCGTCGTCGCCGTAGGCCGTCTGCAATCGAAAGCGCAGATACTCGGGATCGGGCACGGGGAGGAACGGGGGCCGGCGCCACCAGTTCGGCCGGGCGATCCGCCAGCCCTGGACGATCGCCGTGGCCCACAGCGACGGGTGAGCGGCGATCGCCGCAGCCGCCGCGACCATGGAATGCGTCGAACTCCGGACTCCCCGCAGCTGCACGTGGGCCAGCGTAGGCCCCAAAGCTCCCGGTGCCGCGGTGTGCGTCGCGAGGGGCGCCGGTAGACTCGTCCGACTTCAATGCCGCCCTCGAAGGGACCCGTTCGGCGTGAGCTCCTCGACTGAACCCCAATTCGGTGCTCGTACGGCCGAACCCGCATCCCACGGCGGCAGCCACGCCAACGGCGACTCCTGGTCGGCCGTGGTGCCTCCCCTCCCGATGCCAGCCGTCACTCTGGCGCCGGTCCCGGCCACCGAGCTCGACCCCGCCTTGTTCGCCGAGCGCTTCAGCACGGTGGTCGACAGCGTCGAGCAGGTGATCCAGGGCAAGCGCAAATCGGCACACCTCGCCGTCACCTGTCTCGTGGCCGAGGGCCATCTCCTCATCGAGGACGTGCCCGGGGTGGGCAAGACATCCTTGGCCAAGGCCATCGCCCACTCCATCGGCGGATCCTGGCGGCGGATCCAGTTCACCCCCGACCTGCTGCCGTCCGACGTGACCGGCGTCTCGGTCTGGAACCGGGCCACGAACCAGTTCGAGTTCCGCCCCGGAGGCGTGTTCGCCAACCTGGTGCTGGCCGACGAGATCAACCGGGCTTCGCCCAAGACCCAGTCGGCGCTGCTCGAGGCCATGGAGGAGCGCCAGGTCACCGTCGACTCGCGTACCTACCGGCTCGAGCGGCCGTTCATGGTGATCGCGACGCAGAACCCGATCGAGATGGAGGGCACCTACCCCCTGCCCGAGGCGCAGCGCGACCGCTTCACCGCGCGGATGTCCATGGGCTACCCGACGCCGGAGGCCGAGCTGGACAT
>JANLSK010000271.1:0-15509 GCA_031362415.1 Actinomycetes bacterium | reverse complement strand
CGGGGCTGGCTGCCAGCCGTACCCAGCCCGGCGTCCTCTGGGCCGTGCAGGATTCGGGGAACGAGCCCCAGGTGTTCGCCCTGGGCCCCGACGGCGCTGACCTCGGCGTGGTGGCGGTGGAGGGCGTCGACAACCGCGACTGGGAGGACATGGCCGCCGGCCCCGACGGCCTGCTCTACATCGCCGACATCGGCGACAACGCCGAGACCCGGGCCGAGGTCGTGATCCTGATCGTCGCCGAGCCCGAGGTCGACCCGTCCATCGGTGCCCTCGGACCCACACCAGGGTCGACCCCCGTGGTGCGCAGCATCGTCGTGCGCTATCCGGACGGGCCCCATGACGCCGAGGCGCTCGTGCACGATCCGCTGTCGGGCGAGCTCTTCGTGATCACGAAGTCGTTGGGGGGCGAGGGGATCGTCTTTCGGATCGTGGCTTCGCTCGACGGGAGCCCGGTGATGGCCGAGGAGGTGGGACGGCTGCGACTGGGGATCCTGCAGGCGGTCACCGGCGCCGACATCTCTGCTGACGGCTCGACGATCGTCATCCGCACCTACACCGACGTGCTGGTGTGGGACCGGGCCGGCGACGCCAGTGTGGCCGAGGCCCTGGTGTCCCAACCGTGCGTGGCCGTCGGTCCCCCCGACGCGCAGGGCGAGGCGATCGCGTTGCTGGCCGATGGCTCCGGGTACGTGACGAGCAGCGAAGGCGCCGGCGCGCCCGTGTGGCTCGTGCGGGGCACGTGAGCCGTCAGGACCGACCGGCGCGTGGTCCGGGCCCGGCCGGGGTCGACGGTAGGGTCGGGGCCAGGAGACCGGGGAGCACCATGACCGAGCAGCCCAGCACCTCGTTGACGCCACGGGAACGGCCCGCGACCCTGCGCGAGCTCGAGCGGGATGCCTGCGAACGGCTCGACCCGGAGGTCTGGGCCGACCTGGCGGGTGGTGCCGGCACCGAGTGGACGTTGCGGCGCAACATCGCGGTGTTCGACGGGTGGCAGCTCCGTCCCCGGGCCATGAGTGGGGTGTCGACGCCCACCCTCGCCACGTCGTTCTGCGGGATCCCGTTGGCGCACCCGGTCGTGGCGGCCCCGTTCGGCAACGACGCTCGCTATCACGATCAGGGGCACCGGGTCTGGGTGGAGGGTTGTCGCCGGGCCGAGGCGGCCGCGATCGTTTCCGCCAACTCGTCGTGCCGGCTCGAAGACGTAGCCGAGGCGGCCGAGGGCATCGCCCTGCTGCTCCAGATCGATGCCTCCGGGCCCCCGGAGGCCATGGGCCCCTTGGCGTCTCGGGCCGAAGCCGCGGGCTACCGAGGGCTGGTCGTGACCGTCGGTGTCCCCGCTGGCGTTCCTGCCGGTGTCCCCGAGCTCGCAGCCCACGCTGGGACCTGGCGATGGAGCGACGTCACGCGTGTGCTCCAGGGTGTGAACCTGCCGTGGATCGCCAAGGGCGTGCTCACCGCCGACGACGCACTGGCTGCGGTTTCGGCTGGCGCTGCCGGTCTGATCGTCTCCAACCAGGGCGGCCGAGAGCTCGATCGCGTCCCGGGCGCGCTCGACGCGCTCGTCGAGGTAGTCGCCGCTGTGAGTCCTGTTGCCGAGGTGATGGTCGACGGCGGCATCCGGCACGGGACCGATGTGGCGATCGCGCTGGCACTGGGCGCCCGGGCCGTGGCCGTCGGGCGCCCGGCGATCTGGGGCCTGGCGGCCGACGGGGCCTCGGGCGTGGCCCGGGTGATGACGATGCTGCGCGACGAGCTCGCCCAAACCATGGCCCGCCTGGGCCGCCCGTCGGTGGCCTCGCTCGACCGCAGCACCGTGGCCCCCGTGAGCTGACGCCCGACGTGGGTGCAGGCCCCGCCCGGCAGGCACCTGTGGCCGGGCCGAAGAGCGGGACGGGCTCAGGCAGCCTGGCGGTTCGGCAGGCCGGCCCGGCTGACGCCCCGGTCGGTACCTGTGGACGGGCCGACACAGCGGGCGGGTCGAACCCGTGGGAGAGGCCGGGGGCGCACCGGGTGACGTCGGGCACGGTGTGCCACCGGGAATGGAACGGGACGGGCTCGCGGGGCGAGGATCGAGGGCATGAACGTGACTGCTGGTGCGCTGTCGGGCCTTCGGGTGCTCGATCTCTCGATCCTGTTCGCAGCACCCCAGATCGCCACCGTGCTCGGCGACTTTGGCGCTGACGTCGTGAAGATCGAGCCCCCGAGCGGTGATCCGATGCGCTTCGTCGGTCCGGCCCGAGGCGGCGAATCGCTGAACTGGGCGCTGATCGGGCGCAACAAACGTTCGGTAGAACTCGACATGACCACGCCCGAGGGCCAGGCCACGCTGCATCGCCTCGTCGCGGTGGCCGACGTGGTCGTCGAGAACGCCGGACCGGCGGTGCTGCGCAAGTGGCGGGCCACCTGGGACGAGCTCTCGGCCATCAACCCCCGGCTGGTGATGGTCTCGGTGTCGATCTACGGGGAGGGCGGGCCGTTCGAGAACCGTCCCGGCAACGGCACGCTGGCCGAGGCCTTCGGCGGCCTCACGGCGATGACGGGCGAGACCGACGGCCCGCCGATGTTGCCGTCACTGCCGCTCGGTGACGTGCTGACGGCCATGTGGGGTGTGATCGGAGCGCTCCTCGCCTGCTGGTCGCGCGACGCGTCCGGTCCAGGGCGGGGTGAGGCCGATCGACGGGGGACGGGTCGGGGCCAGCACGTCGACATCGCCATGTACGACCCCATCCTCTTCGTGCTCTCGGGCACGCTGACCCAGTACGACGGCCCCGGCACCCGGCCGCCCGGTCGGTCCGGGTCGCGCATCCCCGGGGGTGTGCCCCGCAACGTGTACCGGACGGGTGACGGCCACCACGTGGCCGTGTCGGGCTCCACCGATCAGCAGGTGGCCCGGCTCCTGCCACTGCTGGGTCTCGACACCGAGGCTGGTCGCGCTCGCTTTGGTCGGTCGGCCGATCGCATGCAAGCGTCGGACGAGCTCGACGGGCTCGTGGCCGCGTGGATCGCCGGGCTGGCTCGCGACGATGTGCTCGCCGTGCTGCTCGACGAACGCATTCCTGCTGCACCCGTCAACGACGTCGTGTCGCTCCTGGCCCATCCCCAGATCGCCGGGCGGGGCGATCTGGTCGAGGTCGACGTCGCCGGCGTCGGGCGCCGGACCTTCGTACGCCCGACGCCCCGCCTGAGCGAGACCCCGGGTGAGATCCGCCACCCCGGTCCGGCCCGTGGGGCCCACACCGCCGAGGTTCTGGCCGACTGGCTGGGCGACTGAGTCCCGCAAACCAGCGGGCGTGCCGGAACGGCCGGGGCACACCGGGGACGGGCGCGGCCGGGGTCCCGGGCGCGGCCGCGGTCCCGGGAACGGGTGGCGGGCGTCGCGGCTCAGGCGTCGCGACCGAGGAGGCTGAACGACTGCGCGGTGGGCCCGGTGCACGGCAGGGCGAGCACGGCGAGCACGAACTCCGCGACGTCGGCGGGCTGCTTGAGCCACTCGCCGCCGAAGATGCCCGGCGAGCCGGGCGCGAGAGCGACCTTCGCTCCGGCGACGTCGGCGAGCTCGGTCTGCACCGGCCCGGGGATGATCTCGTTGACGGAGATGGCATCGGGACGCAGCTCCTGGGCCAGCACGCGAACCAGGCTGAACGCAGCAGCCTTCGACGACGAGTAGGCCGACCAGCCGGGACCGCCCCGGTGACGAGCGCCTGAGCCCATCACGAGGATGTGCCCGCCGCCGCTCGCTCGGAGATGGGGGATGGCCGCCCGGCAGGTGAGCAACGTCCCGAGCACGTTCACCTCGTGCGTCGCCCACCAATCCTCGGGCTCCACGTCGGCCACGGGACCGAAGCCGTGCAAGGCTCCGGCGTTGGCGATGGCAATGTCGAGCCGGCCGAAGGTCGCGGCCGTCGTGTCGACGAGGCGTTCGACGGCAGCCCGCTCCCGCACGTCGCAGGGAACGGCCGTCACCCGTCCACCGGCGGCCACGATCTCGGCGGCGACGGTGTCGATCTCGGCACCGGTGCGAGCCCCCAGCCCGACGGCTGCGCCCTCGCGGGCCAGCGCCAGGGCGATGCAGCGACCGATGCCGCGGCCGGCGCCGGTGACCATGGCCACCTTCCCGGCGAGCCGGCCCCCGGCCGCAGATCGCACATCCGTGTCACTCACCCCGGCCCCGTCGCTCACCCCGGCGCCCCGGTCAATACCGGGGCGCCAGCGTGGCGACGTCGGCGAGCTTGACGACGCGGGCGGTGGGCGTCGGCGGCTGAGCATCGGGGCACAACCACCGGCAGAACACCGAGCCCTGGCGGGTGCCGGCGGTGCTCACCCAGTTCGCGACACCGGGATCGTGCTGCGAGACGACGACCCGGAACTCTCCGCCGGGTCCGAGCTGGGCCTGACGGGTGTTGATCGACACCCGTTCGTAGCGCCAGTCGAGCGATTGCATCATCGGGTTCCACAGCTGGACTCCCCAATAGACACAAGGGATGGCCACGCCGTCGATCACCAGGGCCTCGTCGGCTTCGAGCTCGTACCGGCACCGGGCGTACACGTTGTCGGGCGTGCCCCAGCTCGGATGCTGCGGCGTGAACCGGTAGGGCTCTTGCATCGTGTTCGGCGTCGTCGCAGGCATCGGTGACATCTTCACGGTCTCGGCCACGAAATGCGCGGCGGCGAGCAGACGATCGGCGGTCTCCTGCTGGCTCAGCGGGCGGGGCGGCTCCACCGGATCGACGGTCTCGATGCGCCACGACGCCGGGCGATCGACGGTGCGGTCGAAGTAGTACTCGCGGGTGATCACGCACACCGCGTCGGGCGCGGTGGCCATCCAGTCGCCGTGGTAACCGGCGGGCCGTTCTTCCGACAGGATGATCTCGAAGCGGCCGTCGCCATCGGTGGTGAGCTCGGTGTGGTTGCGGTTCGAGACCGTGCGGTGCGTCATCGACGAGGACGGGTCGGGCCCGGCGTGCACGATCAGCGAGAGGTAGCAGTCGTCGCCACGCTGGCCTGAGACCCGGTAGGCCCGTCCGCCTCGGATGCCGGCGTACTGGTAGACGGAGTCGGTGTTGTCGCCCAGGATCTTCTTGGTGGGGGCGGCGAGCGGGACGAACGCCGGTCGATCGGGGTCGGACTCCACGTACAGGTCGAAGGCGTACGACAGGAGGTGCGTGAGGTGCCGGTAGCCCATGGCCATGGTGGCCGGGTCGAACTTGCCCCGCGCCGGATCGATGAATGAGCTGTCGGCGTCGTGCAACACATCGAGCATGGACCGCCACGCCTTCTGGGTTGGTCCAGGGTCGTTCGGCACAGCGCTCACGGCGGCGGTCACGGCAGCAGTACCGGCATCGGTCATGGCATCAGTCATGGTCCGTGAACGTAGTGCCCACGACGCGAGCTCGCCCTGACGATCCCTAGGATCAGCCGGGCCATCGTGGACGACGGGCCATCGTGGAGCAGATCGTCCATCGTCGAGCGGCTCGACGCGCGAAGGCCTGGGGGAACGTGACGGATTTCGGTGCACGCCTGACGTCCGACGACCTCGTGCTGTGCGAGCTCACGCTGCCGCAGGCGACCTTCGCCGAGTTGGTCGACGCCGCCGCAGTCAACGGATTCTCGGCGATCTCCATGTCGACTCGGCGCTACCGGCAAGCCCGCGATCGCGAGGGCATGAGCGATGCCGATCTCCGGGCCCGACTCCGGCACACCGGCGTGCTCGTCGCCGAGGTCGACGTGGTGTACGAGTGGGCCCAGGGGGGCGATAACGGGGAACGCTCCCGGCGGATGGAGGAACGGGTCCGGGCCATCGCCAGTCTGGTCGGCGCCCGCTCGATCAACATGGTCTCCGACATCGGCGATCCGCATGAGCCGATCGACGCTGCAGCCGAGCGCTTCGCAGCCGTGTGCGACCGGTGCGCCACCGACGGCCTGCTCGCCCACATCGAGTACATGCCCTGGTTCAACGGCGTTGAACTCGCTCGGATGGCGGCGGTGGTGACGATGGCCGATCGTCCCAACGGCGGCCTGGAGATCGATGTGTGGCATCACTTTCGCAGCGGGCTGACCGTGGCCGACATCGCAGCGCTCGACGGTCGCTTCGTCAACGCGATCCAGCTCGACGACGCGCCGGCCGTTGCCCGGGCCAACCTTCTCGAAGAGACGCTGCACGAGCGCCTCGTGCCTGGGGAGGGAGCTCTCGACGTGGTCGGATTCATCCGTGCCCTCGACGAGATCGGCTGCCGTGCGCCCGTGGGCGTCGAGGTCCCGAGCGACGTCCTGACGGGGCTCCATCCCACGGAGGCCGCCCGCCGGGCTGCTGTGGCCGCTCGATCGGTGTTGGCCGTGGCTCGGGGCTGACGGTGTGACCGATTGCCGCTCAACTTTTCGCGGCAATCGTCCGATACCAGAGTCGTGTCGGCGAGTCACCGTGATCAACTTCTCCGTCGAGCTCTCGAGGACGCCGGTCTCCGCGTCCTCTACCAACCGGTCGTCGACGCCACCGGATGCCTCTGCGGCGTCGATGCCGTCCCCCGGGTGGTCGTGGCCGGTCGGGGACTGGTTGCACCCGACGACGTGGGCGAGCTGAGCTCGAGCTTCGGTGCGGCGTCGATCGAGCATTGGACGCTCGGCCAAGGCGTGGCCCAGGCCCGGCGCTGGCGCGATCTCGTTCCCGGCGCACGGCCGTTCGTGTCGTGCTCGCTGTCGGAGGCGGCGCTCGTCGATCGCGATGTCGACCGTGTCGTCGAGCACGCCCTCGATGCCTACGCCATCACCCCCGAACAGGTCCGGTTCTCCGTGCGTGCGGCCACGCTCCAGGGCTGCGACGGTGACCAGCGTGACGCACTGGTGGCGCTGCGGCTCCGGGGCGTCGAGGTGGGCGTGTCCGACATCACGTCCCGATTCCTCGGGGACGCCTCGGGCGTGGAGATCCCGTCGTTCGTCGTGATCGACGTTGCCGCAGCGAGCACCGAGATCGCCGACGAGGCGCACCGGCGCGGGCTCGATGTCGTCGTGTCGGGCGTCAGCTCCGAAGATCACGCACGGCGATGGGTTGGATGCAGCGATCTCCTGAATGGTCCGTGGTACTCGTCTCTGGTCGGACCCGAGGTCATCACGGCCATGCTGCGTTCGGGCCGTCGGCTCATCGAGCCAGCGGACCGATGAACGCGTCGGCGAAGCGGGCCATCGCATCGCCCTTGGCGGCGATCGAGGCGAACGCCGGATCGCCGAGCATCCAGGGCATGCCGATCGTGGAAGTGACACCACGCGCTTCGAGCTCCCGATACCGGTTGACGTCGGGGACGGCGTTGGGGATCACCATCACCTCGAAGTCGTCCCGTTTGCCGCTGCCTGCCTCTCTCCGGGCCGCGGCGAGCGTGTCGAGCAGCACCGGGATCTCGTCGACGTCGTAGTTCATGCCCAGCCAGCCGTCGTGGCGGGCCGCCCGACGCAACGCCGCATGGCTCCTGCCGCCCACCCAGATCGGGATACGCCCGTTGGGGACGGGGAACATGGCCGAGCGCGCAACGTGGTAGTGCTCGCCGTGGAACTCGCACCAGCCGTCGTCCCAGAGGTCGCGGATGATCGTCAACATCTCGTCGAGCCGCCGGCCCCGCCGATGGAAGTCGTGGCCGAGCAGCTCCATCTCCTCGGCCAGCCATCCGGCCCCCACGCCCATCGCGACCCGTTGGTCGGCCAGATCGGAGAGCGTGCCCATCTGCTTGGCCACCGAGAACGGGTCGCGCATCGGCAGGATGTACACGTAGGGCATGAACCGCAGGCGAGTGGTGACGGCAGCCATCGACGCGATCGACACCAGTGGATCCTGGAACGCCGTCTCGGGGGTGAACGGGTTCTCGCCCGACGGATGCACCGAGGCGATCTGCTCGGGTATCAGGATGTGGTCGGCGAGGGCAAGGCCCTCGAAACCGTGGAGCTCCGCGAGTCGGGCGATGTCGTGGAACTGGTTCGTGGGCTCGAACATGAGGGGCAGCCAAAAGCGCATGGCGGGCGACGCTACGCGCTTTCGTGGCGCTCGGCACCCGGGTAGGTTCGCCCCCGACTCGGGCCGACGACCGCAGCCGGCGCGTCAGTGGGACACAGGCATGGCAAGACAGCGATGGACGACAGCGAGGGAACAGCGATGAGTGAACGGGTGTTGGGTGACGTGGCGACCAAGCTCGTGTTCGAGAACGAGCGGGTCAAGATCTGGGAGCTCGAGCTTGAGCCCGGAGCCCGGTCCGACGTGCACGAGCACACGATGGATTACATCCTCGTGCAGCTCGACGGCGACCGCATCGCCGGCGACTTCGAGGCCGACACGGCCGGCGCGCTCAGCGGCTTCGTGGAGGGCGACGTGGTTCCGGGGCAGGCGATGTACCTCACCAAGGGCGGTATCGAAACCGCGGTGAACACCGGTCAGAAGACCTATCGCGAGATCCTCATCGAGCTGAAAAGCTGACGGCGGCCGTCGACGCCAGCCCCGGTCGCCAACCGTCGTCGCCAGCCTCAGTCGCCGGCAGCAGCCACCCCGACGGGGCAGCTCACCCCGGTACCACCGATGCCGCAGTAGCCATTCGGATTCTTGCCCAGGTACTGCTGGTGGTACGGCTCCGCGTAGTAGAACGCCGGCGCCTCTCGGATCTCGGTGGTGATCTCGCCATAGCGGGCCGCACTGAGGCGCTCCTGGTACAGATCCCGAGAAGCCAGCGTGGCTGCGAGCTGCTCGGCCCCGTACGCGTAGACCGCCGAGCGGTATTGGGTGCCCCGGTCGTTGCCCTGGCGCATTCCCTGCGTGGGGTCGTGCGACTCCCAGAAGATCTTGAGGAGGGCGTCGTACGACGTGACCGTGGGATCGAAGACCACGAGCACCACTTCGGTGTGACCCGTGGCGCCCGAGCAGGTCTCCTCGTAGGTGGGGTTGGGCGTGAAGCCGCCTGCGTAGCCGACAGCCGTGGTGTACACCCCGGGCGTCTGCCAAAAGATCCGCTCGGCTCCCCAGAAGCAGCCCATCCCGAACACGGCCTGATCCATGCCGTCGGGGAACGGTGGTGTGAGCGGATGGCCGTTCACGAAGTGCTCGGGCGGGACGGGCATGGACTCGCTGCGGCCCGCCAGTGCGCTCGACTCGTCGACCATGGCTGGCGTACGTCCGAACATCGAAACCTCCGGAAGATGGTGGGACCACCGAGTGTTCGCGGTCGTCGTTCGTAAACGCCAGGCTACCGGGTGCCACGACGATCGGGGCGCGCCCGATGTGACCCGGGTGCCGGTTCGGGCGTCGACTCGAGGTCGGGGCGCCGGAGCACACCGTCGAGGACGATGTTGACGATCGATGCGGCCGTGTCGTCGGCGATGGCCTGGTGCGTCACGAGCAGGCGAACGAACAGCGGCCCCACGAGGATGTCGGCGAGCAGCTCGGCGTCGACGGTGCGAGCGAGTCGGCCATCGCCCATCGCGGCCTCGATGAGCATCCGCACGGGCTGGCGCCGTTCGGCGATGAGCTCGTGATACAGCACGTCGATCTCGGGATCGCGGGCTGCGGCGTCGACGAGCGTGGGTAACAGCCCGGCCAGCCGGCCCCCACGGAGCCGGTCGGCGAGATGCTCGATGAACGTGAGCAGATCGGTCCGCAGGTTGCCCGTCGTGGGAATCGGATGCGGCTCGGTGGCGCTGCGGACGGCGTCGACGACGAGCTCGGCCCGGCTGTTCCAATGGCGGTAGATGGTGGTCTTGGCCACCCTCGAGCGGGTCGCAACTCCCTCGATGCTCGTGGCCGCGAAGCCGAGCTCGGTGAGCAGCTCGAGGGTGGCCAAGAGGACGGCGGCCCGTGACCGGGCCACCCGGGGATCGCGATCACTTGTGTCGGCGACTGTCTGCGGAGCCGCTGACTCTCGGGTCCCTGTCTGCGCAGAGCGCCCCGCCATCAGCCCGGCTCCACCGTGGTGGCGCTGGGGGCGCTGGCGGTGGATGTGTTGTCGGCGTCCGCTCCGGCGGTGCTCGGGGTCGTGCTCGTAGCGGCGACGACGGTCGGCCGGTCGGGCATGAAGCGACTGGCGAGCACGGCGGCCACGACGGTGATCGCCGCGGCCGCGAACATGGCCGCGTGCATGCCGTCCATGAACGCGCTCCGGGCGGCCTCCACGAGCTCCCGTCCGCCGGGCACGCTGTCGGGGAGCTGGCCGGCGGCCAATACCGCCCTTGAGACACCCTCTCGCGCTGCGGCGCTCACCTCGGCGGGAACGCCGAAGCGGTCGAGGTCGCCCAGGGAGCTGCGGTAGCGCGACGACACGATGCTGCCGATCACGGCCACGCCCACGGCGATGCCGACCTCGCGGGTGGTGTCGTTGACGGCCGAGCCCACGCCGGCCTTCCCCAGAGGGAGGGACGTCATGATCGCCCCCGTCGACGGCGGCATCGTGAGGCCCATACCCGCGCCCATCATGATCCCGCCGGCCATGAAGTGGAGATAGGAGCTGTCGGCGGCGAGGGTTCCCAGAATGGCCAGACCAACGGCATTGAAGATCAGCCCCGTGGTCACGACCCGCCGGGCGCCGAGACGCTCGACGAGCGCCGCCGAGCGGGGCGCCGCCACCATCATCGCCAGGGTGAACGGCAGGAGTCGCACACCGGTGTTGAACGGCGAGTGACCCTGCACCGACTGGAGATACTGGCTCACCACGAAGAACATGCCCAGCATGGCCATGAACCCGAGGAAGATCGTGGAGCAACCCACCGTGAACGACCGGTTCGAGAACAGCGACAGGTCGAGCATCGGATGGGCGCAGCGCCGCTCCCACACGATGAACACCGTGATGATTGCGACCGAGACGGCCATCAGCCCCAACGTCTCGGCGGTGAGCCAGCCCTTCTCCGGGCCCTCGATGATGGAGTAGATGAGCGAGCCCAGGCCGAGGATCGAGAGCACGGCACCGGGCACGTCGAATCGGGCCTGGCTGGGATCGCGCGAGGTAGGCAGGATCAGCGCGCCTGAGGCCAGAGCGACGATCACCAAGGGAATGTTGATGAAGAAGATCGAGCCCCACCAGAAGTGGTCGAGCAGGAAGCCCGAGAGCAACAGCCCGAGCGCGCCGCCGGCGCCGGCGAAAGCCGCCCAGATGGCGATGGCCTTGGCCCGCTCCTGCGCTGGGAACACGGTGGCGAGGATGCTGAGGGTCCCCGGCATCACGAAGGCCGCGCCCACGCCCATGGCGGCGCGGCAGGCGATGAGCTGGCCGGGCGAATCGGCCAGGGTGGCGACGGTGGTGCCCAGACCGAAGAGCACGAGCCCGATCTGCATGGCTCCCTTGCGTCCGAAGCGATCGCCCAGGGCGCCGGCGAACAGGAGGAGGCCGGCGAAGACGATGGCGTAGGCATCGATGATCCACTGGAGCTCGGACGACGACGCACCGAGCTCGCGCGAGAGCGCCGGGATGGCGACGTTCAGTGACGAGTTGGCGACGACGACCATCACCAGGCTCAGGCACAAGACTGAAAGAATCAGCCAGCGCTTGGCATATATGGCTTCGGGGGACCGCTGCATACTGCCTCCGACGAGTTGGACGAGGCCGGGAGAAGACCGTCCTCACGAGTGATGCAAGGATTCGCTACGCTACCGTAGCGTAGCGAAGGCGTCGTCTCGGGACGAGGTCGGCGGCGCTCGGAGCGACCCCACCACCACGACGGCGATCCCCGCGCCGGCCATGAGTCCGAACGCACTCCGGTAGGCGCCGACGCCGTCGCCGGTCGTCCACGACTCGGTGAGCGAGATGGTGATCGCCACCCCGAGCACGGTTGAGACGCGCTGGAAGGTCTGGTTGACGCTCGTGGCCGCGGCGAACATCTGCACGGGGATGCCGACCACGCTCAATCCGTGGATCGCCGGCCAGGCGAGCCCTGATCCCAACCCCATGACCACGATCCCCGTCAACCAGACGCGGAGGTCGGGCTCGTCGGACAGCAGGGCCGTGAGCCAGATCGCGCCGGCCGAGAAGACGCTGCCGCCGATGGTGATCATCCGCCGATGACCGAAACGCTCGGCGCCGCGGCCGGCGAACGCCGACACGCAGGCGATGGTGACCGACACCGGCGTGAACAGCAGTCCCGCCTTGGTGATCGGGTAGTCCCAGGCAAAGCGCAGGAACTGCACCGCACCGAAGAACATGGCGAAGAAGCCGATCCCGAACACGGTCGAGCCCAGGGCGCTGCGCCGCACGGTGGGGTACCGGAACAAGCTCAGATCGAGCATGGGATTGGACACACGCGACGAGCGCCACACCAGCGCGCCGAGCTGGGCCAGGCCGATGACGATCGAGCCCAGGGTCCGAGCCGACAGCCAGTCCCAGCGTGGGCTCTGTACCACGCCGAGGGTGATGCCCCCCATGCCGGCCATGAGCAGGATGGCCCCCGCCAGGTCGGGCATCTCGCGAGCATCGGGATCGCGCGACTCCCGGAACACCGGTATTCCCATGGCGATCGCGCTCACACCCAACGGCACGCTCACCCAGAACGCCCAGCGCCACCCACCCGCGTCGACGATCACCGAGCCGAGTGAAGGCCCCAGCGCAGCGGCAGCGGAGCCGATCCCGCCCCAGACCGCGATGGCCGTCGTGCGCCGACTGGCCGGGACCTCGTTGAGGATGAGCGCGACCGACGCCGGCGTGATGGCCGAGCCGCCGATGGCCTGGAGCACCCGGGCGACGATCAGCACGGAGATGCTTGGAGCGAGCGCACCCAAAGCGGAGCCGATCGTGAATGCGGCGAGGCCGACCATCAGCACGCGCTTTCTTCCCACCCGATCAGCCAGCACTCCCAAGGGGATGAGGATCGCGGCGGCCACGATGGTGTAGGTGTTGAGAACCCACGACAGCGTCGACCGGGGCTGATCGGAGAACGAGGCCTGGAGATCGGGGAAGGCCACGTTCATGATCGACAGGTTGACGGCCGACTGGAAGCTGCACAGCGAGCCGCAGATCATCACCTGCACGGCTCGACGGCTCAGCCGCTCGGTCTCCATCGGCGGAATCTATGCTGCGGCTCCCTTCCAGGAGGTTCCGCGTGTTCATCATCTCCGGCTACATGAAGTTCGACCCCGCCCGCAGCGCGGAGTGCCACGCCCAGATGCGCACGGTTGCCGCGGCGTCGGTGAGCGAGGACGGCTGTCTCGGCTACGGGTACGCCGAGGACGTGTCGGAGCCCGGCTCGTTCCGCATCTTCGAGCACTGGGCGAGCGACGATGCCTTCACCGCGCACTGCTCGACCGACACCTACAACGGGTTCATGGCCTGGCTGGGCGAGATCGGGATGATCGGTGCCGACGTCAACCGCTACGAGGTCTCGTCGCATCAGAGCCTGACGGGCTGACGGGCACCCTCGCTGCCTGCCACCCTGGCTGACTGGCCGAGTGCATCCGATGGCCGCCGCCCATGAGAGGGCTGTGCCCGCCGAGATCGTCGCCGCGCTGCGATCGGTGTGCCTGGCGCTGCCCGAGGCCTACGAGGAACAGGCCTGGGTGGGCACGCGTTGGCGCATCCGTACGCACACGTTCGCCCACGTGCTCCTCATCGACGGCGGCTGGCCTCCAGCCTACGCCCGCGCTGTCGGCTCCGATGGCCCGACGATCGTGGTGACGTTCCGCTCGGCACCCCCCGAGCTCGACGCGCTCAGCAACGCCGGTCATCCGTTCTTCAAGCCGGTGTGGTTCCCCGACATCGTCGGCATGATCCTCGACGAGGCCACCGACGGCGACGAGGTGGCCGAGCTCATCACCGAGAGCTACCGGATCCTGGCTCCGAAGAAGCTCGTGGCCGAGCTCGACCGCGCTGCGGGCTGACCGGAAGGGCTCGTGGTGGCGCCCGTCACCCAAGCGTCGACGCGACGGAACGCACGGCTGCGGCGAGGATGGTTGCGCCCTCGTCGATCTCGGCCTCGGTCACGCACATGGGCGGAGCGACCCGGATGCAGTTGCCGTGCGTGCCGCCCTTGCCGACGAGGAGGCCGTTGGCCCTGGTGGTTTCGAGGACGGCCGCTGCCGCGCTGGGGTCGGGTGTGCGACCGTCGCTCGGGTGCACGAACTCGACGGCCAGCATCAGGCCCAGACCGCGCACGTCGCCCACGGCCGAGAGCTCGGCTACGAGCGGCTCGACGTGTGCTCGTAGCCGAGCGCCCATCCGGCGGGCATTGCCCTGGAGATCGTGGTCGAGCAGATAGCGGAGGTTCGCCAGCGCCCCGGCGCACACCAGCGGGTTGCCGCCGAAGGTGGAGATGGAGTTGGCCCCGATGGAGTTGATCACCTCGGCCCGTCCCACGACGCCGGCAATGGTGAGCCCGTTGCCGAGGCCTTTGGCGAAGGTGACGAGATCGGGGAGGACGTCGTGAGCCTGGATCCCCCAGAAGTGGTCGCCGGTACGGCCCCAGCCGGTCTGCACCTCGTCGGAGATCAGCAGGATCTCGTGCTCGTCGAGCACCTTCTTCATGCTGGCGAAGAACCCGTCGGGCGGCACCACGAATCCGCCGACGCCTTGCACCGGCTCGGCGATGAAGCAGGCGACATCGCCCGAGGTTGTGGTCTCGATGACGTTGCGGAGGTCGGCGGTGCAAGCCTCGATGAGCTCGGCGTCCTCGAGATCGCCCCACGGCGAACGGAACCGATAGCCGTTGTAGACGTAGCTCACGTTGAACGGCGAGAGGCTCGTGGGCGACCAGGCTCGCTGACCGGTGACGCCCATGGTGGCGAACGACCGACCGTGATAACTGTTTCGCAGCGCGAGAACCTGGTTGCTGCGGCGGTAGCTCGAGGCCATGAGGAGCGCAGCATCGTTGGCCTCGGTGCCGGACGTGGTGAAGAACACTCGGGCGTCGGGCATGGGCGCCAGCGAGGCGATGAGCTCGGCCAGCTCGACCATGGGGCGTATGAGGTACAGGGTCGAGGTGTGCATCATGCGCCCGGCCTGCTCGCGAACCGCCTCGACCACCTCGGGGACCGCGTAGCCCGACATGGTGGTGAGGATGCCGCCGAAGAAGTCGAGATACTCGCGCCCCTCGCCGTCGACGACCCGACAGCCCCGGCCCGTCACGATCTCGATGGGATCGTCGTAGTAGAGGCTCAGCCACGACGGCATCACACCCCGGTGGCGGGCGAGCAGCTCAGCATGTTCTCCCATGGGACCGAGCGTACCGGCGGTGCTGCTGTTGCTGCGCCGCCCGGGCTCGCCTGCGTCCGGCGAGCACGCGGAGGCTGGCATCATGATGTCCGACTCGGTCCCGTGAGTCCCGACGTCAGGAAGGGCCAGTGATGGAACAGATCCCGTCAGCTCCGATGTGCTGCGTCTGGCTGTGCACTACCTCGGGAGTCGACTCGGCGATCCGACCGACGCCGCCTCGGCGGGCGGGCACCGTCCACTGGTGATGGTGCACATCGACGCTCAGGTGTTGTGCGGCCACGATCTGCACAGGGACCACCGTTCGCGCGCTCGGACCGCTCGGCGTCGCATCCGACGGATCGGGCCCGAGCTCCT
>JANLSK010000053.1:0-24112 GCA_031362415.1 Actinomycetes bacterium | reverse complement strand
AAACGACACCCCCGACACCCGCTCCGACAACACCTTCGTAATCGCCGCCGTCAACGTCGTCTTCCCATGGTCAATATGACCAATCGTACCAATATTCAAATGCGGCTTCGTCCGCTCGAACTTCTGCTTACCCATGGCGGTGCCCTCTGACTGGTCTTTCGGAAGGGGGACGGGGTTGCGTACTGCTACTCACCGCGGACCCGAGCGATGATCTCTCGACTGATCGACTCGGGAACCTGCTGGTAGCAGTCGAACTGCATCGTGTACGTCGCGCGCCCCTGGGTGCGCGATCGAAGGTCGGTAGCATAGCCGAACATCTCGGCCAGGGGGACTTGGGACCGCACGACCTGCGCGTTGCCCCGCTGCTCCATGCCGCCGATCTTGCCGCGGCGAGCAGAGAGATCGCCGATCACGTCACCCATGTGCTCTTCGGGGGTGACGACCTCGACGGCCATGATCGGCTCGAGCAACACCGGCTTGGCCTTGCGGGCGGCATCCTTGAGCGCCAACGATCCCGCGATCTTGAATGCCATCTCGGAGGAGTCGACGTCGTGGGTCGAACCGTCGGTGATCGTGGCCCGGACGTCGACCATCGGGTAGCCGGCAAGCACACCGTTCTGGAGAGCCTCCTGAATACCGGCGTTCACCGCTGAGACGTACTCACGAGGGACGGTCCCACCGACGATCTTGTCGACGAACTCGAACCCTCCCCCAGGACCGGTGGGCTCCAGGCTGATGTAGCAGTGCCCGTACTGGCCCCGGCCACCGGTCTGACGCACATAGCGTCCCTCGACCTTGTGCACGGCGTTCTTGATGGTCTCGCGGTACGCAACCTGGGGCTTGCCGACGTTGGCTTCGACGCCAAATTCCCGCATCATCCGGTCGACGAGGATCTCGAGATGGAGCTCGCCCATGCCGGAGATGACCGTTTGGCCGGTCTCCTCGTCGGACCGAACCTGGAACGTGGGGTCCTCGTCCGACAACGCGCCGAGGGCCTTGCCCAGCTTGTCCTGGTCGTTCTTGGTACGGGGTTCGATGGCGACCGAGATCACCGGCTCCGGGAACTCCATGCGTTCGAGGATGATCGGATGGTCGGGATCGCAGATCGTGTCTCCGGTCGTGGTGACCTTGAGCCCCACGGCAGCCACGATGTCGCCGGTGAAGGCGGCCTCTTTGTCCTCGCGGTGGTTGGCGTGCATCTGGAGGATGCGCCCGACACGTTCCTTGCGACCCTTGACGGTGTTCATCACCGCCGAGCCCGACGGCAGCGAGCCCGAGTACACCCTGAAGTACGTGAGCTTGCCGACGTAGGGGTCGCTCATGATCTTGAAGGCCAGGGCGGCGAACGGCTCGGAGTCGTCGACCTTGCGCTCAAAGCTGGTCTCGGGATCGCGGGGGTCGGTGCCGACCACGGGCGGGATGTCGAGAGGACTCGGGAGGTAGTCGACGACGGCATCGAGAAGGGGCTGCACGCCCTTGTTCTTGAACGCCGTGCCGCAGAGGATCGGCACCACACCGGAGAAGATCGTGGCGTGACGGAGCGCGACCCTGAGGTCGCCAGCGGTGATCTCCTGCTCGCCGACGTACTTCTCGAGGATGTTCTCGTCGAACTGGGAGAGCACGTCGACGAGCTCGTGGCGCCAATGCGCGGCATCGGCCATGAGGTCGGCGGGAATGGGCTCCTCGTGAAAGTCCTCGCCCATGCCCTCGTCCCATACGAGCGCTCGCATGTCGATCAGGTCGACCACACCGAGGAAGTCGGCCTCAACGCCGATCGGGAGCTGGATCACCGCGACGACCGCTTCGAGCCGGTTCTTGATCATCTCCAGCGTGCGGAAAAAGTCGGCGCCGATGCGATACATCTTGTTGATGAAGCACATCCGGGGGACGTTGTACTTGTTGGCCTGGCGCCACACCGTCTCGGTTTGGGGCTCCACACCCGCCACGGCATCGAAGAGCGCCACGGCGCCGTCGAGCACTCGCAGCGAGCGTTCGACCTCGATGGTGAAGTCGACGTGGCCCGGTGTGTCGATGATGTTGATCCAGCAGTCACGCCACCGGCAGGTGGTTGCCGCGCTGGTGATGGTGATGCCGCGCTCTTGTTCTTGGGGCATCCAGTCCATGACGGCGGCGCCCTCGTGGACCTCGCCGATCTTGTAGGTACGGCCCGTGTAGTACAGGATGCGTTCGGTCGTGGTGGTCTTGCCCGCATCGATGTGCGCCATGATCCCGATGTTGCGCGTCCGCGCCAGCGGGAATTCGCGGATACTGGAGCCCTTCTTTTCCGCCATGCGTCTCTACCTCAGGGATTGTGGCTGGGCCGTCGCCTCGACAGCTCTGCTCGGTCAGGCAAACGGCCGGGCTGAGCGCCCGGCCGGTGTCGCGGGTCCCGGTGGCCCGCACGTACTCACTGTGCGAGCTACCGATCTACCACCGATAGTGGGCGAACGCCTTGTTCGACTCAGCCATCTTGTGCATGTCCTCACGGCGCTTCACCGCGGCGCCGACGCCGTTGCTCGCGTCGAGGAGCTCGTTGGCCAAGCGCAGCGCCATCGTCCGCTCACGGCGCTGACGGGCGTACCCGACGACCCAGCGGATGGCCAGGGTCGTGGCCCGCCGGGGGCGTACCTCGACCGGAACCTGGTAGGTCGCGCCACCGACACGTCGGCTGCGAACCTCGAGCTGCGGCTTGACGTTGTCGATCGCCCGCTTGAGGGTCTGGAGCGGATCACCGCTCGTCTTCTCGGCGATCACCTTCAGGGCCTCGTAGACGATCGACTCAGCGACCGAGCGCTTGCCGGCGAGGAGAATCTTGTTCACGACCTGGGTCACGAGCACCGATCGATAGATCGGGTCGGGCATGAGATCACGGCGGGGTGCGGGACCCTTCCGGGGCATAGCGGGGTTCTCCCTCTCGGCGCGAACTGACGCGCCCGGTTATTTCTTCTTGTCGAGCTTGGCGCCGTAGCGGCTCCGAGCCTGCTTCCGGTCGCGGACGCCGCTGGCGTCGTGGGAGCCGCGGATGATCTTGTACCGGACTCCCGGGAGATCCTTCACACGACCGCCACGAACCAGCACGATCGAGTGTTCCTGCAGGTTGTGACCCTCACCGGGGATGTACGCCGTGACCTCGACACCGCTCGTGAGGCGCACTCGGGCCACCTTGCGCAGCGCCGAGTTGGGCTTCTTGGGCGTTGCGGTGTACACGCGGGTGCACACTCCACGGCGCTGGGGGGAACCCTTGAGCGCAGCGGTCTTGGTCTTGGTGTTCTTTGACGTCCGCGCCTGACGGACGAGTTGCTGAATCGTGGGCACGCTGTCCTCGCCTGCGGAATTCGCATGGATCGATCGGCCATCGAGGCCGACAGCCGGCTGGTCAATCTATGTGGAAGATGGGAGTCTGGGCAAGCTGGGGGTTTCGGGCCTCAACCGATCCCGAACTCGTCGTTGCCGGTCGCGGGAACGTCGCCGTTACCCGAGTGCACGAGGGCACCGGGGTGACTCGCGTCGCGTGCTTCGGTCGACAGGCGCAGCCAGTCTGCGAGATCGTCGTCGCCGTGGTCGGACGAGTAGAAGGCGAGGGGCTCGTAGTCGGGCGCCATCGTCTCGACGTCACGGTACCGAGGCATGCCGGTCCCCGCGGGGATCAGCTTGCCGATGATCACGTTCTCCTTGAGGCCCAGGAGCGGGTCGTTGCGGCCTTCGATGGCCGCCTCGGTGAGCACCCGCGTGGTCTCCTGGAACGACGCGGCCGAGAGCCAGGAGTCGGTGGCGAGCGACGCCTTGGTGATACCCATGAGCTCGGGACGGCCCTCGGCGGGACGCTGGCCCTCCTCGACGAGACGCTTGTTCTCGGCGGTGAACCGCCGAGCGTCGACCTTCTCACCGGGCAGGAACGACGAATCGCCGGACTCCGAGACCGCCACCCGTCGGAGCATCTGACGGACGATGACCTCGATGTGCTTGTCGTGGATCGACACGCCCTGGTCGCGGTAGACCTTCTGGACCTCGTCGGTGAGGTACCGCTGGGTCTCGCGAACGCCCTGGATCTCGAGGATCTCCTTGGGATCGAGCGGCGACTTCTCGTCGCCGACGAGACGCTGACCGGCCTCGACCGACTGGCCCTCCTTCACGGCGACAGGAGCGAACGGCGAACACGAGAAGGTCTCCTCCGCGCCATCGTCGCTGATGACCGTGATGGTGCGCTGGCCCTTCTCGTCCTCGCCGATGTGGACGATCCCCGAGGCTCGGGCCGGGATGGCCTTGCCCTTGGGGGTACGGGCCTCGAAGAGCTCGACCACCCGCGGGAGACCGGCGGTGATGTCCTGCGACTCCGACTGCCGGGCCGCGACGCCGCCGGTGTGGAACGTCCGCATGGTGAGCTGGGTTCCGGGCTCGCCGATCGACTGTGCCGCGATGATGCCGACGGCCTCGCCGAGCTCGACCGACCGACCCGTGGCCAGCGACCAGCCGTAGCACATGCCACAGACGCCGTAGACGGTCTCGCAGGTGAGCACCGAGCGCACCCGGGCGCGCGTGACGTCGGTCGCTGCGGTGATGGTGGGCAGCATCGTGAAATCGACGTAGGTGCCGGCGGTGATGACCTCGCTGCCGAGCACGAGGTCGTCGGCGACGACACGACCGAGCATCCGGGTCTCCACCTCACGCTCCGACAGCCGCCGGTGCACGAGCTTGCCCATGGGGTCAAGCTCGTCCATGACGAGGTCGACCCACAGGCCCCGGCTGGTGCCACAGTCGTCCTCACGGACGATGAGCTCCTGCGACACGTCGACGAGTCGACGGGTCAGGTAGCCCGAGTCGGCCGTCCGCAACGCGGTGTCGGCGAGACCCTTGCGGGCACCGTGGGTGGAGATGAAGTACTCCAGGACCGAGAGGCCTTCACGGAAGTTCGACTTGATCGGCCGGGGGATGATCTCGCCTCGAGGGTTGGCCACGAGGCCGCGCATACCGGTGATCTGACGCACCTGGGTGATGTTGCCTCGGGCGCCCGAGCCCACCATCATCTCGATGGGGTTGAAGCGGTCGCCCTTCATGACCTCTTCCATGGCCTGCTGGACCTCGAAGGTGGCCTTCTGCCACAGGTCGATCTCGAGTTCCTGGCGCTCGGAGTCGGTGATGAGCCCCATGCCGTAGTTGCGCTCGACCTTGTCGGCTTCCTTCTCGTACTTCTCGAGGATGGCCGCCTTGCCCGCGGGAGTCTTCACGTCCTCCATGGAGATCGTGAGCCCGGCCCGGGTGGCGAAGCGGAAGCCCAGGGTCTTCACCTTGTCGAGGCTGTCGGCGACCGTGGAGAGGGGGTAGCGGTCGATCAGGCGGCTCACGATCTGCGTGAGGCCGCTCTTCTTGAGCACGCCGTCCTCGAACGGGAAGTCGGCCGGGAACGCTTCGTTGAAGAGGAGGCGACCGATCGTGGTGGTGACCAGAACCATCGGCTCGCCGTCACGCTCGAAGCGTCGCTTGACGATGGAGGTGCCTTCGGGAAAGAGCTCCTCGGGGAAGCGGTCGGCCGACATGCGGACCGAGATCTCGGCGTGCAGCGCCAGACGCCATGCCGGATCGGGATCGTCGTAGGCCATGATCGCCTCGGCCAGCGACGAGAAGATCCGGCCCTCGCCGAGGACACCGGTCTGGAACTCGGTCAGGTAGTACGCGCCGATCACCATGTCCTGCGAGGGTACGGCGATCGGACGCCCATGGGCCGGCGACAAGATGTTGTGCGCCGAGAGCATGAGGATGCGGGCTTCGGCCTGGGCCTCGGCCGACAACGGGAGGTGCACCGCCATCTGGTCGCCGTCGAAGTCGGCGTTGAACGCCGCGCACACCAGCGGATGGATCTGAATGGCCTTGCCCTCCACCAGAACCGGCTCGAACGCCTGGATGCCGAGACGGTGCAGGGTGGGCGCCCGATTGAGGAAGACCGGGTGCTCCTTGATGACCTCTTCGAGCACGTCCCACACCTGGATACGGGCGCGCTCGACCATCCGCTTGGCCGACTTGATGTTCTGCGCGTACTCGAGGTCGACGAGGCGCTTCATGACGAAGGGCTTGAACAGCTCGAGGGCCATCTGCTTGGGCAGGCCGCACTGGTGCAGGCGCAACTGGGGCCCGACCACGATGACCGAACGACCCGAGTAGTCGACGCGCTTGCCGAGCAGGTTCTGGCGGAACCGGCCCTGCTTGCCCTTGAGCATGTCGGACAACGACTTGAGCGCCCGGTTGCCGGGCCCGGTGACGGGACGGCCGCGTCGGCCGTTGTCGAACAACGCGTCGACGGCTTCCTGAAGCATCCGCTTCTCGTTGTTGACGATGATCTCAGGCGCCCCGAGGTCGAGCAGACGCTTGAGGCGGTTGTTGCGGTTGATCACCCGACGGTACAGGTCATTCAGGTCGGAGGTGGCGAAGCGGCCACCGTCGAGCTGGACCATGGGGCGCAGGTCGGGCGGGATCACGGGGACGCAGTCGAGGATCATCGAGGCCGGGGTGTTCACGTGACGGCCGTCGGGTCCCCGGCGGTTGAACGCCGAGATCACCTTGAGCCGCTTGATGGCCTTGAGCTTGCGCTGGCCCTTCGTGGTGGCGATCGTCTCGCGGAGGAAGACCTCTTCGGTGTCGAGGTCCATGCGGGAGATGAGGTCCTTGACGGCTTCGGCACCCATGCCCCCGGTGAAGTACTCGTGGTAACGATCGGCGAGCTCGCGCCACACGCGGTCGTCGTCGATGAGCATCTTCGGCTTCAGGCTGCGGAGGGTGTCGTAGACCAACTGGAGCTGGGAGATCTCGGCGTCGGCGCGCTCACGGGCATCGCCGATGTCGCGCTCGGAGCCGCGGCGGAGCTTGTTCAGCTCCGAGTCCTTGGCGCCCTTCTCCTCCATCGAGGCCAACTCGCCCTCGAGCTCCTGGAAGCGCTTCTCGATATCGAGGTCGCGCTCGCGCTCGATGTCGGCGATCTCGGCCCGCATCGCGGCCTCGAGCTCGGGGAGGTCCTTGGTGCGCTTCTCCACGTCGATCGAGGTGATGACGTGCGCCGCGAAGTAGATGACCTTCTCGAGGCTCTTGGGCGCCACGTCGAGGAGGTAGCCCAAGCGCGACGGAACGCCCTTGAAGTACCAGATGTGGGTGACGGGTGCCGCCAGCTCGATATGGCCCATGCGCTCGCGCCGGACCTTCGAGCGCGTCACCTCGACGCCACAGCGCTCACAGATGATGCCCTTGAAGCGCACGCGCTTGTACTTGCCGCAGTAGCACTCCCAGTCCTTGGTGGGACCGAAGATCTTCTCGCAGAACAAGCCGTCCTTCTCGGGCTTGAGCGTGCGGTAGTTGATGGTCTCGGGCTTCTTGACCTCACCGTTGGACCACTGCCGGATCTGCTCGGCCGAGGCCAAGCTGATGCGCAGCTGACTGAAGTCGTTGACGTCGAGCAAGGTGCTGCCTCTTTCCGTATCGGAAGTGGTCGTCAGCTCTGGTCGGGGGTACGCGAGAACCGAGCGGAACCGGGCGAGAACCGGGCGGGATCAGAATGCCGGTTGACGGCGACGCTCGTCCTCGTCGTCGGTGCCGCGCTCAGGCCGTGACAGGTCGATCCCGAGCTCCTCGACGGCCCGGAAGGCCTCTTCGTCGAGCTCTCGCATCTCGATCTCGTCACCGGTCGTCGAGAGCACCTCGACGTTGAGACACAGGGCCTGCATCTCCTTGATCAACACCTTGAAGCTCTCGGGGATCCCGGGTTCGGGGATGTTCTCGCCCTTGACGATGGCCTCGTAGACCTTCACGCGACCGAGCACGTCGTCGGACTTGATGGTGAGCAGCTCCTGGAGGGCGTAGGCCGCGCCGTACGCCTCGAGGGCCCACACCTCCATCTCACCGAATCGCTGACCACCGAACTGCGCCTTACCACCCAGGGGCTGCTGGGTGATCATGGAGTAGGGGCCGGTCGAGCGGGCGTGGATCTTGTCGTCGACGAGGTGGGCCAGCTTCAGGATGTAGACGTACCCGACGGTGACCTCCTTGTCGAAGGGCTCGCCGCTGCGCCCGTCGTAGAGCATCGTCTTGCCGTCGTTGCCGATGAGGTGCGTTCCGTCAGCGCCGTCGGGGTGCAGGTCGGTGAAGATCTGCTTGATCGTCGGCACCTTGCCTGCCGGGTCGACCTCGTCGTAGTGGGCACCGTCGAACACGGGCGTGTTGATCCATACGGCCGGATCGGTGGTGGGACGGGTCTTGGTGGTCAACGCCGGCCGCTGGCCCTGGCCCTTCCAGCCATGCATGGCCGCGTACCCCAGGTGGGCCTCGAGAACCTGCCCGACGTTCATGCGGCTGGGCACGCCGAGCGGGTTCAAGATGATGTCGACGGGGCTCCCGTCGGCCAGGTACGGCATGTCCTCGACCCGGAGGATCTTGGAGATGACGCCCTTGTTGCCGTGACGACCGGCGAGCTTGTCGCCCTCGGAGATCTTGCGCTTTTGGGCCACGTAGACCCGCACGAGCTGGTTCACGCCCGGCGGGAGCTCGTGGCCGTCCTCACGAGAGAACACCCGGACGTCGATGACCTTGCCGGTCTCGCCGTGGGGCACCTTGAGCGACGTGTCGCGGACCTCCCGGGCCTTCTCACCGAAGATGGCTCGGAGGATCCGCTCCTCGGGGGTGAGCTCGGTCTCGCCCTTGGGCGTGACCTTGCCCACGAGCACGTCGCCGGGGCCAACCTCAGCGCCGATGCGGATGATGCCGCGCTCGTCGAGGTCCTTCAGGATCTCGTCGGAGAGGTTCGGGATGTCACGGGTGATCTCCTCGGCGCCGAGCTTGGTGTCGCGGGCGTCGATCTCGTGCTCTTGGATGTGGATCGAGGTCAGCACGTCGTCGCGCACGAGGCGCTCGGAGATGATGATGGCGTCCTCGAAGTTGTGACCGTCCCAGGGCATGAAGGCCACGAGCAGGTTCTTGCCCAGACCGAGCTCACCCTTTTGGGTGGACGGGCCGTCGGCGAGGACCGCCCCGCTCTCGACGACATCGCCCTCGTACACGAGCGGCTTCTGGTTGATGCACGTGTCCTGGTTGGACCGGCGGAACTTGTTCAGCCGGTGCGTGACCCGCTTGAGCTTGGGATCGTCGTAGTCGACGACGATCGCGTCGCCGGTGACCTCGATGACCACGCCGGCACCGCGAGCGAGGATCAGATCGCCGGCGTCCTGCGCCGCCCGGGCCTCGACACCGGTCCCGATGTAGGGGGCCTCGGCCCGCACCAGCGGCACGGCCTGGCGCTGCATGTTCGAGCCCATGAGGGCCCGGTTGGCGTCGTCGTGCTCGAGGAACGGGATGAGCGAGGTCGCGACCGAGACGATCTGCTTGGGCGAGACGTCCATGTAGTCGACGCGCTCGGGCTCGACGTAGGCGATCTGGCCCTTGCGGGTGCGCACGAGCACGCGATCGCCGGCGAAACGGCCATCGTCCTCCAACTGGGCGTTGGCCTGGGCGATGACGTAGCGGTCCTCGTCGTCGGCCGCGAGGTACAAGATCTCGTCGGTGACGCGGCCGTTGTCGACGGTCCGGTACGGCGTTTCGATGAAGCCGAACCGGTTCACCCGGGCGAACGAGGCCAGCGAGCCGATGAGCCCGATGTTCGGACCTTCGGGTGTCTCGATGGGGCACATGCGTCCGTAGTGCGACGGGTGCACGTCGCGGACCTCGAAGCCGGCCCGCTCCCGTGAGAGACCGCCGGGCCCGAGGGCCGACAGGCGCCGCTTGTGCGTGAGGCCGGCCAGCGGGTTGGTCTGGTCCATGAACTGCGAAAGCTGCGAGGAGCCGAAGAACTCCTTGATGGCCGCCACGACGGGGCGGATGTTGATGAGGGTCTGGGGCGTGATCGCCTCGACGTCCTGGGTCGTCATCCGCTCACGGACGACGCGCTCCATACGCGAGAGCCCGATGCGCACCTGGTTCTGGATCAGCTCGCCGACCGAGCGCACCCGGCGGTTGCCGAAGTGGTCGATGTCGTCGTCCCAGTAGTCGGCCTCGAGCGCGTGGAGCTTCACGATGTAGGAGACGGTGGCGAGGATGTCGGCCCGGGTGAGCGTGAAGTCGCGAGCACCGGGAGCCTCGAGACCCAGCCCGTCGAAGGTGGACTGCAGCTTGGCGTGCTCCTCGCCCAGCTTCTTGTTCACCTTGTGCCGGCCGACCTTGGCCAGGTCGTAGCGCTTCGGGTTGAAGAACAGCCCCTCGAGGAGGCTCCGCGCGGCCTCGACCGTGGGGGGCTCACCGGGACGGAGCTTGCGGTAGATGTCCTGGAGCGCGTCCTCGATGGTGTTGGTCGAGTCCTTGTCGAGCGTGTTGCGCATCGACTCGAACGGGACGCCATCGGCGTCGAGGAAGAGGTTGAGGAGGGCGTCGGGGTCGGCGGTCTCGCCGCCGAACTCGAGGGCCTTGAGCAGCACGCTGACGGGCTGCTTGCGCTTGCGGTCGACACGGACGTAGACGATGTCCTTCTTGTCGACCTCGAACTCGAGCCAGGCACCGCGCGCCGGGATGATCTTGGCGTCGACGATGTCCTTCTCGGGGTTGGTCTTGTCGGGGTTGACCCCGAAGTAGACGCCCGGCGAGCGGACGAGCTGGGAGACGACGACACGCTCGGTGCCGTTGATGATGAACGTGCCCTTCTCGGTCATCATCGGGAAGTCCCCCATGAAGACCGTCTGCTCCTTGATTTCGCCTGTCTGGGCGTTCATGAAGCGGGCCGTGACGAACAGCGGCCGCGAGTAGGTCATGTCCTTCTCGCGGCACTCCGTCTCGGAGTACTTCGGCGGCTCGAACTCATGATCGGCGAGCTCGAGCTTGAGGGTGCCGGTGAAGTCCTCGATCGGGGAGATGTCGGCGAGGACTTCGGCGATTCCCTCGTTGATGAACCATTCGAAAGACTCTCGCTGCACCTCGATGAGGTTGGGGAGTTCCCTGACCTCACGGAGCTTGGCGAAGGAGAAACGTTCCCGGAGCGCGGGACGAGACAAGATGCTCACTCCTTCTCGCACACAAGTGCGCGACGCAAAACGCCAGCGGAACGATCGTCACCGCGGCGGGAACACAGAGCACGTCGGTCGACGCCACACGTCGGCAGACAGGGGTAGAAGCGCACGGCAACACGCAAGCATAGCCGCGGCCCGCGGGCCGGGCGCAATCGCGCGTCGCGTGAGTTCGTGTGTCGAATCGCACACCGGTTCGGGTGCGGAGTCTGCTTCTGAGCGACGATACGGCGGTCGACGGTGTGCGTCAAGGAGCAGGCGGGACAATGTGCCGGGCCGCACCCTCGACAACCGACCGGCCGACCGGCCGATTACTTGATCTCGACGAGGGCACCGACCTCTTCGAACGCAGCCTTGGCCTTCTCGGCGTCGGCCTTCGAGACCTTCTCGAGGACGGTCTTGGGCGCGCCGTCGACGAGGTCCTTGGCCTCCTTGAGGCCCAGGCTGGTGAGGTCACGGACGGTCTTGATGACCTTGACCTTCTGATCGCCGGCAGCCTGGAGGATGAGGTCGAACTCGTCCTTTTCCTCTTCGGCGGGCGCCTCGGCGGCCGAACCACCGCCACCGGCGGCGGCGACGGCGACGGGCGCAGCGGCGGTGACGCCGAACTCCTCTTCGAAGGACTTGAGGAACTCGCTGAGTTCCAGAACCGTCATGCTCTTGAAGATGTCGAGCAGGTCTGCGGTGCTCATCGATGCCATGGCGGCGAACCCTCCTGGGGTGTTGGGAAGTCGGTGGAGAACAGGGAAAGCGGAAAGAACGGACGTGGGCGGGATCGACGGTGACGACTAAGCGGGGGCCGGGTCGCTGTCAGCGGCGGGGGCCGCCTCGCCGTCAGCAGGAGCCGCCTCGCTGTCAGCGGCAGGGGCCGCCTCGTTGTCGACGGGGGCGGCCTCGCTGTCGACGGGCGCCGTCTCGGCAGCGACGGAAGCCAGCTCGCTGTCAGCGGCAGGGGCCGCCGCCTCGGCGGCGGCGGAAGCCAGCTCGCTGTCGACGGGGGCGGGATCGCCGGCGGCGGGAAGCGCCTCGCCGGCGGCGATCCGCTTTTCGATGAGGGCCTTGATGCCATAGGCCATGTTCCGGGGGAAGGCCTGGAACAGCCCGGCCGCCTTGACCATCGGGGCCTGCATGGCTCCGGCGATCTTGGCCAGCAGGACGTGACGAGGCTCGATGTCGGCCAGCGCGTTGACATCGCGGGCGCTGAGCACCCGTCCGCCGAGCAATCCGCCCTTGACGGAGAAGGCCGGCGAGCCCTTGGCGAACTCCCGCAACGCCCGGGCAGCTTCGACGGGATCGCCGGTCACGAAGGTGATGGCCGTGGGCCCCACGAGGAGATCGACGAGGCCCTCCTGGCCAGCTTCGGTGGCAGCTCGCCGGGCCAGCGTGTTCTTGTAGACCTTGTACTGGGCTCCGCTGGGACGCAACGCAGCCCGCAGCTCGGCCAGGTTCTTCACGGTGAGGCCGCGGTACTCGGTGAGGAGCGCGGCACTCGAGGCTGCGAGTTTGACGCGGATCTCGTCGACCGTCGCCACCTTGGCGGGGCGGGGGGTTCGTTCCATACGGCAGGACTCCAGGTCGGTTGTGAACCGGGCGGTTGGACACACGCGCCGAGGACCGGGAGGGTCGTTGGAAACGGGCCTCGTCCGGTGGGTCCAGCCCATTATCCCTGGCGTCTCTCGTATCGAGAGGCCCGGGACCGGATGTCTACGGCGTGTGGAAGAGCGGTGGAACGCTAGTTGAGTCCGCCCCCGTCCGACGAACTGGGCTCGAACAGGGCGACTCGAACCGGGAAATCAGATGGGGCGGCCGGCAACCGCGGGGTCGACTTTCACGCCCGGGCCCATGGTGGAGGAAACCACCACGCCCTTCACGTACTTGCCTTTGGATGCGGCCGGCTTGGCCCGCATGAGCTCGTCCATCACGGCGAAGTAGTTGGTCAGGAGATCGTCGCTCTCGAAGCTCACCTTGCCGATACCCGTGTGAACATTCCCGTAGCGGTCGGTGCGGTACTCGACGCGGCCGCCCTTGAACTCGCGAACGGCCTTGGCGACGTCGTCGGTCACGGTGCCCGTCTTGGGGTTGGGCATGAGGCCCCGGGGACCGAGCACGCGGCCCAGGCGACCGACCTGACCCATGAGATCGGGGGTGGCGATGGCGATGTCGAAGTCGAACCAACCGCCCTGGACCCGGTTCACGAGCTCGTCGAGACCGACGTGGTCGGCCCCGGCCTCTTCGGCCTCTCGGGCCTTCTCGCCCGTCGCGAAGACCGCCACCCGCACCGTCTTGCCGGTACCGCTGGGCAGCGAGATCGTGCCTCGCAGCATCTGGTCGGCCTTGCGGGGGTCGACGCCGAGCTTGAAGACGACTTCGACGGTCTCGTCAAAGTTCCGTTTCGCCAGCGTGCGGATGAGGTCGAACGCCTCGGCCGGCTGGTGGAGATGCTGCTTGTCGTAACGCTTCGTGGCGTCGACGTACTTCTTGCCCTGCTGGACCATGGGATGACTCCTCGTTCTCGTCTCAGCCTCTGCGGCGCGTGCGTGCGGTCGTCAGTCGACGATGTCGATGCCCATCGACCGTGCGGTGCCCGAGATCTGCGCGAGGGCCCCGTCGAGGTCGATCGCGTTGAGGTCGGGCATCTTGGTCTGGGCGATCTGACGCAGCTGGTCGTGGCTGACGGCGCCGACCTTGTCCTTGCGGGGATTCGCAGAACCATGGTCGAGCCCGGCCGCCACCCGCAGGAGGTAGGACGTGGGCGGAGTCTTGGTCACGAAGGTGAACGAGCGATCGTTGAAGATCGTGATCTCCGCCGGGATGACCGCCCCGGCTTGGGACTCGGTCGCCGAGTTGTACGCCTTGCAGAACTCCATGATGTTGATGCCGTGCGGGCCCAGAGCCGTACCGACGGGCGGGGCCGGAGTGGCCTTGCCCGCCGTGATCTGGATCCGGACGATCGCCGTCACTTGCTTCTTCGCCATCAGGCTCCCTCGAGAAGGTGGACGCTCCGCTCCGGCGAGGTGATCCGGGCGGGATGGGTATTACAGCTTGGCAACCTGGCCGAACTCCAACTCAACGGGAGTTTCACGACCGAAGATGTTGACCAGCACCTTGAGGCGGGACTGGTCGACGTTGATCTCGGAAATGACGCCAGTGAAGTCGGCGAAGGGTCCGGCAACCACCCGGACCTGCTCGCCAACCTCGAACTCGAGGCGCGGGCGGGCCTTCTTCTCGGGCGTGACGCCGTCGGCCTCCATCTTGACGCCGAGAATGGCCTCGACCTCCTTCCGTGACAGAGACGTGGGCTTGGCTCCGCCGCCGACGAAGCCGGTGACGCCGGGTGTGTCACGAACCACCCGCCAGGAGTCGTCATCGAGGCGCATGCGACACAACAGGTAGCCCGGGAAGACCTTCCGCTGGACGATCACCTTGCGCCCGGCCTTGAACTCGATGACGTCCTCCATGGGGATGACGACCTCGAAGATCCGCTCCTCCATGTTCATCGACCGGACACGGCTCTCGAGGTTCGACTTCACCTTGTTCTCGTAGCCGGCGTAGGTGTGCACCACGTACCACGAGCCCGGTCGATCGTACGGACTCGGCTCGCGCGGTGCAGGGGGCGGCTCGTCGTCGAACACGGCGAGCAGATCGGCATCGCCCGTGAGCTCGACGATCTCGATGATCTCGACGTCATCGTCGGAGTCGTCGGCGGCAGCGTCGGCCTCGAGGTCGGTGGGCGCATGTTCCGCCGCGTCGTCAGATGCTGTGCTTACTTCGACTACAGGGTCCACCGTGTCGTCCTCGTGGGGGTCGCCGAGCTCGTCGGGGAGGGCCTCGCTCATTCGTACAGCCAGAAGACGAGGTGGCTGAACGTCCAGTCGAAGCCGAAGATGAGGGCTGTCATGACGATGACCGCGACCAGGACGATGAGCGTCGAGTTGACGACCTCGGGCTTGGTCGGCCACGCAACCTTGCGCAGCTCGCCCTTGACCTCCCCGAGGTACTCGCTCACCGAGGTTCGATCGTTCTTGTTGGCGGGCGCGGGCGGGCGCCGTCGCTCGGAGGAGCCTCCCCCGAGCGACTCCTGGCGCTTCATCATCCGCTTGGTCTGTCGGTTCACGAGCCCACCTCGGGATCGTCGGTCGGACCGCCTCGTTGGAGTCGCGCGTTCCGGGGACGGGCCACGGAACGTTCGGGAGGCGGATGAGCAGGGCAGGAGGGACTTGAACCCCCAACCTGCGGTTTTGGAGACCGCTGCTCTGCCAGTTGAGCTACTGCCCTGGGAGTGCGCCCCCAGCGATAGGACACGACAAGGCGCCCAGAAGTAGGGGAACTTGCTGAGGTTAGCAGCGTCACCGCCCCGGGCCCCCAGCGAACCCGGGCTCGATCCCCGGGGCCTCTCAGCCCCCGGTGATGGGCGCTCGCCGGCGGCTCCGCAGCGCCAACAGGGTCACGGTGGTCCCCGCGATGACGAGGAGCCCGCCCACGGCCGCGAGGTATGCCAGCCGGCGCCCCGTCAGCATGGAGCGGATGGCCCGTTGCTCGCCGGCCTCCCACAGGCTGACCAGGGTGCGCGACAAGGCGTCGGGTGACGGCTCGAGATAACGCGTCCGCAGTTCGCGCAGCTCGCGGAGCATGCGGCGATAGCGCACGAGATCGGCCTGGCACCGCAGGCACGTCTCGATGTGCAGGCGTACCTCCTGCGAGGGCGTTCCACCGGCGTCGAGCAGCGCGGGGAGCACCGCCTGGACCTCGTCGCACTTCATTCCGCGGTCTCCTTGGAGGGCCGATCGTCGTACAGGAGGTCTCGGAGCTGCTTACGGGCTCGGTGCAGGCGCACCTTGGCCGCGGCCTCGGAGATGCCCAGTTGATCGGCGATCTCCTCGTGAGCCAGCCCGTACACGTCCTTGAGGACCATCACGGCGCGGAGCTTCGATGGGAGCTGGGCGACGGCCTCGGCCAGGCGAGACTGGAGCTCGGCCGTCTCGGCCTTTTCCTCGGGGCTCGGCGAGCGCTCGTCAGCGATCTCGGTCCTGAGCTCGGCGAGCGGCACCGACCGGTGGCGCCGGCGCTTGTTGACATGGCTGTACGCCGTGTTGGCGGTGATCCGGTACAACCAGGTGGAGAACAGCGCGTCGCCACGGAACGACTTCAGACCTCGCCAGGCGCGCAGGTAGGCCTCCTGCACGACGTCGTGCGCATCTTCGCGGTTGCCGGTGAGCCGCACCGCGAGGGTGTAGGTCTCGGTGTACGTACGCCGCACGAGCTCCTCGAACGCCGAGCGGTCGCCATCGCGAGCGGCCGTGATCAGCGCATGATCGCCTTCCGGGCCATTCCCGGAACCCGGCGCCTCAGACTCGGTCACTGGGCTCAACGTTACCCGCACCTCGCCGGCCCAGCGCTCGACCCGAGCCTGGAGCGCGTGGGCGCTCTGGGTCTCTCACGTCGTCTCTGGGCTGGACTCGTCGATTACTTGAGGATCTTGATGACTCGCCCAGCACCCACGGTACGACCACCCTCACGAATCGCGAACCGGAGACCATCCTCCATCGCGATCGGGTTGATCAACGTCACATTCATCTCCGTGTTATCACCAGGCATCACCATCTCAACACCCTCAGGCAACTGACACGCCCCCGTAATATCCGTCGTCCGGAAATAAAACTGCGGACGGTAGTTATTGAAAAACGGCGTATGACGGCCGCCTTCCTCCTTCGACAAAATGTACACCTGCCCCACAAAATCCGTATGCGGCGTAATCGACCCCGGCTTCGCCAGAACCTGACCACGCTCAACATCATCCTTCTTCGTACCCCGCAACAACGCACCGATGTTGTCACCCGCCCGACCCTCATCGAGCAACTTCCGAAACATCTCAACACCCGTACACACCGACTTCGTCGTCGCCCGAATCCCGACGATCTCCACCTCATCACCCGTGTGGACAATCCCCCGCTCCACACGACCCGTCACCACCGTCCCACGACCCGTGATCGTGAACACATCCTCGATCGGCATCAAGAACGGCAAATCCACCGCCCGAACCGGCTCCGGAATCCCCTCATCCACCGCCGCCATCAACGACATGATCGCATCCGACCACGCCGCATCACCCTCCAACGCCCGCAACGCCGACACCCGAACCACCGGAATGTCATCACCAGGGAACTCATACGCGTTCAACAACTCACGCACCTCAAGCTCCACCAACTCCAAAATCTCCTCATCATCCACAGCATCCGACTTATTCAACGCAACCACAATCGCCGGAACACCCACCTGCCGCGCCAACAACACATGCTCACGCGTCTGCGGCATCGGACCATCCGTCGCCGCCACCACCAAAATCGCACCATCCATCTGCGCAGCACCCGTAATCATGTTCTTGATATAATCAGCATGACCCGGACAATCCACATGCGCATAATGACGATTCACCGTCTCATACTCAACATGCGCAATCGAAATCGTAATACCACGCGCCTTCTCCTCCGGCGCCTTATCAATCTGATCAAACGGCGTAAACGACACCCCCGACACCCGCTCCGACAACACCTTCGTAATCGCCGCCGTCAACGTCGTCTTCCCATGGTCAATATGACCAATCGTACCAATATTCAAATGCGGCTTCGTCCGCTCGAACTTCTGCTTACCCATGGGAATCCAGCGCTCCTTTGCGTTGAGATGTCACTGCGTTGTGATGACTGCGTTGACCGGGAGTAGCGGTGGAGGGACTCGAACCCTCGACAACGCGATTATGAGCCGCGTGCTCTGACCGACTGAGCTACACCGCCATGCTCCACGCGACGCAACGGGTGACCCCCGGAACTGCCCCGGTGTCACCCGCCGATCGTGGAGAGCCCCCTTACGGACTTGAACCGTAGACCCCTTCCTTACCATGGAAGTGCTCTGCCGACTGAGCTAAGGGGGCGGGCCACGACAGGATAGCAAGCCCCGCCGGCCGGTCGGGTCTCCAAAGCTCCCCGGCGCTCGGGCAGGCCGAGGATAGGGTTCGACCATGGGACCAGAGGGCCTGCACCTGCGCCTCGTCGAGCGACGGGACGCCGAGGCGATCAGGGCGATCTACAACCTCGAGGTCGAGCACACGACGCACACGTTCGACATGGTTCGCCGCACCCCTGACGACCAGCTGCGCTGGATCGACGCCCACTCGGGTGCACATCCCGCCGTGGTCGCCGAGGTCGACGGTGTCGTCGTCGGGTTCGGATCGCTCACGCCGTACCGGCCTCGGCCTGCGTACTCGACATCGGTCGAGAACTCGGTGTACGTCCACCAGGGCCGCCGCAGCAGCGGGATCGGACGGGCCCTGCTGGAGGAGCTCGTCCGCAGCGGTCAGACGTACGGGTTCCATGCGATGTTCGCCCGCATCGTGGGCGGCCACACGGCGTCGATCCGCCTTCACGAGGCCTGCGGGTTCGAGGTGGTCGGGCACGAACGGGAGGTCGGCCGCAAGTTCAACCGTTGGCTCGACGTCGTCGTGATGCAGCGCATGCTCTGACCCGCTCGAGGCGGCCCTGACGGGCTGGGGGGGTCAGATGGTGAGGGAGCCGAGGAAGGCGGCGTCGCCGTAAGAGAAGATCCCGCCATCCGCCGCGACCAGCCAATACCCCCGGCCCGACGGCGACGCCGCCATCCCCACGATCGGCTGATTCAACGACACGCCCCCCGTCGAACCAAAAAAGCGCGCATCCCCATACGAAAAAATCCCACCATCCGTCGCCACGAACCAATACCCGTTCCCACTCGGCGACGACGCCATCCCCACCACCGGCCGATTCAACCGCAAATTCCCCGTCGAACCAAAAAAGCGCGCATCCCCATACGAGAACACCCCGCCATCCGCCGCGACCAGCCAATACCCCTGGCCCGACGGCGACGCCGCCATCCCCACGATCGGCTGGGCCAGGGTCAGGGACTTGGCCGAGCCGGGCACGGCAGCCCCGCCGAAGCCGTACACGCCACCATCGCTGACGGCGATGCGGTAACCACGTCCGTCGGGGCTCGCCGAGAGCATCACGACCCGTTGACCCGTGGCGGTCGGCGACGAGGGGGTGGGGTTGGCTTGGGCGCCGTCACCGCCCGACGGCGCGTTGGGCCCGGCGAGCGAACCGCCCGAACCCGTGTCGAACGCGCCCTGGACCGCGGTGGAGGTGGTGAAGGGCGCAATCGCCGTGACATCGGCGTTCCATGGCGCCGATCGGGTGCCCCCGCCGCCGACGGGGACGACGCGCAAGGCCCCGTGGACAGCGTCTTGCACTCGGAGCTGGGTGCCCGCGTCGACGGTGCTGGCCAGCATGAGCTCGTTGCCGGAGAACACGCAGTCGACGATGTCGATGAGGTCGGGCCGACCGGCGCGCCCGGGGAGGTGGATACCGGCGATCGAGTGGCCACGGAAGGTGCAGTGGTCGACGAGGACCTGTCCGCCCGGGGCCAGCGTGTGATCGCGCCCGGTGATGCCGGCCGGCGAGAACCCGGCGCCGTCAATCAACAGGTTCGTGAAGCGCAGTGGCCGGTCGGCCCGCCCGGTGCTGACGGCGAAGAGCCCGATGCCTCCGGAGCGATTGCCGTGCACCACGCTGCGTTGGTACCGGTAGGCGTTGGCGTAGGCGCCGTGGTCGATGCCGAATCCGCCGTTGTGGTAACCGACGAAGCTGTCGATCACGTGCGCGTTGCCGTTGTTCTGCCAGGTGAAGATGCCGTCGACAGCGTTGTTGTGGGAGACGCAGGTGTCGAAGGTCCACACCCCCTGCGACATCTCGGGCCAGGTGAAGCCGCTGGCGTCGACGTTGCCCTGGACCCCGACGGCCACGCACCCGGTGGCCACCGAACCCGTGCCCGCGCCGAGCATGAAGCCCGTCAGCCGGAAGCCTCGGAAGTCGACGATGGATCGCACCCTCGACGCGACGCAGGACTCGTAGCGCAGGTCGTTGGTGGGAGGCGCCTGGGGGACGGTCGCCGGCGACGTGGCCATGTCCCACCAGTAGGCGTCCTCGAACGTGTCGTGCGAGATGCAGTTACGGAACGTGATCCCGTCGCTCAGGTGCGGGACGAAGGCGTGATGGGCCGCGTCGCGGATCACGACCCCGTCGACCAGGGAGCCCCGTGACCCCGCGCCGCACATGTGGAAGTGCAACCCGTAGCGCCCGACGGGCGCGTTGGGCGCGACGTGACGGATGGACGTGCTGGCGATGATCTGCGGCCGGGAGGAGCTCACGAAGATGTGGGCCCGCCCGCTCGGTGTGCCTTCGATGCGCACGTTCCGGGTGAGGTTCAGCACCTCGCAGGTGAACGTTCGACCGTCGCCCAGGGCCACGGCCGGATGGGCGACCCGGGTCGGGGACGTGAGGGTCACGGTGCTACCGGCGATCGCCGCGATCGTCGACACGTCGTAGGCGTCGTGATGGCCGTTGACGGTGGGGGGCTGGGTCGGTGTGAGCACGATCTCGTCACCGGGGAGCCAACCGACCGGGGCGACTGCGAGCGCGATGGAGGTTGACCCGGCGGCCACGGCGCCCGCAGCGCGCGTCCAGGCCAGCTTGGGCGAGCCCGAGCAGTCGAGCGTGCCTGCGCCGGTGACCCACAGGCCGATGTCGGTGGCCAGCGGGGTCATCCCCCCGCCCACGATCTGATCTTCATTGATGCCGGGGAACACGATCCGATGCACCACGGCCGCCGAGCTCGGGCGCATGCTCAGCGTTCCCTGGTTGACGACGTTGGCTGTAGACGTGAGCGTGACCGACCGGGCGGGATCGAAGATCAGGGTCGAGCCGGGCAGGATCACCACACCGGAAACGGTGGCGTCGGTGTCGAGGATGACCGTGCCGCTGCTGATGGTCGCCGTCGAACTCGAGCCCGGAACCTGTCCGCCCCAGGTACCGGGGTCGCTCCACGCCACCCCCGAGGGGGCGGCCCTGACCCAATCGGGTACGACGGCCGAGGCGAGAACACCGCCAGCGGCGAGGGATCCCAAGGCCAGGATCCGCCGTCTGCTCAGTGCTTCGAACGTGGCCTCGGACGTGGCTTCGGACGGGCGGGAACGCAGCTGATCGGAGTTGGGCACGAGGAGTAACTCTACCGCCCCCCGAGACATGCGAATCCCAGCACCAGCTCAAATGCCAGCTAACTCAGGTCCCACAAGAGCCTGGGCGCAACGAGCGCAGCACCGGCCGGAACCGGTGCTGCGATCGAGACGGGTACATCGGGTGTCCTGCTCGAATGGTGGGCCGGGTTGGATTCGAACCAACGTAGCTCGCGCAACGGTTTTACAGACCGTCCCCTTTGGCCTCTCGGGTACCGACCCCCAAGGCCCGAAAAGCTACTGGACCCACGCCCCGGGCCGCGAATGATTCACCACGGCGGCGCCCGAGGCCGAGGGCAGCGAACTCACGCCCAGGAGCCCGACCGCAGCCGGGCGATGCGCTCGTCGGTCGAAGGATGCGTCGAGAACATCCGGGCGAAGTTGGCACGCCGGCCGGCCAGTGGGTTCACGATGTAGGCGTTCTCGGTGGCGGGGTTGACGTTCATCGGGATGCGCTTGCTGGCACCCTCCAGCTTGGCCAGGGCGCGGGCGAGAGGTTCACCGTCACCGAGCAGGCGGGCGGCTCCGGCGTCGGCCTCGTACTCCCGTGAGCGCGAGACGGCCATCTGGATGGCCATGGCGGCGATGGGTGCGAGCAGGGCCATGGCGACGAGCGCGATCGGGTTGCCGTTGCGGTCGTCGTCACGCCCGCCACCACCGAACATGGCGCCGAACATGGCCATCCGGGCGATGAAGGTGATCGACATGCCGACGGCTGCTGCCACCGAGCCGATGAGGATGTCACGGTGCTTGACGTGCATGAGCTCGTGGGCGACGACGCCGCGCAGCTCGCGATCGTCCATGCTCTGGAGCAGACCTCGGGTGACGGCGACGGCCGCATGCTTCGGATTGCGACCGGTCGCGAACGCATTGGGCTGCGCCGCCGGGGAGACGTAGATGCGGGGCATCGGGAGCTCGGCGCGCTGCGAGAGATCACGCACCATGGCGTAGAGGCCTGGGGCTTCGGCCTCCGACACGGCCTGAGCGCCAGCCGATCTGATGGCCAGCTTGTCGCTGAACCAGTAGGAACCGCCGACCATGACCAAGCCCAGCGCCAAGCCGATCACGGCCCCGCTGCGCCCGAAGGCACCGCCGACGACCACGAACAGGCCGCCGAACAGGGCCAGCAGCCCGAAGGTCTTGATGTTGTTCTTCATCGATCTTCCTTGTCGAGAACCAAGACGGTCATCGACGAAACGACGCGGTCCTCGGGTTTTGTTCCGCGAACGAGCCGGGAAGGCTGGCCGATCGGCGCGCTGTCGGATCGGGGCTGCATCTACCCGTAGTAGCCGGAGTGCACGTAGAGGCAGGGCACCTTCTCGGACCGGAACATCTCGACGTTGCGGGGATCGTCCTCGAAGGCCAACGCCAGCTCGAAACCGAACGCCCGCAGGTCGCGGACCGTCTCGCGCTTGAAGGCCCGGGCCGAGAGATAGTCGCCCCACGAGCGCATCACCAGCAGGTCCCAACGGAAGCCGTAGTGCTCGAGCCAACGTCGGGTGAGTGGGCGGACCCGCGCCGGGCGGGCAGTGAGCAGCACGATCTGCAGGTCGGGATGGAGGAGATCGAGCAATCGATGCATCTCCTCGATGATCGGGTCGTCGCCGCAGGCGTCGAAGAACGCCTCCCAATCGGGATACGGCTGCTCGAGGTAGTGCTGGCGCGTCGCGGCGTCGGAGAGCACCCCGTCGATGTCGACGACCGCCGCCCGGCCCGGCGAGATCGGACCTGACAGCCACAACCAGTGCTCGGGGGAGGCCGGTGTCATGCCGACCACGGCCATGCTGGCGAGGGAACCTTCGCCCCCTCGGACGCCATCGCTGCCAGGCCGATGGTACGGGCCACGTCGTGCCGACCGAGAGCCATGGATCTCAGTCCGATCTCAGTCGTCGTTCGGCGCTGCGAGGTATCGAGCCTTGATGCCGGCCACCACGCTGGCGTCGGCGAGCGTGGTGGTGTCGCCGAGCTCGGCGTCCTCGGCCACGTTCTGCAACAGCCGCCGCATGATCTTGCCCGAGCGGGTCTTGGGCAGGTCCTCGGTGAACAGGATCGTCCGGGGTTTGGCGATGGGTCCGATCAGACGGCCGACGTGGTCGCGCAGTTCGCCGACCAAGGCGTCGCTCGGATCGTTGCCGGCCCGCAGGATCACGAACGCCGCGATGGCCTGGCCGGTCGTGGCGTCGGCCTTGCCCACCACGGCAGCCTCGGCCACGGCGGGATGATCGACGAGCGCCGACTCCACCTCGGTGGTCGAGATGTTGTGGCCCGACACGAGCATGATGTCGTCAACCCGGCCGAGCAGCCAGAAGTAGCCATCGCCATCGCGCTTGGCGCCGTCGCCGGCGAAGTACTTGTCGCCGAAACGGGCCCAGTAGGTCTGGTGGTAGCGCTCGGGATCACCCCAGATCCCGCGCAGCATCGACGGCCAGGGCCGGGTGAGGGCGAGGTACCCGCCACCGGGGACGGCCACCGATCGCCCGTCATCGTCGATGATGTCGGCGCCGATGCCCGGGAGCGGGAAGGTGGCCGAGCCGGGCTTGCACACCGTGGCTCCCGGGAGCGGGCTGATCATGATGGCGCCGGTCTCGGTCTGCCACCAGGTGTCGACGATGGGACAGGTGGCGGCGCCGATGGTGTTCCAGTACCACACCCAGGCCTCGGGATTGATCGGCTCGCCCACCGAGCCCAACAGGCGCAGCGACGACAGATCGCACCGCGCGGGGAACTCGTCGCCCCACTTCATGTGCGTGCGGATCGCCGTTGGCGCCGTGTAGTAGATCGTGACGCCGTACTTCTCGACCGTGCGCCACATCCGGTCCTTGTCGGGGAAATCGGGCGTGCCTTCGTAGATGACGCTGGTGGTCCGGTTCGCGAGCGGCCCGTACACGATGTAGGAGTGCCCGGTGACCCATCCGCAGTCGGCCGTGCACCAGTAGACGTCGGTTTCGGGATGCAGGTCGAAGACGTGCTTGTGGGTGAAGGCCACCTGGGTGAG
>JANLSK010000038.1:0-10781 GCA_031362415.1 Actinomycetes bacterium | reverse complement strand
CCGCCCCAGGCGTTGAACGCCTGCCACGTGTTGGTGGGCAACACGTACAGCAGGCGGGCCGTGGAGGCGTCGTCGCGAACCACGAAGGGGATCGACGACTCGACCTTGGTCGTTCCCGCTCGGGTGAGTTGCGCGAGATACACCCCCGAGGTCCAGGCGGCGGTGGTCTGGAGGGTGTACGACACGGGCCAGTTGGCCTCGACGAGACCGGTGGTGGGGTCGATCGCCGGATAGCCGCGGTCGACACCGGCCACGTTGGTCGCCTCGGTGATGAAGCGGGCGCCGACGCCGTCGTACCAACCCTGGCGCACGATCTGGATGTCGAAGTTGCCGCCGCGCGAGCTCACGGCGAAGCCTATAGAGCCGCCCTTGTTCACGCTCGGAGCGGTGGGGTATCCCTCGATCAGGAACGGGCTCACGTACGGGACCGTCGCCGCGGCCCGGACGGCGACGTCGCCCGGAGCGGGGGCCGCCAGCGATTCCGGGGTCTCGCTGGCCATCAGATCGAGCGACTCCCGGGCCTCGGCCTCCAGGGCCACCCAGTCGATGTCGTCGTCCCACGAGGGAAGGCCCGGCCGACCGTTCTCGATCTCGATGGCATTTCGGCCGTCGCCCGACACCGACGTTGCTCGATCGTCACTGGCACCCGCCGTGGCCACCACGCTGATCACCGGCAGCATCGCCGCCACGCTGGCCCACGCCGTGATCCTTCTCCGTCGCTGACTCATGCAGTGTCCCCTCAACGTCGTTCGCCTGCGCTCTTCTCGCCACGGGGGCGCCTGGAACGGTGTGTACCCGACATCTCGGGGGATGAACCAGGCGATCCCGAGCACGGAGGGTAGCAAACTGACCACGCTGTGTCCCAGCGCGCCGGCGGCCGTCCAGACCGTTCGGGTACCGACGCGGCAGCCGACCCGCGAGGCAGCTCCGGCGAGCGTCGGATGCGGACGGGCGTTCTCGGCTGAGCTCAGACGGGCTCCGCGCCGGGTCAGCTCGGCTCCGTGCCGTTCCAGGGCCGGTTCAGTCAACGAGGGAGCGCACAGCACGAACCCCCACGGTCAGCGCGTCGAGCCCTCCAGCGGGATCGTCGGCGACCTCCTTGACGACCGCACGGACCCGTTCGAGCGAGTCGGCGCGCCGTGACACCCATCGCGCGACCACCGCTGCAGCAGCAGTCTCGGCCCCGGCCTCGCCGAACGCCTGACGCGTGGCGTCCTGGGCCACGAGCCGCAGCTCCTCGGCAAGCACCGCGCGTGCTTCACGGGCCCAATGGTGCGCTGGCGCGTGACGGTCGAGCAGATCGGCGAGGACGTCGATGCCGAGCGTCTCGCACAACACCAGGTACCCGTCGGCCACCACCACAGGCTCGTGCCCGAGCGACCGGGCCACGGCGCTGATGTCGAGCGCGCTCGTGAGGTCGCGCAGCCCGGCGAAGCGCGCTGCGGTGGTGGGAGCGATCCCGAGGTCGACGAGATGCTCGGCGGTGCGTGCCCGGGCCGCCCGGTGTGCGGCCGTGCCCAGGTCGGCCATGCGCCCGTCGAGCGACGCCAGAGCTGCCTTGTCGTGCTCGACGAGACGGGCGAGGCGCACCGTGCTCGGGGAACCGTCGACGATGGTGGGGGCAACCGCCGCCACGGCCCGCTCGGTGAGGCGCGACACCAGATCGCCCACGCCAACGAGCAGCTCGCCAAGGGCATCGGCGCCCAACCCCGCTCCCAACCCCGCTCCCGCCGGTTCCATCCCCGATTCCGGAGCCGGTGCCGAAGCCGGTGCCGAAGCCGGGGCAACACCCGAGTCCGAAGGGGCAGTCGAGGTCGCTTCCGACCGCACCGGGTCGAGCTCGTCGATGGTCTCCCACCACTCGCGGGCGCCACCGGTCTCGACGGCGATCCACCAGGCGATCGCGGCGTCGGCCAGCGTCACGCCGTGCTCGGCGGCGAAGCGCTGCGCCCAGGGGATGCCCATCCGGTTGACGCATTCGCCGGCGACGACCGTGGCGATCAGCTCGGGCCGCAAGCGATGACGGGTCACCAGGTCGCCGAACGCGTCGGCGATCTGTGGAGGGAAGTACGAGACCAGCGCCGGGCGGAACACGTCATCGGCGATCCGGTCGTCGACGACCAACGCCGCTGCCAGACCCCGCTTGGCTGCTGACAGGAGCACCGAGAGCTCAGGCCGGGTGAGGCCGGCACCGGCGCTGCGGCGCTCGGCGAAGCCCGGGGCCGACGGGAGATCGTCGACCGTGACGTCGACGAGCCCGCGCTCCGCCGCCCACTGCACGAACGCCTCGTAGGCGTCGAGCCCGGAAGCGCTGGCGAGCACCTCGGCGCTGAGCACGCGGGTCTGCAAGAAACTGTCGCGCAACACCGCCTCGACCACGTCGGCAGTGGCATCGGCGAGGAGCTGATCGCGCTGGTCAATCGTGAGCCGGCCCGCGGCCAGGGCCGCGGCGAGGAGGATCTTGAGGTTCACCTCGTGGTCGGACGTGTCGACCCCGGCCGAGTTGTCGATGGCATCGGCGTTGACGCGTCCACCCCGGCGCGCGTACTGGATGCGGGCCCGCTGGGTGAGCGAGAGGTTCGCCCCTTCGCCCACGACCCGAGCCCGGAGCTGGTCGGCGGTGACGCGCAGCTCGTCGTTGACTCGATCCCCGATCTCGTCGTCGGGCTCGTCGCTCGCCTTCACGTACGTGCCGATGCCGCCGGCGAAGAACAGGTCGACGGGCGCCGTGAGGATGGCCCGGATGAGCTCGGCGGGCGTGACCGTGTCGGCCGTCTCTGCCGGCAGGCGCAGGCAGGCGCGCATCTCGGGCGACACCGGAACCTGTTTGAGGGTGCGAGACCAGATCCCCCCGCCGGAGCTGACGAGCGAACGGTCGTAGTCGTCCCACGACGAACTCGGAAGGTCATACAGGCGTTGACGTTCGCGGAACGAGCGCTCGGTGTCGGACGGGTCGGGATCAACGAAGACGTGACGATGGTCGAATGCCGCGACCAGTCGAACTGCTTGCGAGCGCAACATTCCGTTGCCGAACACGTCGCCCGACATGTCGCCGATCCCGACCACGGTGACCGGCTCGGTCTGGACGTCGATGCCGAGCTCGAGGAAGTGCCGCCGCACCGCGATCCACGCTCCCCGAGCGGTGATACCAAGCGCCTTGTGGTCGTATCCCAAGGAGCCACCTGAGGCGAAGGCGTCGCCCAGCCAGAAGCCCCGCTCGGCCGACAACCGGTTGGCGAGGTCGGAGAAGGTCGCCGTTCCGCGATCGGCCGCCACGACGAGGTAGGGATCGTCGCCGTCGTGGCACACCAAACGCTCGGGATGGTCGACCGCACCCGAACCGTCGGCTCGGACCGTGTCGGTGATCTGGAGGAGGCTCGACACGAAGATCGTGTAACACCGCCTGACCTCGTCCCGCAGGGCTGCGCCGTCGGCCGGGCGGTTCCTCACCACGAAGCCGCCCTTGGCTCCGGTGGGGACGATCACCGAGTTCTTGCGCACCTGGGCCTGCATGAGATCGAGCACCTCGGTGCGGAAGTCGTCGACCCGGTCGCTCCATCGCAGACCGCCCCGAGCCACCGCTCCGGCCCGGAGATGGATCCCCTCGACATCGGGTGAGCTGACGAAGACCTCCCGGTACGGAACGGGCTTGGGCAAACCGGGGACGGCTCCGCTGTCGAGCTTGAACGCCAACGCCAGGCGATCGGGCACGTAGTGATTCGTGCGGACGGTCGCGTCGACCAGGGCCAGCAGACCCCGGAGGATCCGATCGTGGTCGAGGCGTTCGACCCCGTCGCACGCGGCGACGATCGCCCGACGGACGTCGTCGATGTCGCCTCCCGGAGCGCCCGGGGCGTCGACCGTGGCGTCGACCGTCGGATGCTGCCGATCGGGGTCGAAGCGCAGCGCGAACAGCTCCATCAGCAGCCGGGCGATCGCGGGGTTGGCAACGAGAGCGTCGTTGACGGTCTCCAAGCGGTACGGCGAACCCGCCTGGATCCGGTAGCGGCGATAGCCCCGCAGCACCGCGACATCGGCTGCGGTCAGACCGGCCCGGGTGACGAGGCGGTTCAGCGAGTCGATCTCGAGACCACCGTTCAGACCGGCCAGCACAGCCTCGGCGACCCGGGGGCCGTCGATCCCGGCGTCGATGGGTGGCCCGTCAGGCTCAGAGAACACCCGGAACTCGTCGATCCACAGCTGTGGTCCGGGTCCGACGAGCTCGAATGGCAACTCCTCGTCGACCACCAGGCCCAGGCTCTCGAGCACCGGAACGACCTGCGACAGCGTGCGCGTGGAGCCCATCTCGTACAAGGCGATGCGAACCCCGTCGGTGCCGGTGAGCACCCTGACCGTCGCCGGTGACTCCTCGCCCGTCGCGACGCCCCGAGCAACCAGATCGGCCAGGGCTTCGACGACATCGGCCGCCCGCTCGCCGTCGACACCGAGGCGATAGGCCTCGGGGAGCCGGTCGACGTAGGCGCGTCCGAGCATGGCGGAGCGGGATCGCCCGTGCCGGGAGATCAGCACGCCCGTGACGGCGTCCTCCCAGGTGCGGCACAGGGCGACGACCTCGTCGTGCACGGCTGCGAGGGGTGGGCTCAGGCTCGGCCGCGAGACGACGAAGCGCACGATGGCCTCGGCTCGCTCGCCCAACGAGATGTCGGCCTCGACACCGGTGCCGCCGAAGCGGGCGAGCAGGTGCCCCTGCACCCGTTCGCGCAACGCTGACGAGTAGTGGTCGCGCGGGAGGGCGAGCAATGCCGAGACGACCTCGCTGGCGTCGTCGCGACGGAACAGGACCCGCACCTCCCTACGGTCCTCGGCCCCGAGCAACTCGACCAGGGTGCGCCGCAGAGCAGCGAGCCCCGTGCTGAAGAGCTCGTCCTTGGGAATGGCCTGGAACAGCGAACGCAGCGTGGCCTCGTCGTGTGAACCGGGCACCACGTCTTCGAGCTCGAGGATCTGCGCCAGCCGCTCGCGCAGCACCGGTGTGGTGGCCGCCGGTTCCGCATCGGCTTTGGGCGTGAACAGCCCGAGCAGCCGAACGACGCGCCCGCCGCCATCCCCGTCGCCCCTGCTGGCCACGCCGCCGTCGGCCCGGGGCGGCAGGGACACGGTGACGTCGTCCATCGGCACTCGCTGGAGCACCGGGCTCGTCCGCCGGGTGCGGGCGATCGTGAGCACGGCCGGGCTGGCGAGCCGCTCGCGCAGGTACTCAGGGAGATCGTCGATGGCGACGGGCGCAGCGGTCGAGGCCGCGGGGTGCCGGGACCCGAGCAGGCCCAGCCCGTCAACGGCCTGCAGACCGGGACGACCGTCACCGGTCGGGCACCGCCGATACTCGCGTAGGCCCAACAGCACGAAGTTGCCGTCGAGCAACCAGTGCAGGAACGCCGGCGTCTCGGCGTCGGGACCGCCAACGAGATGGCCGAGTGACAGCGCAAGCTCCACGACCCGGTCGCGCATGGCCGTGGTGTCGGCATTGACCGCCTGGGCCTCGGCGAGCACGTCGCGCAAGCCGGCAACCAGATCGGCGCTGGCGGCATCATCGAGCGCAGTGTCGAGCTCGAAGTGGAGGAATGACTCGCGGCCCGAGGCGTTCCTCGCGGGCAGGATCGCGCCGACGGCACCGGAGGCGTTGCGCTCGACCCCGAGGACGGGATGCAGCGTGCGCACGATCCCGAAACCTCGCTGCCGGATCTCTTCAGCCACCGTCGCCAGCAGGTAGGGCCCGTCGGGTGCGATCACCTCCACCGTGGTGCCCGCCCGGCTGCGACCGTCGAGGGCTCTCGGGGGCACGAAAACCCTGACCCCCAACGGTTCCGAGCCCCGGCCGTCGACGAAGGCGAACGCGTCGGCGATCTGCGCGGCCACGACCGAGGCGTCGGCCGTCGCCAGCTGATCGTCAGGGATGCGCCGCAACGACATCTCGGCGAACACGCTGAGCGCTGAGAGACGGGCTGGGGGTACCGTGGCACGCAGATGCTCGCTCACCGCGTCTCGCACGTCGGCCGTCACACGACGAGTCTACGAGCGCCTCGGAGGGGTTCCGAGCGACGGTGAACGACGCATGACGAATCATCCTGGAGCCCGATGACCAGTGCCGGATCGACCACGAGCCATCCACGAGCCGGCCCCGGCCGCGGATCTACCAGCCGTGGCACCCGGTCTGCAGCGACACCGGCGGAGCCCGATGGGGCACACGGCCTTTCGTCGGAGCGCCCTGTGAAAGCGATCGCCGGAGGCGCAGGCTCCGCTGCGCTCGGCGTCGAGGCTGAGCTGGCCGAGATCGCCGCGTCCCGGAGGGGCGTGCGCCAGATTGCGTTCTTCGATCTCGACGGGACAGTGATCAACGGGTACTCGGCGGTCGTCTTCCTCCAAGATGAGCTCCTGCACCGACGCATTTCACCGTTGCTGCTCGCTCGGGGTCTGCGGATCGCCGCCGAATTCCAGCTCGGGAGGGCGTCGTTCGCCGACCTCCTGGCGGTCGTCACCGAAGCCATGACCGGACACTCCGAGGACGAGTTCACCGCCACGGGCCAGCGGCTGTTCGCCGACCGCATCGGAGGCCGGATCTACGCCGAGGCGCGAGCACTGATCGAGGCCCATCGTCGCCGCGGCCACACCATCGTGATCTGCTCGTCGGCCACGCGCTACCAGGTGGCCCCGGTGGCGGCCGACCTCGGCGTCGAGCACGTTCTGTGCACGGAGTTGGAGGTCGTCGACGGGCGGTTCACCGGCGAGGTCGTGCACAACCGATGGAACGACGGCAAGGCCACGGCAGCCGTCGAGTTTGCTCGGGCCCGTCGGTGCAACCTGGCCGACGCCTGGTTCTACAGCGACGGCCCCGAGGACGTTGCCCTCCTCGAGCTGGTGGGCCGTCCCCGGGCCGTGAACCCGCAGAGTGCACTGGTACACGTGGCCGAGGAGCGGGGCTGGCCCGTGCTGCGCTTCACGAGCCGCGGGCGTCCTTCGTTCGGCGACCGGGTACGGACCGGACTCCTCCTCACCAGCGCTGCGCCGTCGTTCGCGCTGGCGGTACCGCCCGCCCTGATGAGCGGGAACTGGCAGTCGTTCGTGAACCTGGCCATGAGCACCTGGGGCGATCTCGGCACGGCACTGGCGGGGATCACCTTGCGGGTCCAGGGCGAGGAGCATCTCTGGGAGCACCGTCCGGCCGTGTTCATCTTCAACCACCAGAGCTACGTCGACCTGCTCATCCTCATGAAGCTCATCCGGCGCGATCTCACCGGGGTGGCCAAGAAAGAACTCCGGCACAACCCCGTCGTAGGGCCCATCTTCCGCATCGGCGGCGTGGCGTTCATCGACCGCTCCGACCGGGTCCAGTCGGTGGCTGCGCTCCACGAGGTCGTGAGCAAGCTCGAGTCGGGTCTCTCGGTCGCCATCGCGCCCGAGGGCACGCGATCGCCGACGCCCAACGTGCAGCAGTTCAAGAAGGGGGCCTTCCGCATGGCCATGGAGGCCGGGGTTCCCGTGGTGCCCATCGTCATCCGCAACGCAGGCGAAGTGCTGGCGCGGGGGGCGTCCACCATCAGGCCCGGGACGATCGACGTGGCTGTCCTGGCCCCGATCTCCGTCAGCGACTGGACGGTCGACGATCTCGATGATCGGATCGCCGAGGTGCACGCCGCGTACGTCGGCACCATCGCCCGCTGGCCCGACCCGACCCGGCGCGCCCGGGCCGCCAGCACCACCCGAGCACGAGCACGAGCGCGAAAGAACCCCACACGATGATCGACGGCGACCGCTCCGACGAGCTCCCGACGCCCGGCGCGCCCGACGACTCCGGCAACCCCGATGCGGGTGCGCCCGGTGTCAGCGAGCCGACGCGACCCACCCTGGCCCAGCGCAGCGCGGCAATCCGATCACGCGTCACGTCGCGACGACGGATCGGCGGGGGCGGCGACGACGACCCGACCGCCCGCTGGCCCAGTGGTCACAACGGTCCAGGAGCCAAGCACGTCTTCCTCACGGTCGCGGCCACGAGCATCGAGCAGCGGCTGATCGACGCGTGGATCGCCCGTCACCGCCCGGCCGGAGTGGCCCTGGCCGACGTCGAGCAGATCGCCGTCCCCGATCCCCACGACCGCAAGGCCGATGCGGTCGACGCCAAGCTCGTGCGCCGTCTGGCGATCGGCGACGACCCGTTGCTCGTGCCGCTGCGGATCGTGTGGCTGCCCGCCGAGCGCGACGGCGAACGGGTCGCCCGTCTCACCGACCTCGTCACCTTCGGCGATCCCCGGTCTCCAGGGTCTCTGCGCCAACGCATGGTCGCCGGTTCGGGTCCCGATCGATGCCCGGTGATCGCCGGCGAGCCGGCCCGGGCCGAGGCCCTGAGGGCGCGCTTCCGGCAGCGCCATCACTCCGACGACCTGCACAACGACGAGTTGTTCGCGGGGTTCGTGGCCCGCCAGGCTGGGCTGGCCCTCGAACGGGCCGAATGGCGGGCGCTGGGGGCCCGCTACAAGGTGCCACGCCTCGTCGTCGACGAGATCGTGTCGCGGGCCGACTTCCGGGCCGGTGTGAGCCAGTTGGCGCTCGACGCCGGCCGCCCGGTCAAGGACGTGACCGACGAAGCCTGCGCCGACCTGCACGAGATGGCCGCCGGGCACAGCCGGTACATGATCGACCTCAGCGCCGACTTCGCCCGGTGGATGTACACCCAGGCGTACGACGAGTCGATCCACTACGACCGGGCGCGCTTCGATGAGGTCCGGGCGCTCATGGAGCGCTATCCGGTGGTGTTCCTACCGTCGCACAAGTCGTACCTCGACCCGGTCGTGATGCGCTGGATCCTCCACCAGCAGGGGCTCCCGCCGGCGCACACCGCAGCCGGTCGCAACATCAACTTCTGGCCCATCGGGCCGCTGTACCGCCGGGCCGGCGCATTCTTCATCCGGCGCTCGTTCAAGGACGACCCGGTGTACAAGTTCGTGATCCGCGAATACATCGGATACCTCGTCGAGAAGCGCTTCAACCTCGAGTGGTACCTCGAAGGCGGACGGTCGCGTAGCGGCAAGCTCCTGCCGCCCAAGCTGGGCTTGCTCACCTACGTGGTCGACGCCTACCGGTTGGGCCGAACCGACGACATCATCTTCCAGCCGGTGGCCATCGCCTACGACCAGCTCTACGAGGTGGGCGCCTACGCCGCCGAGGCCCACGGCGCCCAGAAGACCAAGGAGGGCTTCGGTTTTCTGGTGAACTACCTGCGCTCGCTGCGCCGCCGGTACGGCCACGTGCACGTCAACTTCGGCGAGCCGATCTCGCTGCGCGACGTGCTCGGCCCGCCCCCGGCATCCGATCCAACCAACTACAGCGTCCCCGCCGACGAGCCCACCCTCGATCTGCAGAAGCTGGCGTTCCAGGTCGCGGTGCGCATCAACCGGGTCACACCGATCACGCCCACGTCGCTCGTCACGTTGGCCATCCTCGGGACGGGAACCCGGGCTCTCACGCTCGAGGAGATCGTCAGGCAGGTGAGGAACTTCGTGCGCTACGTGACCGATCGAGATCTCCCCATCACCGAAGATCTCCACCTCGACACCGACGACGCGGTCAAGCAGGTGCTCGACGCGCTCATCCGCCAGGACGTCGTCACGAGCTTCTCCGACGGACCCGAGCCCGTGTATCAGGTGGGCCCCGATCAACAGCTCGCTGCGGCGTACTACCGCAACACCATCGCCCACTTCTTCCTCGAGTCGGCCATCGCCGAGCTGGCCCTGTTGCGGGCCGACGACGTGCCCGTCGAGCCCTTCCCCGACCCGCTGGCATCGGCCGTCGACCTCACCCCGGTGTTCTGGGACGAGGTGATGGAGCTGCGTGACCTCCTCAAGTTCGAGTTCTTCTTCCCCGAGAAGGACGAGTTCCGGGCCCAGGTCGCGGCCGAGATCTCCCGGCACGATGCGTCGTGGGAAAAGCGCCTCGGCTCGGGGGGCGCCGACGTGCACACGATCATCGAGAGCTTCCACCCGTTCACGGCGCATCGGGTGCTGCGCCCGTTCCTCGAGGCGTACCAGGTCGTCGCCGACGCGCTCGTCCGCCACGACGACACGGCCGTCGCCGAGCCCGGCGCGCCCGTCGACGAGAAGGCGTTTCTCGCCGAGTGCCTGGGGTTGGGCACGCAGTACGCCTTGCGGGGCCTGGTGACGAGCACCGAGTCGGCGTCGAAGGTGCTGTTCGAGTCGGCCCTGAAGCTGGCCCGCCATCGCAACCTGCTCGGCGCCGGCCCGCAGACTGCCGAACGCCGCCGGGCCTTCGCCGTCGAGCTTCGCGATGTCATCCGCCGAACGCAGGCCATCGAAGCCCTGGCCGTCGGACGCCGCGCCGGCTACGTGACCTGACCCGGCTGCAACCCCGGCCCGAGCGAGTAGCGAGAGAGCGAGTCAAAGAGTGGGATTCCTGGAGCTGACCCGAGAGGGCGACGTCTTCGTGATGACGATGGTCGCCGGCGACAACCGCTTCAACAACGAGACCGTGGCCGAGATCAACGCCACGCTCGACGAGGTTGAGGCGTCCACGGGTCCGGCGGCGCTCGTCACCACCGGCACGGGCAAGTTCTATTCCAACGGGCTCGACCTCGACCGGCTCCGAGAGCTACCCCAGGGGGGCTTCGGCGTGTTCCTCACCGACTTCTACCAGACCATCGGACGCTTCCTGGCCTCGGGCGTGCCGACGGTCGCGGCCATCAACGGCCACTGCTTCGCCGGAGCCGCGTTCTTCTCCCTGTGTCACGACTACCGGATCATGCGTGAGGATCG
>JANLSK010000033.1:0-41071 GCA_031362415.1 Actinomycetes bacterium | reverse complement strand
GGTCGGCGCGGTCGGTGCTGCATCTCCGGACGGCGTCGATGTCCCAGTGACGACCGTCGGCGAGGCTGAGCTTGGCGTACCCGTGGGCGCTCTGGGTGTTCGGGTTGTTGCCGTACCCGGTGACCAGGATGAGCTTCCCGTCCGGCATGACGGCGTTGAAGTAGCAGCGGTCCGACCAGCTCGGCTCAGAGTCGCTCACATGGTCGAGGGTCCGAGGAAGCTGGTGGATGAAGTGCTCATCCCACGGGCTGTACGGCATTGCTGGTCCCTCCGACGTCGGGTCAGGCCCGGTGATTCTGGCCGGTGCCGAGCCTAGGAGGCGGTGACGATGGCTGTGCGGCCGGGGGCGAGCTCGGCCTGGAGACGGTCGGCGCGCTCGAGCAGAGCGACGGGATCGAGGAGGGTCGACGCGGCGTCGACGAGCACGACGCCGATACGGGCGTCGAGATCGATCTCGAACGAGGCGCTGAGCAGGCTCCGAAGTCGGCGTTCGACGACGGCCACGTGCTCGACGGTGAGGTCGGGAAGCACGGCGGCGAGCACGGCGTGGTCGATGCGGGCCGCGCGGTCCATGCGCCGCAGGCCGGCGGTGACCAGTGCGCTCACATGCTGGACGTCCTCGACCGACACGTCATCGGCCTCGAGGGCCGGGAAGCCCACGGCGACGATGGCGAAGGGCTCCTGACGGCGCTCCAGGCGGGCCAACGCCAGCTCGATCAGGTCGGCCATCCCGTTCCGGTTGGCCAGACCCGTGGCCCCGTCGGTCGTGGAGAACACGTCGACCTGGAGGCGGAGCTGGCGGACCTCGGCCGAGCGCCGCGCCAGGTGGGCTTCGAGGACGGCGATGCGTTCCTGGAGCTCCCGAGTGCGGTCGGCGTCGCTCGCCGCTGAACTGAGCGCGTGTAGTGCCGACTCGGGCTCGGGCTCTCGTTCGGGGGGCTCCTCGGAGGAGGGTTCAGCTGCCACCGGGCGCAGGCTAACTGCTCCGGGCGGGGTCGCCGATCCGCTTAAGTCGGGCCGGTCGACGCCGACGGGGCGAGCGATGGAGCGACACCACCACACCCGTGAGCTGCAGCAACTGACCGAGGTCCTTTGGGCCGGCCGGCGGCTGCTCGACCTCTTGTTGTACCGGCTCGTCTCGGCGAAGCTCGTGCTGGCGGCCGACGAGAAGCGCTTCGTCGCTCTGTCGTTCGGCGAGGTCGAACGGGTGATGGAGAAGATCAGGGTCTGCGAGCTCCAGCGATCGCTGGTGACGGCCCGTCTGGCCAACGCCTGGGGCATACCCAAGGATCGGATCACGCTCGTCTATCTCGCCGACCACGCCCCCGAGCCGGCTCGCACCGTGTTCGAGGATCACCGTGACTTCTTCCTGGCCACCACGGCCGAGGTGGAGACGGTGTCGCGTGAGAACAAGAAGCTCGCCGCCATGGGTCTGGCCGAGGTTCGCGAGCTGATGGCGGTCGTCGTCGGCGACGAGGCCCTGTCGGCAGTTGATGCCCAGGCCTACACGGCGGTGGGTGGCAGGGAGCTCCCCGCGGGCGTCGCCTACCGGGTCGACAGGGTGCTCTGATGCCCGACTTCTCGGCACTGAACACCGCGTACTCGGGCCTCAAGGCCGCCCAGGTCGGTATCGACACGGCCTCCCACAACGTGGCCAACGCCCACACCAAGGGCTACACCCGCCAGATCGTCGACCTGCAGACGCGCTTTCCCTTCTTGTCGCAGTACGGGCCGCTGGGCTCGGGGGTGGAGGTTGCCCGGATCAGCCGGGCCCGCGACGCCTTCCTCGACGACCGCGTGCGCTCGGCATATGACACCCAGGGCTCGCTCAAGGAGCGGGCCGATCTGCTCGGTCGCCTCGAGGGCCAGATGAACGAGCCCGATCTCGGCGTGAGCCGGGCGCTGGGCGAGGTCTGGACGGCGTTCGAGGATGTGGCACTGAATCCCAGCGACAACGCCGCCCGCTCGAACGCCCTGAGCGAGCTGAGCAATCTGACCGGACGCATCAACGGGGTGCGCGCCGGCTGGGATCGGCTCGAGGGCGACGCCGTCGACCGGCTGCGCCTGCGCATCGACGATGCCAACACAGCGTTACGGCAGTTGGCTGATCTGAACACGGCGATCCAGGACACCACGGCTTTCGCCGGAGCGCCCAACGACCTGCTCGACCAGCGCGACCTGCTCATCGACAAGCTGGCCCAAACCGTCGGGGCCTCGTCTCAGTTCCAGTCGAACGGCACCGTGCGGGTCGTGCTCGGCGGTGTCGGCCTCGTCGACGGCTCGAGCGTCCAACCAATGAGCGTGGGGGCGCCTCCCGGCTTCGCCATCGCCGCCGCGGGAACCACTGTCGTGGCCGGCGGCGAGGTCGCCGGCATCCAGAAGTTCCTCACGACCGATCTCGCCAGCTACCGCACCCGCCTCGACACCTACTCGATCGACCTCGTGAACGCGTTCAACACCCAGCACGCCTTGGGCCAGACGGCCACGGCCACCCCGGGTGGCCCGCTGCTGAGCTACAACCCGGCCAACCCGTCGGGCTCGATCGCCGTGGTGATCACGAACCCCGCCCTCCTGGCGGTGTCGGGGTCGCCCTTCGCCGCCAATAGCGGGACCAACGCCCAGGCCATGGCCAACCTGCGGACGTCGCTGAGCGCCAACACGAACACGTTGACGTTCGACGCGTCGATCCGGGGGTTCATCACCGATCTCGGAGCGCTGACGCAGAACGAGACGCAAGCAACGCTGTCGCAGGACGAGCTGGTCGCCGCAGCCGAGCTCACCCGCAAGGGCACCCACGGCGTCTCCCTCGACGAGGAGATGGTCCAGATGCTCCAGTTCCAGCATTCCTACAGCGCATCGGCCCGCATGATGACGACCGTCGACCAGATGCTGGAGACCCTCATCAAGGGCACCGGCATTGTCGGTCGATAGGCCCGGGACAGGAGAGCGACGATGCGCATCTCGAGCGAGACCCTCATGGACAGCTCCCTCCGGAGGCTCACGAGCCGCCTGGAGCGGTTCAGCACGGTCCAGGGACAGTTGGCGTCGGGGAAGATCCTGCAGAAGCCGTCCGACGACGCCGGCGGCATGAACCGGGCGCTCATGCTGCGCGCCGACCAACGGCTGCGCGATCAGGAGTCCCGCAACGCCGAGGACGGCCAGACCTGGACGCAACTCGGCGATTCCAAGCTCCAGAACTCGCTCGATCGCATGCGCCGGGCCCGCGACCTGATCATCCAGGCCCGGTCGGGTGCCAGCGGGCCCCAGGACCGCCAGGCGATCGCCGACGAGCTCCGGGCCATCCAGGGCGAGATGGTCTCGACGGCCAACAGCCGTCACCTCGGCCGGGGCCTCTTCGCAGGGTTCTCGGGTGGCGACGCGGTCACCAAGGTCGGAGCGACCTGGACCTACCCCGGCGACGGTGGCCAGGTACAGCGGCGCATCAGCGACTCCGAGGTCGTGACGGTCAACCAGACGGCCGATCAGGTCTTCGGGTTCTCGCTCGGCGCCGGCAACGACATCTTCAGCGTGTTCGATCAGGTCATCGCGTCCGTCGGGTCGGGCAACGACACGGGAATGGCCGCGGGCTTGAACCAGCTCGACGCCACCTTCGGGACGGTCCAGACGTCGCTCGGGATCTTCGGCGCCCGGCAGGCGACCATCGAGACGGCCATCGAACGGAACCGGGAGGAGAGCCTGTCGATCAAGGCCTACCTGTCGGAGACCGAAGACACCGACTTCGCCAAGGCCGTGTTGGAGTTGCAGACCGAGGAGATCGCCTACAAGGCGACGCTCGGGGCGGTCGCCAAGGCCATTCAACCGTCGCTCGTCGACTTCTTGCGGTGAGTCGGGAAATGAGGATCCTGGAGATGGGTAGCGACAACGCAGCCGTCGTCGAACGGCCCGGGACGGTACCCCCGGGCTCCGGGAGACCCTCTGAGGCTGGCAGCTCACCATCCGCAGCCGTCCCTGGAGCGCGCCGGTACGATTCGGCCACGAAGGGGAGGACCGTGGTTGCACCTGCCGAGCAGACAGTCGACGCGAGCGACGACAAGGTCATCGAGTTCCCTGATGGCATCCTGGGCTTTCCCGGGAGCACGCGATTCGTGCTGATCAACGACAGCGACGACGCCGTGTTCCAGCTCCTGCAGAGTCTCGAGGATCCCGCAGTGGCGCTGATCGTGAGCGTGCCGTGGCTGTTCTTCCCCGACTATGCCCCCGAGGTGAGCGACATCGAGCGCAAGCAGATCGGCCTCGAATCGCCCGAGGACGCGATCGTGTTCTGTCCCGTGACCCTCTCCGCCGAGCCTGACACGGTGTTCGTGAACCTGCTCGGTCCCTTCATCGTGAACCGTCGTACGCTGGAAGGCCGGCAAGTGGTATTGGCCGACTCGGACTATCCCGTTCGAGCCATGGTGAAGCTGTCATCGGCGTAGTCGTCGATATCGACAGATTCGAACCGACGGGCTGGGAGGCTGTCGTGGACGGGAACATCCAGGGACGGAACCCCACCCGGTGGGGATCGAGGAGGAGGGCCGACGCATGCTCGTGTTGACCCGTCGACCCGGTGAATCCGTCGTGATCGGCAACAACATCGTCGTCACCGTGCTCGAAGTTCGCGGCGAGCAGATCCGCCTTGGGATCGACGCGCCCCGCTCGGTCACGGTGCACCGCGAAGAGATCTACCGCCAGGTGATGAGCGAGAACGTCGCCGCGGTGGCCTCGACAGCCACGGCCGCACAAGATCTCCTGCGCCGCAAGAAGCCCGCCGGCGGGGCCCCGGGATCGGCCGGAACGCCCGTGCAGCAGCGCCCGTCGACACCCGTGCGTCCCCCGTCGCCCGACCTCTGACCGACGCTCCGTGGTCGGGCCCACGACCTCGGCGCCGGGCGATTCCCCATTGCTCGTCACGAGGCCCTTCGTGTGCTCCGTTCCGTGGCGTGCGTCAGCGGCGCCCATGCGGGATGCTCTGATGCACCGGCCCGCCGAGGGCCCCACCCAGGACGCGGAGTGAGCAATGGGACGCATGACGGGGAAGGTCGCTTACGTGACAGGCGCGGCGTCGGGGATCGGATTCGCGTGCTGCATGCGCTTCGCGACCGAAGGGGCTGTCGTGATCGGGGCCGATCTCGCCGAGCCCAAGGAGTGGAAGGAGATCGCCGATCTCGCGCCGGGCGCGGGCTTCCACACCTTCGATGTACGCGACGAGGACGGTCAACGTGAGGCGGGGGAAGCGGTTCGAGCCACGTTCGGCCGCGTCGACGTGCTCGTGACCGCAGCAGGAGTTGCCGGCGGGGGACCGGTCCACACGCTCTCGCTCACCGAGTGGCAACGGGTGCAAGACATCAACCTGACCGGGACGTTCCTCTCGGCCAAGGCGGTGCTGCCGGCGATGATCGAGCAGCGCTCGGGAAGCATCGTCACGATCGCCTCCGTCGAGGGCCTCGAAGGCTGCGAGGGCGGCAGCACCTACAACGCCTCCAAGGGGGGCGTGGTGGTGCTCACCAAGAACATCGCCTGCGACTACGGGCTGCTCGGGGTTCGTGCCAACGCCATCTGCCCGGGGTTCATCGACACCCCGATGTTCCGGTCGGTGTACGGCTCCGACGCCAACGCCGAGGTGCGAGAGGCCACCCGTCGCCAGCACAAGCTCGGCCGGTTCGGTCGGGCCGAGGAGATCGCTGGCGCCGCGCTGTTCCTCGCCTCCGACGACGCCTCCTTCGTGACCGGGGTGGCCCTGCCCGTCGACGGTGGCTACACGGCCGGCCACGGATACGGCGTCGCCGCCATGATGGGCCTCTCGTAGGCGGCCGGGCCCGAGGCTCGAATGGTGGCGCCGGGCTTGGTGCTTGACGACCATACCGAGTACCTATCTGGACGCACCCACAGGTTGATCCCGTCGGTGCCCGTGGTCGCGCCGCCGCGTGTCGTGAGGGCCGTGACCAGAGCGCTCCGTCGGTCGGCGTACTCCGCCCGGGCCCGGCGCACCGGCAGGTACGTGCCCAGGCTCACCGCCGGCGCCGACGCGATGTCGCGGGGCGAGGCTTCGAGCACGACAGCCAGCGCTGCGACGCGGGCCGGGGTCGTGCTGATGCCCGTGGGATTCTGGGCCCGAGGCTGGAGGTACATTGCGGCCGGTCGCACGCTCAGCGCCCGCTCGAGGGCGTCGGGCCGCACGCCGTGGTCATCGAGCGCGAGGCCCACGACACGGGCGCCGGCAAGTTGGAAGAGATCGAGCAACGGGGGAAAGGTGGGGTTCTCGACCAGCACGTGATCGCCCGGGCGGACGAGCCGTTCGTGACCCGGTCGCCCGTACAGTACGTTCCTTGGCAAGAGCCCGTGCCTGGGCCAGAATTCGGCACCGCTCTCAGCGGGCCTTCAGGGGGTTCCCATGGCGAACATCGTTCGCGCAGCCATCGTTCAGACCCGGTGGACGGGCGACAAGACGTCGATGATCGAGCGCAACCTCGAGTACGCGCGGCAAGCGGCGTCGCAGGGCGCCCAGGTGATGTGCTTCCAGGAGCTGTTCTACGGCCCGTACTTCTGTCAGGTGCAAGATAGCGTTTACTATGATTATGCGGAGCCCATCCCCGACGGTCCCACCACGCAGCTGATGTGCGACGTGGCTCACGAACTCGGCATGGTGCTGGTGCTGCCGATGTACGAGCAGGAGCAGAGCGGGGTGCTTTACAACACCGCTGCGGTGATCGACGCCGATGGCACCTATCTCGGCAAGTACCGCAAGACCCACATCCCCCAGGTGAAGGGATTCTGGGAGAAGTTCTATTTCCGCCCAGGGAACATGGGATACCCCATCTTCGACACTGCGGTGGGTCGGGTCGGCGTGTACATCTGCTACGACCGTCACTTTCCCGAGGGCTGGCGGGCGCTCGGCCTGGCCGGGGCCCAGCTCGTGTTCAACCCGTCGGCCACGTCGCGAGGCCTGTCGTCGTATCTCTGGAAGCTCGAGCAACCGGCCTCGGCCGTCGCCAACATGTACTACGTGGGAGCCATCAACCGCGTGGGCGTCGAGGATCTCGGCGACAACGACTTCTACGGCACGTCGTACTTCGTCGATCCGCGCGGCCAGTTCGTGGGCGATGTCGCCTCCGATCAGGAGGAGGAGCTCGTGGTGCGCGATCTCGATTTCGACCGCATCGACGAGGTGCGCTCGCAGTGGGCCTTCTACCGCGACCGCCGTCCTGACATGTACGGCCCTCTGGCCCGGGCCTAGCGAGCACGGTCGCTCGTCGCGAAAGAGCCCAGGGTCGAGCCCGGGCAAGGAGAGGATCACCATGACGACGATCATCATCAACGGGACGGTGGTCACGGCGGCCGACGTGGTGGAGGCCGACGTTCTCATCGACGGCGAGAAGGTCATAGCCCTGGGCGCCCCGGCGTCGGGGCTGCGCGAGACCTGGACGTCGGGGGCAGACCAGGTCATCGACGCCTCGGGAAAGTACGTGATCCCCGGCGGCATCGACGTGCACACGCACATGGAGCTGCCCTTCGGAGGAACGAACGCGTCCGACACCTTCGAGACCGGAACCCGGGCTGCGGCCTGGGGTGGCACCACGACGATCATCGACTTCGCCGTGCAGACCAAGGGTCAGACGCTGCGGCACGGTCTCGACACCTGGTTCGCCAAGGCCGAGGGCGAGTGCGCGATCGACTACGGCTTCCACATGATCGTGGGCGACGTCAACGACGGCACCTTGAAGGAGATGGACCAGCTCGTCGACGAGGGCATCACCTCGTTCAAGCTCTTCATGGCCTACCCCGGCGTGTTCTACAGCACCGACGGCGAGATCTTCCGGGCCCTGCAACAGACGGGGAACAACGGCGGTCTGGTGATGATGCACGCCGAGAACGGCATGGTCATCGACCAACTGGTGGCCCAGGCCCTGGCCCGGGGCAACACCGATCCGAAGTACCACGGCCTCACCCGTGCGTCCACTCTCGAGGGTGAGGCGACGCACCGGGCCATCCAGCTCGCCAAGGCTGCGGGGACGCCCATCTACATCGTGCACCTGTCGGCGGCCGAGGCCCTGGCGGCGGTGACCGCGGCGCGAGACACCGGGCAGAACGCCTTCGCCGAGACCTGCCCGCAGTACCTGTACCTCACCGACGAGGGCATGGCCCGACCGGGGTTCGAGGGCGCCAAGTTCGTGTGCTCGCCGCCCATCCGGCCCGAGGAGCATCTCCCGCACATGTGGCGGGGATTGCGAACCAACGACCTGCAGGTGGTGGCCACCGATCACTGCCCGTTCTGCTTCAAGGGGCAGAAGGAGCTGGGGCTCGGCGATTTCTCGAAGATCCCCAACGGGCTGCCCGGCGTCGAACATCGCATGGACCTGCTCCACCAGGGTGTCGTCGACGGCAAGATCGGCTTGCGCCGCTGGATCGAGATCGCCGCCGCCACCCCGGCGCGCATGTTCGGGCTCTACGGCAAGAAGGGAACCATCGCTCCGGGTTCCGACGCCGACATCGTCATCTACGACCCAAAAGCCCGCCAGACACTTTCGGCCGACACTCACCACATGAACACCGATTACTCGTGTTATGAGGGTTGGGAGATCCAGGGACGCTCCGACCTGGTCATGTCCCGTGGCCGGGTCGTCATCGACAACGGCGCCTATGTGGGCGCCAAGGGCCACGGCAGCTATCTGCGCCGCGAGCGCTGTCAGTACCTGCTGTGAGACGTGCTGTGAGATCTCGGGCCACGCCTTCAGCGGGCGACGAGGCGGGCGGGGCGCAGGCTGCGGGAACAGGGAACCGCCGGGAGGCATCATGAAGCGGATACAGCATTGGATCGGCGGGACCAGCGTCGCCTCCACGTCGGGGCGGACCGGTCCGGTGTTCGACCCGGCCACCGGTGTTCGCCAGGCCGAGGTCGAGCTGGCATCGGCAGCCGAAGTCGACGCTGCGGTGGCGACGGCCCAGGCGGCGTTCGCCGAATGGCGAACCGTGTCGGTGTCGCGCCGCACCGAGATCATGTTCAACATTCGCAACCTGGTGTCAGAGCATCGGGCCGAGTTGGCTGCGATCCTCACGGCCGAGCACGGCAAGGTGCCTTCCGACGCCATGGGCGAGATCGCCCGGGGACTCGAGAACCTGGAGTTCGCCTGCGGTTTCGCCCACCAGCAAAAGGGCGGTTACACCGAGCAGGCCTCGGGCGGGATCGACGTGTACTCCATCCGTCAGCCCCTCGGGGTCGTGGCCGGTATCACCCCGTTCAACTTCCCGGCCATGGTTCCCATGTGGATGTTCGCCACGGCGATCGTCACCGGGAACACGTTCGTCCTCAAGCCGTCCGAGAAGGACCCGTCGGCCGCAGTGTTCCTCGGCGGGCTCTTGAAGCAGGCCGGCGTTCCCGACGGGGTGTTCAACGTCGTGCACGGTGACAAGGTCGCCGTCGACCGGCTGCTCGAGCACCCCGACGTGGCCGCCATCAGCTTCGTGGGCTCCACCCCGATCGCCCGCTACATCTACGAGACCGGTACCCGCAACGGCAAGCGGGTGCAGGCGCTCGGCGGGGCCAAGAACCACATGCTCGTGCTCGCCGATGCCGACATCGACATGGCCGCCGATGCTGCGGTGTCGGCGGCCTACGGCTCGGCCGGGGAGCGGTGCATGGCCGTGTCGGTGGTGGTCGCGGTCGGCGATGCCGCCGATCCGCTCGTGGAGGCCATCAACGTGCGGCTCGACAAGTTGCGGGTGGGTCCGGGCTCCGATCCCGACGCCGAGATGGGCCCGCTGATCACGCGAGAGCATCGCGACAAGGTCGTGGGGTATCTCGACGGTGCCCGGGCCGAGGGAGCCACGATCGTGGCCGACGGTCGGGGGCTGCGGGTTCCCGACGCCAACGCCGACGGGTTCTTCGTGGGCGTCTCACTGCTCGATCACGTGGTTCCGGGGATGAAGGTCTACGACGAGGAGATCTTCGGGCCCGTGCTCTCGGTCGTGCGCGTCGACAACTACGAGCAGGCGCTGCGGTTGGTCAACGACAATCCCTACGGCAACGGCACGGCGATCTTCACTCGCGACGGTGGCGCAGCCCGACAGTTCCAGTTCGACGCCAACTGCGGCATGGTCGGCATCAACGTCCCGGTCCCGGTCCCGGTGGCCTATTACTCGTTCGGCGGCTGGAAAGGGTCGTTGTTCGGCGACCTGCACATGTACGGTCCCGATGGCATCCAGTTCTACACGCGCACCAAGGTCGTCACGAGCCGTTGGCCCGACCCGGCCACCAGTCGCGTCGATCTGGGCTTCCCGCAGAATCGTTGAGGATCGACTGTCATGGATTTCGGTGTGGTGCTGCAGACGAATCCTCCGGCCTCGCGGGTCGTCGACCTGGCGCGCCAAGCCGAGAACCACGGGTTCAGCCATGTCTGGACGTTCGACTCGCACATCCTGTGGCAGGAGCCGTTCGTCATCTACAGCCAGATCCTGGCCGAGACCCGCAAGGTGCTCGTGGGCCCCATGGTCACCAACCCGGCGACCCGCGACTGGACTGTGACGGCATCGTTGTTCGCCACGCTCAACGACATGTACGGGAACCGCACGATCTGCGGAATCGGCCGAGGAGACTCCGCCGTCCGGGTCACCAACGGCAGCCCCGCCACGCTGGCCACACTGCGGGACGCGCTGCACGTCATTCGTGAGCTCGCCAACGGCCACGAGGTGGACTACAAGGGCACGGGCCTCCGTTTTCCCTGGGGCTCGAAGAGCCGACTCGACGTGTGGGTCGCGGCATACGGGCCCAAGGCCCTGCAGCTCACCGGCGAGGTGGCCGACGGGTTCATCCTCCAGCTCGCCGACCCGTCGATTGCCGCCTGGACGATCAAGGCCGTGAAGGACGCCGCGGCGGCAGCCGGGCGCGACCCCGAAACGGTGAAGATCTGCGTGGCCGCACCAGCCTACGTGGGCGACGATCTCCCGTACATGCGCGAGCAGTGCCGCTGGTTCGGCGGGATGGTCGGTAACCACGTGGCCGACATCGTGGAGCGCTACGGCGATACCGGCGCTACCCTAGCAGGGGGAAGCGGACAGATACCGACCGCCCTCACCGATTACATCAAAGGCCGGCAGGGGTACGACTACAACGAGCACGGCCAGGCGGGTAACACCCACACCAGCTTCGTGCCCGACGAGATCGTCGACCGGTTCTGCATCCTCGGTCCGGTCGAGCGCCATGTCGAGCGGCTCGAGGAGCTCCGGGCCCTGGGCGTCGACCAGTTCGCCATCTACCTCCAGCACGACGGCAAGGAAGCCACACTCGACGCCTACGGCGAGAAGATCATGCCGGCCATCGTCGACAAGGTCAGGGCCCGGTCGTAGTGGGCCGAGCCGATGGTGTCGGCGGCTCGCCGGGGTTGGCCCGCCAGCGCGCCCGACGGTGGCTGCTGGCCGTGGCGGCCGTCGCGATCCTGTGCGGCATGTGGGAGGGGTACAAGGCCCTGGGCGAAGCGACCGACGGGACCGTCCTGGGCTGGGACCTGCCGGCGCGCTACGACGACCTGTCGATGCCTCACCTCACCGATGTCGTCGCTCGCTTCTCCGAGCCCACGAACCGGGGAACCACCGAATCGGTCGGGGTCTCGGTGCTCAAGGGCGCCTGGTACACGCTCCAGCTCGCCGGCTTGGGTCTGGCCGTGGGCATCGCGGTCGGGTTGGGCCTGGCCGTGCTCATGCAGCGGTTCCGAGTGGCTGAGCGGGGTCTGCTGCCCTATGTGATCCTCTCGCAGACCGTCCCCTTCGCCGCTCTGGCGCCGTTGGTCGCCGGTTGGAGCGGGCGGTTCGACGTGCTGGGCTACGAGTGGGAGCAGTGGATGTCGGTGTCGTTCATCGCGTCGTACCTCGCGTTCTTCCCGATCGCCGTAGGGGCCCTCAAGGGCCTCCAGTCGCCGACTGCGGCGACGATCGAGTTGATGGACTCCTACGCCGCTCCGGCACGGGCGACCCTGTTCAAGGTGCGGTTCCCGTCGGCGGTCCCGTACCTTGTCCCCGCGCTGAGGCTGGCCTTCGCCTCGGCCATCGTGGGCTCGATCGTGGCCGAGATATCGGTGGGTCGCCGGGGCGGGCTCGGGCGGCTCATCCTCGAGTACTCCCAGCAGGCTTCGAGCGATCCGCCCAAGGTGTACACGGCGATGCTGGGTGCCGCCTTGTTGGGCCTGGTCGTGGCCGGGGTGGTCAACCTGGTCGAGCTGTGGGTGCTGCGCAACCGGCCGCTGGGAGATGTGCGATGAACACGCCCGAGCCGGCGACCGTCCGGGCGGTGGCGGTCAGTAAGATCTTCAACCCCCACAAGGCGAACCAGGTTGATGCACTGATCGACGTCGATCTCACGGTGGAGCCGGGCGAGCTCGTCTCGCTGATCGGGCCGTCGGGGTGCGGCAAGAGCACCTTGTTGCGGTTGATCGCCAATCTGATCGAGCCCACGAGCGGCGACCTCACGGTCAACGGGAAGTCGGCCCGACAGGCTCGGCTCGACCAGGACTACGGGATGGCCTTCCAACAGGCCGGGCTGTTCGAATGGCGGACCGTCGCCAGGAACATCGAGCTTCCGCTGGAGCTCCGCAAATGGAGCAAGGCTGATCGCCGGGCCCGGGCATCGGAGATGCTCGAGCTGGTGAAGCTGGGCGAGTTCGCGCATCACCATCCCTGGGAGCTCTCCGGCGGCATGCAGCAGCGGGTCGCCATCGCCCGGGCCCTGTCGTTCCGTCCCCGGATGCTGCTCATGGACGAGCCGTTCGGGGCGCTCGACGAGATGACGCGCGAGCACATGCAGGCCGAGCTGCTGCGGATCTGCTCGGAGACCGGCACCACGGTCGTGTTCGTCACCCACTCGATACCCGAGGCCGTGTATCTCTCGAACCGGGTCGTGGTGATGTCGCCGCGGCCGGGGCGCATCGTGCGCGTGGTCGATGTGCCGCTGGGCCGGCGCGACGACGACACCCGGGAGTCGGCCGAGTTCTTCAAGAAGATCACCGAGGTGCGCGAGGCATTGCGGGGGATCGAGGGTGGCGGCGACCCCAGATCCGCTGATGTCGAGCGGCTCCGCTCCGCCGGAGGCGATTTCCGGTGATGACGAGGGCGCGCTTGGGCACCCGCGCGGCTCAGATCGGGCCGCCGCTGGTGGTTGCTGGCGTGCTGATCGGGCTGTGGGAGGCCTTTGTCAGGGCCCGAGACATCGAGCCCTTCCTGCTTCCTGCTCCCTCGCTGATCTGGGATCAGTTCTGGGCGTTCGACGACAAGATCTGGGAGGCCACCAAGGTCTCGGGAACGAACGCCTTGGTGGGCCTGGTGATCGGGACGGCGGCGGGAGTGCTCGGGGCGCTTGTCGCCAGCCGGTTCCGGCTGTTTCGCGATATGGCGTTACCCGTGGCCGCGGCGCTGAACACCATGCCGATCATCGCGCTGGCCCCCATGTTCAACAACATGTTCTCGTCGACCAGCCCGGTCCCACGGCGACTGGTGGTGACGATCGTCGTGTTCTTCCCGGTGTTTCTCAACGTCATCAAGGGTCTGACCCAGGTCGACGCCACTCACGTCGAGCTCATGCGCTCGTACGCCTCGAACGATTCCCACGTGCTGCGCAAGCTCCGACTCCCCAACGCACTACCGTTCCTGTTCACATCACTCAAGATCGCCGCGTCGTTGGCGGTGATCGCCGCGGTGGTCGCCGAGTATTTCGGGGGAGCGCAGAACGGGCTCGGCTCCCGCATCACGTCGGCCGTGTCGAACTCGGCCAACGGCCGGGCGTGGGCCTACGTCGTTGCTGCCTGCGCGCTGGGTTTGACGTTCTATCTCGTCTCACTCGTGCTCGAACGTCTGGCCATGCCCTGGCAGGCCAAGCGCCGGGGTGCGACGTGAGACCTGTGCGACGAGGCCGTTGCGACAAGATCGTTACGACAACAAGGTGTCTGTACCGAAGCAGACAGAACCAGAGGGGGTTCCAATGAGCAAGCACAGATGGGTCAGGAGCGTCGTCATCCTCGGCGCGGCCTTGACGTTGCTCGCCACAGCGTGTGGCGACGACGACGATGACGCCCCGGTAGCCGAGGGGAGCACCACCGCCCCGGCGGCCGATGGGGAGACCACAGCACCGGCGGCCGATGGCGAGGGTTGCGCCGCGGTCGACAGCGTGAAGTTGCAGTTGCAGTGGGTCACCCAGGCCCAGTTCGCCGGTTACTTTGCCGCCGACGACCAGGGCTTCTACGAGCGCAACTGCCTGAGCGTCGAGATCCTCGAAGGTGGCGTCGAGATCGTGCCCCAGACCCAGCTGGCGACCGGGGCCGCCGACTTCGCGATCGCGTGGGTGCCCAAGGCGCTGGCGTCTCGCGAGGCCGGTGCAGGTATCACGGACGTGGCTCAGATCTTCCAGCGTTCGGGCACCCTCCAGGTGTCGTTCCGAGATGCCGGCATCAGCGAGCCGGCCGATCTCGAGGGCAAGAACGTGGGGAACTGGGGCTTCGGCAACGAGTTCGAGCTCTTCGCCGGGATCACCCAGGCCGGCCTCGACCCGGCCACCGACGTCAACCTTGTCGGCCAGCAGTTCGACATGCAGGCGTTGCTCGCCGGTGACATCGACGCCGCTCAGGCCATGATCTACAACGAGTACGCACAGGTGCTCGAGGCCGAGAACCCGACCACGGGTGAGCTCTACACGGCTGAGGACCTCACGGTGATCAACTGGAACGAGGTCGGTACGGCGATGCTCCAGGACGCCATCTGGGCCAACAGCGAGAAGCTCGCCAGCGACCCGGCCTACCAGGACATCACGGTGCGGTTCATCAAGGCCTCGATCGAGGGCTGGGTGTACTGCCGGGAGAACCCCGAGAGCTGTCGCGACATCGTCGTCGCTCGGGGTTCCACGCTGGGCTTGAGCCATCAGCTGTGGCAGATGAACGAGATCAACAAGCTCATCTGGCCGTCACCGGCTGGTGCGGGCGTGATCGACCAGGCGCTGTGGGACCAGACGGTCAGCGTGTCCCTCGAGGCCAAGAACCTCGAGGGTACGACGGTCATCACCAAGGCTCCCGATGCCGAGGCGTTCACGAACGAGTACGTGGAGCAGGCACTCGCGCAGTTGACGGCTGAGGGTCTCGACGTCACCGGTGACGGGTTCGCTCCGCTCACCGTGACGCTCAACCCCGGCGGCGAGTAGGTACACAGGCAGCACATGGGTACGACGGTCGCGCGGGAGGGGAGCCGTCCCCTCCCGCGCCTCTTCCGATCGAGGTGACACGAATGGTGATCGAGATGGCGCCGAGCCCGGCGCAAGCCGACCCGCAGGCCGACCCGGAGGCCGACCCGGAGGCCGGAGACCGGGTCCGGTCCGACGACCGGGGGCACGTGTTCCACTCCTGGTCGGCCCAAGGTCAGATCAACCCGCTCCCGGTGGCTGGCGCCTTAGGTTGCTGGTTCTGGGACTACGAGGGCACGCGCTATCTCGACTTCTCGTCGCAGCTCATGAACGTCTCGATCGGCCACCAGCATCCCAAGGTGGTGGCGGCGATCAAGTACCAGGCCGACCGCCTGTGCACCATCGGGCCGTCGATGGCCAACGACCGGCGGGGTGAGCTGGCCCGCATGCTGTCGGAGATCGCCGGCGGCGATCTCGACATGGTGTTCTTCACCAACGGTGGCGCCGAGGCCAACGAGAACGCGATCAAGATCGCTCGGCTGTACACGGGACGTCACAAGATCATGGCGTCGTATCGCTCGTACCACGGCGCCACGGCGGGAGCGATCACGCTCACCGGTGATCCGCGACGTTGGCCGTCAGAGCCCGGTATCTCAGGGGTCGTTCGGTTCAACGGCCCGTACACCTACCGGTCGTCGTTCCATGCGGCCGACGATTCGCAGGAATGCGAACGGGCGCTGCAGCACGTCGAGGAAGTGCTGATGTTCGAGGGCGCCCACACGGTGGCTGCGATCATCGTGGAGCCCATCGTGGGTACCAACGGGATCCTCGTGCCGCCCGACGGGTATCTGCAGGGGCTGCGGGCCATCTGCGACCGTCACGGCATCCTGCTCGTCTGTGACGAGGTGATGGCCGGATTCGGGCGAGCCGGGGCCTGGTTCGCCCATCAGCTCTGGGACGTGACCCCCGACCTCATCTCCTGCGCCAAGGGCATCAACTCGGGATACGTCCCCCTCGGGGCGCTCATCATCTCGCGGCGCATCGCCGACACGTTCCGTGATCGCCCGTTCCCCGGTGGGCTCACGTACTCGGGTCATCCGCTGGCCTGCGCCTCGGCCGTGGCGTCGATCAACGCCTTCCGTGAGGAGGGCATCATCGAGAACGCCCGCCGCATCGGCGACGAGGTGTTCGCTCCCACGCTGGCAGCGCTGGTCGATCGCCATCCGTCGGTGGGCGAGGTTCGGGGTCGGGGATGCTTCTGGGGCGTGGAGCTCGTGGCGTCGAAGACGACGCGCGAGATGCTCGTGCCATTCAACGCCTCGGGTCCCGACGCCGCGCTCGTCGGAGCGCTCACCAAGGCGGCGTTGGCTCGGGGCCTGTCGCTGTTCATCCACTGGAACGTCGTGATCGTGGCCCCGCCACTCGTCATCACCGCCGACGAGGCTCGCCACGGTGTCGCCGTCCTCGACGACGTGTTGTCGATCGCCGACGAGGCCGCCGCTGCGGCTGGCTGAGGCTCCCCGAAAGGGCTCCGCGCGCTACAGCGCGGTGTCGAAGCGGCCGCTCGACACCACCGGCGAGCTCGCCGAGTTCTCGGTCCCGTAGCCCGCGCTGTAGGTGTCGCCGTAGGTGAGCGCGAGCGAGTTCATGGTGAGTCGCTCGATGCGATCGACGACCAGGGCCACGGCCCGGGTGGCCACGTGCTCGCTCATCGACCGCAACTCCTCGATCTCGCGCACGAGACCGACCGACTTGTTGCGGAACCCCTCGAACGCCAGCTGCAGGTGTGACGGCGCATGGGCCGATATCACCGCGAGCGTGCAGTCGGCCTCGGGGATGTCGAGCAGGGCCGCCGCTTCCGCCACGATCACCGCACGCGACAGTTCGAGCCCGGCCAGCGCTTCTTGGGCCTCGTCGAGGTCGTCGGACGCGCGGGCGAGGAATCGGGCATCCCCTCCGGCGAGATGCAGGGTGCAGACCTTCATGCGATAGAGCAGCCGACGCAGGGCTGCCTGTTCCTGGTCGAGCACGTTCACCAACTGCACCAGCACCTGCTCATGGTTCATGGGGCCCCTGTCGGCGGGACCGGGGCGAACTTGAGGAGTCAATGTCCCGAGACGCGCATTCCGATCGGGCTGCTCTTCTCAAGACGGCCTCAGGGGTGGCCGATGAGGTTGGTCGAGACGGTCTGCCGATCGGCCGACGCCACCGGGGAGGGCATGTGGTCCACCGACCACTGACTGAAGAGGAGCGGCATTCGGCCAACGACTTGGCCACCGCGCACCTCGACCTCGTGGCCCACGTGGTCAACCAGGTCGCCAGTCGGTATCCCCGTCACGTCGATCGCCAGGAGCTCTGGAGCGCCGGGGCGTTCGGTCTGGTGGACGCCGCTCGCGCCTACAAGCCCGAGACCGGCATCCCCTTCCCGCGGTACGCCTCGATCCGCATCCGCGGGGCGATCATCGACTCCACCCGCTCACGCGACTGGGCAGCTCGCAGCGTGAGACGCGGCTTCCGGGAGCTCCAACTCGTCGAGGAGCGCTTCGAGAGCGAGCACGGGCGGCGCCCAGCCGATGTCGAGCTGGCCAAGCTGTTGGGCATCACGGCCGACGACCTCCGCCTGCGCCGAGCGGCTGCGGTGAACGCCAGCTTGTTGCATCTCGACCAGCCCGACGTCGATGACATTCCCCTCGGAGAGCGGATTCCCGAGCAGTCGATCGACCGTCTCCCGGATCAGGCGTTCGACCACCGAGAGATGGTGGGAATCCTCGAGAAGGCCGTCGTACACCTGCCGCCGATCCAACGCGAGGTGATCGAGCGGTACTACCTCAAGAGCGAGCTGCTCCAGAGCATCGCCGAGTCGATGGATCTCACCGAGGCCCGGGTCTCGCAGATCCGCTCAGAAGCGGTCAACTCGATGCGGGCCTATTTCGCAGTGATCTACGACGGCGTTCCCGACGTGGCCAACGACGCTCCCGGTAAGCGCAGTCGAGCGGCCTACGTTACGGCCCTCACCGGCCAAGCTCCGTGGGCGGGCGGCAGTGCCGACGCTCGGGCCTGACACAGAACGGTGACCAACATGTCGGAGTCATCCGAAGCCGATGGTGCGGTCGCGACGGCGCCGCCCCTTGTGCCTCCGCTCAAGGTCACAAGTGGATTGATCGTGGCCTATTGGCTCTCGGATGCGTCACGGCAGCGCATCGCCGACGCCTGCCCGGTCGAGATCACCGAGGACGGGCATCGCGCCGCGCAGGCTGATCTCATCGCCGTCTCGACGCGCGTGCCGCGGGGCCGTTCGGTCGGGCTGGTCGAGGAGCTTCGCACCATCACCAACGCGCCAATCGTCGTCGTCTGCCACACAGGCGGCGAGGCCGTCGCCATCGAGATCATGCAGGCCGGCGCCGCGGCCATCGTGGGCGAGGGCAACGAGCAGGGAATCAGGTCGTTCCTCGGATACCCCGACGGCGAGGACTCGCTCAGCGGCTCGTACGAGAAGCGGGTCGACCGGTATCGAGCGGGAGACGCCTCAGCGCGCGGGCGTGACGAGATCACCAACCTGCCCGGGTCGTCTGCCTTCGAGCTCCGCCTGGCCGAGCTCTCCCAGGACCGGGTGCTGCCCCGTGTGGGGTTCCTCGAGATCGTCAACATGGAAGCCGTGATCAGGGGCATGGACCGTGAGGCCCTGCGGCTTCTCCGCCGACGGATGTCGCTGCTGCTCGCAGACCTCGCCCGTCGGGTCAACGCCGAGCTCTTCACGATCGACGAGTCTCGATTCGCCCTTCTCGGCCCGGAACTGTCGATCGCCGGCGCTCTCGAACTCGGCCGTGAGATGGCCGAGGTGACCGCGACGTTCGCGCCCATCAACAGCGAGGCGCTCAGGATGGCCATGGGCCATGCCGGCCCCGAGGTGGCGTCCGACGTTCGCATCGCCAGGGAGCTCGCAGAACGGGCTCTCGAGGCTGCGCGCGGCATCGAAGGGGGCGGAACCGTCTCGGCTGACGAGCTCTCGAAGTCGCTCGCCTCGAGCACCGAGCTGGACGCCGCGCTCCGGCTCGCGGCCCACGTCGACGAGATCGACGGGTACCCGGGATCGCACAGCTCGCGGGTGGCCGACTATGCCGGGGAGCTGGCCAAGCAACTCGGCTACGACGGGCAGGAGTTCATCCGCATCCGATTGGCTGCCCTCTTGCACGACATCGGCAAGGTCGGATTGCCGGCCGAGGCCATGATGGAGCCGCCGACCGACGGTGATCCGGAGATGCTCGACCGCTGGCAGCAGCACTCGGTGCGCAGCGACCGGTACGCCAGGGTGTCGGCGGGACCCGATGTGTCGAAGGCGATCCGGGCCCATCACGAGCGTTGGGACGGCAACGGATTCCCCGACGGGCTCGCCGGTGAGGAGATCCCCTTGGGGGCCCGCATCATCGCGGTGGCCGACGCCTACGACAGCTGGAGCAACCCCATCGCGGGGTCGGCACCCCGCAAGGCGTTCACGATGAACGAGGTCGTCGCCATGCTCCAGGAAGGCGCCGGCGTGCGCTTCGATCCGATGGTCGTGCGTGCGGCGCTGGAGCTCTTCGGCGCCGGATGACCCTTGGCGTGGCGCCCGCTCGTTGAACCGGTTCGTTCACGAGAGGCATGGGCGCGACTGGGGGTGCGGCGCGGCGGCTGCGCGGCGTTGCTGCTTGGACGGCTCTTGAACAAACGACCGTTTGAAAGAGCCGGGCTCGGTCGGACGGGAGTTCGAGCGGGCGACCGCTGAGACCAGCCAGCGCCGGCTAGGACATCCCGGTGTCGGGCTTGTCGAGGAACTGGGCGACGCTGGCGATCCCCCACCCCGTCACGCGCAACGCTATCCGGACCGCGACATACGTGACAGCGGCTCGCTGTCCGGCGTCGGATACGGTGATCTGGTTCTTGAACAGCATCCACGCGGTCGGCACGAGGGCCAGCAGCCCGAGCATGCCGATCAAGCGGCGCAAAGGGCTGGTGCGGCCCAGGATCGCTGTCGCCTTGGCCAGGCTCTGGCCGTCACCGTCGGGGGCGGTCGGGGCGTCGAGGAGGTCGTGCTCCGCGTCGGTGACGTCGATCGGGCCTGGTTGCGAGTCGTCGGGATCCATAACCGGCTCGTCGTCAGCGACGTTCGATCAAGCCACGCACCGCGATGGCGACATCGACAGGCTGCGTGCGGACCAGCTGATTGCCGAGCGTGCCGTAGGCCAGCCCGACGTCGTAGGTCGCGCACAGCTGCAGGGCTCGGATGAGCGCGTCGTCGCCGACCCACGAGACCACAGCCGGTTCCTGCGCCACGAGGTCCTTCCAGGGTCCGCCGGCCACGACGTGCAACCAGCGATCGCCCCGGACACGATCGAACCACGAGCGCGACGCCGCATCGTCGGTACGCATCCTGAGTGCGACCGAGCCCCCGTAGGGCGGGTCGTCGGGGTAGCTCACGAGGGGAATGTCGAGGGCTTCGGCCACCCGGTCGAGGCGGGGGCCTGCGATCACCGATGAGCCTGCCGGGAGGGGTCTGCAGTACTCGCTGACGGCATCAGCGATCGCACAGATCCAGGCGGCATCGTCGTCGGGATCGAGGTCGAAGGTCGAGCGGCAGATCGTGAGGGGCACGCCCCGGTGCACGAGTGCATCGGTGCTCCAGCCGATCGCCCCATGACCAGGCGTGTGCGATGCCTCGTACGTGGCAGCGAGCCGACCTCGTCGCGGCGACACCACGGGTGCGGCCGCCGGCGTCCGCGCCGATTCCGCCGCCGATTCCGCCGCAGATTCGGCGCGAAAGAGGCCGTGAGCAGCATCGGAATCGCTGGTACGCACCGGCTGGGTGATCGCGGATCGGATCGCCACGGCGGGATCGGGGGTCGGGCTCGTGATCTCGGGGAGGTCGGCGATGGCCTGTCGGAGAATGTGCTCGACCGCCGCAGGCGCCGGGCGCCGAGGCGCTGTCGACGGCCGGGGTGGGCTCGGGACCAACATGGCTCGATCAGACGGCGGCCGAACGAGCGACGCCTGGTCCGCAGGCCCCGGGCTCCCGCTCGCCGGGTCACCGGCAGGCGCCAGGTTCGAGAAGACGGGCTCCGAAATCGGCATCGGCGTCGCGACGGGGACCGGTCGAATCCACGTCGGTCCCTCGGACGGCTGCTGGTGCGACCCCGACGGCCGCCCGCCGGACTCGGCCAGCCCGGCCAGCCCGGCCGCCCCGCTCCGCCCGCTGGACGCGCCCGGCCCGGCGTCCCCACCGGCGGGACCGTCTCCGGGTCGATCGCGCCGCTCCCGGAGATGCTCCCGCAGCGCAGCACCGAAGTCCTGCTCGCGATCATCGACCCGATCCGACAAGAGATCGAGAACCCGATCGACGCCGACGGGTGCCCCGTCGATGAAGTCCCGGTCGGCGGAGCGTCGTGACGCCTGTGGACTGCGAGTCGACGCCGGTGCTGCCCCGGCGCTGCATGCGCTCTGGGCCGTGATCTGGACCATCTCCTTGGCGAAGAACCCCGCCAGGCCGCCACGCTGGATCCGCTCCGCAGAGACGATGCGGGCATCGTCACCGAGCTGGGCCGCCACCTGGGCCAGGGCCTGCTCGGCGGTCGGGGCCTCGACCACGATGATGCCCTCATCGACATCGAGGGCCACCGGCGCCCGCCCCTCCGAGGACCCCGAGGACCCCGAGGACCCCGAGGGCCGGAAGGTCGTGGGTTCCTGCAGCTCAGACTTCGACTCGGGCATGACCGATCACTCCGATCGTGACGAGCTCCAAGGAGTTGGGGAGCTCGGGGTAGGCGATGACGTTGGTTTCGATGCCCAGGGCTTGGAGCAGCCGATGCAGCGGCCTGCGCAGGGCCTGGCTGCACACGATGGCGACGGGATTGCCGCCATCGTTGTCGCCGGTGACGATGGTCTGGATCTCCTGCTGGATGTGGTTCGTGCGCTGGGGCTCCAGGACCAGACGGACCTCGCCGTCGATCTCTCGGAGCGCCTCGTGCAGCTGCGTCTCCTGCTGCGGATCGAAGACGATGATGGCCAGCTTCCCCTGGGGAGCCAGCGCGGCGATGATCGCCGGGGCCAAGGCCACCCGGGCCGCAGCCACCAGCGTCTCGACCGACCGGGTCTCGCGAGCCTTGCCCGCTATCGCCTCGGTGATGCGACCGAGGTCGCGAATGCAGACGGCATCGTCGAGGAGGCCTCGCAAGACGGCATGGAGCGTGCTCAACGGGAGGTGCTCGGACCCGATCTCGTTGGCCAGCAGGGGCTCCTCGTAGCGGAGGCCCTCCACGAGCATCTGCACGTCCTGGCGCGAGAGCAGTCGGGCGGCGTTGCGGCGGACGACCTCGGCGAGGTGGGTCACGATCACCGACGACCGGTCGACGACGGTGGCACCGGTGGCTGCGGCCGCGGCTCGGTTGTGGATGGGCACCCAGAAGGCTGTGAGTCCGAACACCGGCTCGACGGTGTCGGTGCCTCCGAGGTTGCGCAGGTCGCGCCCGTCACCCATCGGTAGCGCCAGCACCTGGTCACGGGGCGCGGTGCCCTTGGCGGTCTCGGTGCCTTGCACGAGCACGCGGTACGACGTGGGCTCCAGGGTCACGTCGTCGCGCGTCCTCACGAACGGCATCACGACGCCGAGCTCCATGGCGATCTGGCGTCGGAGCGCCCGGACCCGCTCCAGCAGGTCCCCGCCTCGGGCCGTGTCGATCAGATCGAGGATGTCGTAGGCCAGGTGCAGCTCGAGGGGCTCGACCCGCATCTCGCCGATGATCGCCTCGGGGGTGTCGGGATTGACCTTGACGGCAGGGGCGTCGTCGACGGGGCCGCCGCCGAGTGCATCGGGCATCGGCCGGCTGCCGAGGATGAACATGGTCCCCGCCACGAGGATGAACGGCAGCTTCGGCAGGCCTGGGAGCAGCGCGAAGATGCCCACGACGATGCCGGCGATGCGCATGTTGCGTCCCCCGCCGAGCAGCTGGGTGCCGACGGAGCTGCCCAGGTCGTCACCGGTGCCCACCCGGGTCACGAGCAGACCGGTCGAGATCGAGATGAGCAGAGCCGGGATCTGGGCCACCAGTCCCTCGCCGATCGTCAGCAGGGAGTAGGTCGTGATGGCCTCACCGAAGCTCATCCCCTTCTGACCGACGCCGATGGCGAAGCCACCGAGCAGGTTGACCATCACGATGACGATCCCGGCCATCACGTCGCCCTTGACGAACTTCGACGCGCCGTCCATCGCTCCGTAGAAGTCGGCCTCCTTGGCCACGAGGCGCCGTCGCTCGCGAGCGCCTTCCTCGTCGACGAGGCCCGACGTGAGGTCGGCGTCGATCGCCATCTGCTTGCCGGGCATGGCGTCGAGCGTGAAGCGGGCCGCGACCTCGGCGACGCGTCCGGCGCCGTGGGTGATCACCGCGGCCTGGATGACGATCAAGATCAAGAAGATGACGAGGCCGACGACGACCGACCCGCCGATCACGATGTGGCCGAAGGTCTCGATCACCTTGCCGGCATGGCCGTGGAGCAGCACCAGGCGGGTGGCCGCCACCGACAGCGACAGTCTGACCAACGTCGTCACCAGGAGCAGCGACGGCATGATCGAGAAGTCGACGCTGTCCTTCAAGAGGATGGTGGTGATGAGGATGAGGATGGCCACGCCGATGTTCAGCGTCAGCATGATGTCGAGGACGAACGGCGGGACGGGCAGCACCATCATCAAGAGGGCGCCGATGACGAACATCGGCAGCGCCCCGTTGGCCAGGCGGTTCTTCATGCGATCCCCCGGAGGCGACGGCGGTACGCCGTGGCGATCACGACGGCCACGGCTTCGTACAGGGCCGACGGGATGAACTGCCCCACCTTGCACCGGCGGTAGATGGCTCGGGCGAGCGGGGGGTCCTGTTGCACGAGCACACCGTGGCGGTAGGCCAGCTTCCTGATCTTGAGCGCCAGATGGTCGGCACCCTTGGCCACGACCCGTGGCGCCGGCTCGCCGTCGACGTACTTGAGGGCCACGGCGTAGTGCGTCGGGTTGGTGATCACGACGTCGGCGTTGCCCACCTCGCTCATCATCCGGTTCCGGGAGAGCTCCTGGGCTCGACGGCGCCGCTGGCCCTTGATGCGCGGGTCGCCTTCGTTGCTCTTGTGCTCCTCCTTCACCTCCTGCTTCGACATCTTGATCTGCTTGTTGACGCGCCGCTTGGCCACGAGGTAGTCGGCCGCTCCGATCACGAAACCGAGCACGACGGCCCGTATGAGGGCCAACCACACCATGGTGCTGGTGCTCGTCACCCACGCCGACAGCGATTTGGTCGTGGTGAAGTCGGCCATCCAGCTGGTGATCGGGCCCTTGACGGCGAGGAAGAAGATCCCGACCTTGAGGGACTCCTTCAGGAGGCTCCAGCCGGCCCGACCGGGCTTGAGCTGTCCGAGCCCCCGCTTCAGGCTCAGGTTCGAGAGCTTGGGCTTGGCGGCTGCTATCGCGAAGGCGAAGCCGGTCTGGGCGAAGCCTCCGACCACCCCGAGCACGAGCGCGGTACCGAGAAACGGCGCCGCGCCGACCAGGAACATCCTCGATGCATCCCCGGCCAGGGCATCGCGGGAGATCCCAGCGCCGGCATTGGCCCAGATCCCACGGGCGCCATCCACGATGCTGCCGGTCACGAGGGGCACGAAGGCCTTGATCGCGATGAGGCCGGCCAGGAGCGACAGGGCGGTGGAGACCTCGACCGACTTCACGACCTGGCCCTCACGGCGCGCGTCGCGCTTGCGTTTGGGTGTCGCTCTCTCGGTACGTTCTTCGGCCTGGGCCACAGCCTCGCGCCTTCGCGGGGAGCGCCGATCCGTGGCTCCGGGTGAATCTGACCCGACGGGTCGCGACCCATCCTGGGTCAGAGCACCTATCGGCACGTCCGCCCTGCGCCTTGAACGCCGGATCGGGGCGAACGGGACGAAAGCCCTTACGGGCGGAGGCCGCGGAGCACGTCGGTGGTGATGCGCGGAATGTCGTTCAGGAGGCCCTGCTCGAAGGGGGAGAACAGCATCAGCACGATCCCGACGGTCGAGAGCGTCAGCAGCAGCTTGATCGGCATACCCAGCATGAACACGTTCATCTGCGGCGCGAACCGGTTGGCGATGCCCAGGACGGCATCGGTGACGAACAGCGCCGCCATGACCGGCGCGGCCAGCTCGATGCCGGCGACGAAGATGCGCGAGATCATGGGCAGGACCAGGTTGCCCAGGCCGTTGCTCAGGGTGATGGTGCCGTCGAGTGGGATGGCGTCGACGCTGGTCGCCATCCCGGCGATCATGAGACGGTCGCCACCGATGAGGAAGAACACGGTGAGCGAGGTCATCGAGAACATGCGGGCGAACAGGGCCGAGTTGTGGCCCGACACCGGATCGAACAGGGCCGAGTTGGCCAGGCCCGACTGCACGTCGATGAGATCGCCGGCGATGGCGAAGAGATGGAACAAGAACCCCGTCAAGAGTCCGATCATGAGGCCCACGGTGAGGTTGATCGCCGCCCCGTACACGATGCGCACCACGGTGAGCTCGGTCGACACGGGGTGGGCGAGGAACAGGCCCACCGACATCACCAACGCCAGGCGGCCCAACCGCGGGATCGACCGGTTGAACACCGGTGAGGCCGCGACGAACGCACCCATTCTCGTGATCGAGAACAAGAAGCCAGCCACCCAGTGTGCGTTGATGGTGAGGTCCATCAGCTGACCATCTCGGGGATCCCGCCCCAGAGGTTGGTGACCCAGGTGACCATCTCGTGCATCATCCAGTTACCGGCCACCAGGATGATCACCGCCGACACGACGAGCTTGGGCACGAAGGTGAGGGTCATTTCCTGGATCTGCGTGACGGTCTGCAGCAGCGAGATCACCACGCCCACGACGAGGCTGGCGATCAACAGCGGTGCCGACACCTTGGCGCCGAGCACCAGGCCGCTCCGTACGAGATCGAGAACTTGCGCGTCAGTCATGGCGCTACGTGACTCCTTGGACGGACCGGACCACCGAGCCGATGATCAGGTTCCACCCGTCGACCAGTACGAACAGGAGGAGCTTGAGCGGCAATGAGATGAACACCGGCGGGAGCATGACCATGCCCATCGACATCAGGACCGACGAGGCCACCAGGTCGATGATGAGGAACGGCACGAAGATCACGAAGCCGATCACGAAGGCGTGTCGGAGCTCGGAGATCACGTAGGCCGGGATGAGCGTCGTCGGAGAGATGTCCTCGTTGCTCTCGGGCTTGGGCTGATCGGCCAGGTTCACGAACAGGGCCAGGTCCTTGTCATCGACCTGGCGGAGCATGAACTTGCGCAACGGGTCGAAGCCCTTCTCGAACGCCTCGCCTGCCTCGATCTCGTTGTTCAGCATGGGCTGCACGGCGTCATCGTTGATCTGCACGAAGATCGGGCGCATCACGAAGACCGTGAGGAACAGGGCCAGCCCGACCAATACCTGGGTCGGGGGCAGCGTCTGAGCGCCGATCGCGTTGCGGGTCAGCGAGAGCGTGATGATGAACCGGGTGAAGCACGTCGTCAGCAACAAGACCGACGGGGCGATCGAGGCGACGGTCATCAAGAGGATGATCACGACCGTGCGCGAGAGCGTGCCGTCGCCCGAGTCGACTTTGATGTTGATGTCGTTGGGATCGTCGGGCGCGTCGGGCGATTGCACCTCCACCAGGGGATCGGGCTCGCCGATCACGGGCGGGTCGACGGTCAACACCGGGTCGGGGGGCACGCTGGGAGCTTCCTGGGCGCGCACGTCGGGCGCGTTGGCGACCCCGAACGACAACACGATGAACAGCGCGCCGGCGCACACCCACGACCACCCGCGCACCTTCGCCAAGATCGCGGCGCGGCGCTCGACCACCTCGGGGGGGAGGACGGGGCGACGGCCGGAAACGCTGCGGCCTACGCGGGTGTCACGAGACTGCACGGGATGGCCGTCGGTCGGGCGCCCGCAGCGTCATCTGCTGCAAGCGCGCAACGAGGCCCATCCGTGGCCCAGAGTGTGCGTCCGTGAAGGAAGAAGGTGCATCCGTGAAGGAGTGGAGAGGACCGTCCGAGGAGTCGAGCAGCTTGATGGCCACATCGCCACCAGCGAGATCGAAGCCAGCATCGGCATCGGCCTCACCGCTCGGCTGCGATCGAGGGGCGCTTGCTGGTGCCCGGCTCTCAAGGTGCTCGGAGATCGGGAGCTCCGACAGGAGCGACACCGAGTGCTCGCTCGCGCCGACGAGGAACCGCTGCGTTCCCACCTCGATGACGGCGACGCTCGCACCCCGCGCCAGACCGGCTCGGCCGATCACGCGAATCGGGACGCGGCCCACCATCGTCGGCCGACGGAGGCTGCGTCCGCGTCCGCGCTGTGACCACCAGCGCAGCACGAACAGCCCGCCCACCACGAGGACGAGCGAGACCACGAGCCGAACGATGTCGGCCGCAGTCATCGACTCGCCTCGCGGCTGGTCGGACAAGGAAAGGGGTGAGAGCGCATCGGAGTCGCGATCGCAGGGGCGACGATCGTTAGCTCAGAGCCTTGGCGATGGCACCGACGACCCGACCGGCCTCGAAGGGCTTGGCCACGAAGTCGCGGGCGCCGTTGCTGATCGCCTCGACGACGAGCGACTCCTGGCCCATGGCCGAGCACATGATGATCCGGGCGTTGCCGTCGATCGAACGGATCTGCTTGAGCGCCTGGACGCCATCCATGTTGGGCATGGTGATGTCCATCGTCACGAGATCGGGCTTGAGCTCGGCGTACTTCGCGCAGGCGTCGACGCCGTCGGTCGCCTCTCCGACAACCTCGTGTCCCGCCTCGCTCAGGATCTTCTTGAGCACCGTCCGCATGAACGCGGCGTCGTCTACAACCATGATTCGTGCCATTTCAACTGACCTTCCTGTCCGATGGATCGATGACTTCACTGACCCGCACACCCAGCTCGTCATCGACGACGACGACATCACCTCGGGCGATGAGCGTTCCGTTGACCAAGATGTCGACGGGAGCACCCGCCACCCGGTCGAGCTCTACGACGCTGCCGGGCCCCAGACGCAGCAGCTCCTTGACCTTCAACTTCGTCCGTCCGAGCTCAACGGTCACGTTGAGGGTCACGTCCGACAACTTGGCGATGTCGGCCTGCGACGCCGGAGGACCCGCCGGAGCCCGGAGCTCCGGGAAGGCCGCCGGCTGAACCTGGGGCATTGGCGGCGCGGCGTACGCGGGCGCGCCAGCAGAGCCGGGCAGCGGCTCGGGCGCCGGGGCGTAAACCGGGGGGGGAGCGGCCGCGGGAGCGGCGGCAACAGGCGGGGGCGGTGCGACCACAGGCTCGGGCGCAGCCGTGGGGGCGCCTCCGGCCATGTGCTCCTCGACCCGCTGGATGAGCCCAGCAGCCAGGTCCCGATCCATGAGCCATGACAGCCGGCCCATGGTGTTGTCGCCGATCTGCACGTTGAAGCTGATCGTGCAGGTCCGCGTGGTGTCGAAGCCGATGTCGATGTCTTTGCGGTCGAGGATCTCGATGACCGGGGGCGTGATGTCGACGAGGCCGCCGACGACCTCGCCCAGCGCCCGGGCGGCGCCGGCGATGAGCTGGTTCATGGCCTCGCCGATGGCGGAGATGCCGAACTCGCCGAGGATCTCATCCTCGGGGAGGTCCATGCCCTCGGTCATGAGCTTGACGATCTCGATGACCTGTCCGGTCGGCAACAAGAACACGGAGTGGCCGGTGACGGCGCCGGTGAGCTCCATCCGCACGACGACCGAGCGGCCCTCGGGATAGGCCCCGTCGGGGACGCCTTCGTCGACCTGCGGCGTGGTGATGCTGACGGGTGAGCCCAAGAGGCCGGCCAGGTTGGTGGCCCCGGCGCCCATCATCATGTTGCCGATCTCACCCACCGCATCGTTGAAGAACTCGGTGGAGGCTGAGGTGGTGCTCATCGTCGTCCCCGGATGTGTCCGCTCGGGCCCGCGCCGTCTCGATGGAGACGGGTCGAGTGGTTCTGTGTCATTGGTCGACCGACCAGTCGGTCAGCTGGAGGGCCAATCTCCGCCCCACTCGTCCGATGTTGCCTTCGAGGACCTCGCGGCCCTCGACCGTGCCGATCGCCGGCTCGCCCACCCGATGGTCGAGACGCAGCACGTCTCCGGGACGGAGTGTCGCGATGTCGATCGCCGGCACCTCGCTGACCCGAAAGCGCACCGTGATCGGGACGTCCACGTCGGGGAGATGCGCGATGAGGGGTTGAATCCCGTTCGGGTCGGCGCTGGTCAGGCTGGGACGGTCCTCGGTCCACACCTGGCGCTCGAGCCGCTCCATCGCTGGTTGCAGGGTCGAGAACGGATAGCAGAGCGTCAGGAGGCCGTCGGTGCGGCGGGTCGAGCTCACCGACATCTGGTAGGACAGGAGCAGCGCCATCTCCGACGGCGCCACCGCCTGGACGAAGTTGGGGTTGAGCTCCACCGAGCTGACGGTGGGCGTCACCTCGAGCACGTCGGCGAAGGTCTCCTTCAGCGCAGCGCAGGCGGCGTCCATCAGGACCCGTATCAGGGTGATCTCGAGGTCGGTGGGACGCCGAAGAGGGATGGGCCGCCCCGGTCCACCGAGCATGCGGTCGACGAGGGTCAGTGCCATCTGGGTCGAGAGCTCGATCACCGCCTGGCCGGGCCAGGGAGCAAGGTTCAAGATCGTGAGCACGGTCGGGTTGGCCATCGACCGGATGTAGTCCTGGTACGTGATCTGGTCGGTCGCCAGCGGGTCAACGTGCACGACCGCACGGAGTTGCTGGGTCACCAGCCCGGCGAAGCGCCGGGCGAAGAGCTCGTGTGATGCTTCGATCGACCGGATGAGCTCACGGGTGAACTTGCTCGGGCGGCGGAAGTCGAACTCGACGTAGTTCCTCGTCGGCGTCGACGCGACCGACGGCGGGCGCATGGCGGCCAGCAGTGCGTCGATCTCCGTCTGACTGAGCTTGCCGTCCGCCATCTCGTCCGTCTCGTTCCGCTATGTACCCGTTCGTCATCTATCGGCCGCCGATCCGCCGTCTGTAGGACGACCTCGACCTCGTCCGACTCCGACTCCGAAACCGACTCCGGGTCCGGGCGCGACCCCGAGCCGGGGTTACGGCGGGCTACTCCTGGATCACGAGATCGGTGACCTCGACCCCGTAGATGTCGTTCGAGCCGAAGATCTCCAGGGCCGCCTCGGTGAGCTCGGCCTCGAGCTCGGCGATTCCGTCTTCTGCCAGAAGCTCCTCGGAGGTATGGGCTCGGACGATGTCGGTGGCGGCGGCTCGCATGCGGGGGAACTTCTTCTCCAGGGCCACGATCGGGTCAACGGCGCCGGAGCCCTGATCAGGAGCGGGCATGACCACCTGTGGGGCGCCGACACGTCCACCGCCGAACCCTCCGGGGACGACCGGGAGGGCGGCGGCGAGAACCGTCTGCGAAGCGTCGAGCTGGATCCCCGTCGTCACCGGCAACGTGAGCGCGTGGGCCTCGTCTTCCGAGCCCGGGCGCACACCGTGACCGGGGAGCACCAGGGCGATCCCCACCCGCGCGTAGGCCGTGGTGGTCTCGTCGGCCAGGTTCACGACCAAGGGGTCACCGATGGCGACAGCGTCTCCCGGCCACATGGCGGTCGTGGTCGTCACCGCTGCGGCGTCCTTCGACCCCCCGATGGGCAGGAAGCCCATCTTCCATGCCGCGGCCAAGGCGACGACGATGATGATCTTCTTCTTGTTGTCCTTCTTCGGGGGCTCTTCGCCTTCAGCGAGGGGCTTGCCCTTGGCCTTCTTGGCCATCGTTCGTCCCTCCGTCGCATCGCCGACCGTCTCCGATCAGTGATGACCAGTGATCAGTGATGCTCAGTCGTCGTCGTCTTCGCCGGCGAGACGTACCGGCGCCAGTTGGAGCACAGGAGCAGGAGGACCCGACCGCATGTCCTGAGCCGCCACGAGTACCGATGCTCGGAACGTCCGCGCTGCCTCGACAACCTGCTCGGGTCGCTCGGCCACGGCGTACTTGCGGCCGTCGGCCAGCGTGACCATCGTGTCGGGAGTCGACTCGATGCACTCGATGAGGTCGGCGTTGAGGAAGAGCGGTTCGCCCTTCAGGCGATGCACGAGGATCACGTGGTACCTCCGGGTTGTTCCCCTGTGACCCACTCGTCGGACGAAGTGACGACGAGTTAACGACCAGTGCGTGCGACAGGCGAGGACCCGGGATCAGCGCTTGAGGTTCACGAGCTCGTTCAGCATCTCGTCGGACGTGGTGATGATTCGGGAGTTGGCCTGGAACCCTCGCTGGGCGATGATCATCGAGGTGAACTCCCGGGCCAGGTCGACGTTCGACATCTCGACCGCTCCGGCGATGAGCGTGCCCCGGTTCCCGCTGCCGGCCGTCCCGATGATGGCCTCACCGGAGTTCACCGTCTGGGTGAAGTTGGAGTTGCCCTGACGGGTGAGACCGGTGGGGTTGTTGAACGTCGCCACCGCCACCATGGCCAGGACCTTGGTGGCGCCGTTCGAGAACTGGCCGGTCACCGAGCCGTCGCCGCCGATCGCGAAGCTCCGAAGGAACCCGATGGCCTCACCGTTCTGCGTGAACGCTGCCGCAGTCGACGCGCCACCGAACTGCACGAGGGGGCTGCCGCCGGTGAGGTCGATGGCGAGGGTCATGGCGTTGGCGCCGGGGATCGTGATCGCCGCCGGGGCGATGTCGCCCGAGGTGAGCTGGCCCGTGGTGCTGAACGTGACCGCGGCCGCAGTGCCGGCCCCGGCGCCGTTCATGTCGATGGTCGTCACGCCGTCGAGGAGCCCAACGGCGTCCCAGGCGTTGGTCGCGGTCTTGGTGAACGTGACCTGGAGCTGGTGGGCCCGTCCTTCGGAGTCGAACACCGAGATGGTCGTGACCGACTGCGTGCCGATGGCCGCGTCGGCCGAGAGGTTCCCGCCGATCCCGGCGGTGGTGGTGGGAGTGGGGTCGATCACCTGACCGATCGGCAGCGTGATGTCGGCGACCGCGGTGTTGGTGTCGATGACGCCCGCGGCGTTCGGTACCCAGCCCTGGACCTTGAGCCCGTCGGGGTTCACGAGGTACCCGTCCTCGTCGAAGTTGAAGGCGCCGGCTCTCGTGTAGCTCTGGTCGCCCGGGTTCTGCGAGACGATGAAGAATCCATCGCCCTGCACCGAGAGGTCGGTCGAGCGCCCGGTCACCTGGGTGGCGCCCTGGGTGAAGACACCGTCGACCGAGGCCACGATCACACCGAGGCCGAGCTGGATGGGGTTCGTGCCCCCTCGACCGGTCGCACTGCTTCCCGAGGCTCCTCGCAGGGTCTGGGACAGCGCCTCTTGGAACGTGACCTGTGACGCCTTGAATCCGGCGGTGTTGACGTTGGCGATGTTGTTGCCGACGACGTCCATCATCGTTTGATGGGCTCGCAGACCGGAAACGCCGGAGAACATTGATCGCATCATGGTGAGTTGGGGCTCCTTGCTCCGTGGGGAACGCGTGGTACTCGGGCGGGGTGAACGGCCGGGTGAACGGCGGCTCAGGGGGTGGACGAGCTGGGGGCGGCACCGGTGGTACCCGTGGTGCCGGTGGTAGGGGTGGTACCGGTGGTGCCTGTACCCGTGGTGCCGGTGATGCCGGTGGTGGTCGTCGCCGTCGGAACGGGCGCACTCGTCGATCCTGTCGACGCGGGAGGGACGCCGACGCTGACGACCGCGGTGATCGGCACCTGCCGGTTGCCCATCACGAGGACCGGTCCGTCGGTGCTGACCTGGACCCGGTCGACGACACCCGTGATGCGCTCCCCGTTGTCGAGCGCGGTCACGCTGCGGCCGATGAGGCCGGTGGCCGTCGACATCTGGGTGTAGCCCATGGTCGTCTTCTGGGCCTCCGACAGGGCTTGCAGCGTCTCGACCATGGTGAACTGGCTGGTCTGTTGCATCATCTGCGTGCCGTCCATGGGCTCCATGGGGTTCTGGTACTTGAGCTGGGCGATGAACAGCTTCAAGAACGCGTCCGAGCCCAGGCCCCCGAGGATGGAGCTTCCGCCCACCACTTCACGGGGCGCAGCGACCGCGCGTCCTCGGGGGACGGTCGTGATCGGCTGATAGTTGATCTCGGGCATCTCAGATCCTCAGTCCGCTCGGTACCGCTGCGGGCCCGTTGCCCGAGGCGCGGCGAGAGCGCCGTGGTGTTGCGTCGTCGATCGTGGGCCGCGCCCTGTCCCCGTCGGACGGTGACCGCTCGCTGGCGGCTTCGCCCCGAGCATCACCGTGGCGTCGGCCGGAGCCGTCCCCGAGGCTGAAGCCCCGCTCGGCGAGTGCCCGATCGAGGTCACGGGCCAACGAGCCGAAAGCCTCGCGGCCGGAACCGTCACCGGCTGACATGGCCGAGCCCCCGACGATCCGAATGTGGACCTCGGTGCCTCGCATCGACACCTCCACCCGAGCACCGGCGAGCTCGGGCAGCTCGACGAACATCCGTCGGGGCGGGGGCCCGTGCTCGAGGCGCTCCACGATGTCCATGAGACGTTGGGCCGAGGTGCTCATCGGTGCCGGAGCGGCTGCGGCATCGGTGGCGCTCGTGTGCTCGACCATGGCGGTCGGACCGGTGAGCGAGCCAGCCGGGGCGGCCGATCCCGCCGATCCCGCAGCTGCGCTCTCGCCGACCGGTGTCGGTCCGGCAGCGCTCGCCGGGCCGATCCCCCGTGTCTCGGTCGAGGCCGGCGACACCGTGGCCAGGGCCGCGGCCAGCTGTGCTGCCGCACCCGGGTCGGCGGTGGCGATCGTCGTCGTCGTCGGTGTCATCTCGGTCGCCGGTGGGCGCTCGAGCTGCGCCGCGATCGCGGTCGGGGTGGCCCGGTCACGGCCAGCTTCGTCGGTGTCGTCGGCCGTCTCCTCGCCGAGGCCCGCGCTGGCGGCCGTGGTTGCGGCGGCAGTCGCGATGGCTGGTGTCTGGGTCGTCGCTGCGGAGCCTTCGGGCGACGTCACCTCGACCGCGCCGGCGCCGTTCGCTGCCGTGGGGATCGGGCTGGTGAGGGTTCCGACGGGTGCTTCGGCGGCCGGTGCCAGGGGGACGGGTTCAAACGCGATGGCCGTGGCGACGGGTGCATCAGCGGCGGCCGTCGACACGCTGAGCGGTGTCGCGATCGGGTTCGAATCCGGAGCGAGCGTCGCCGGAGCCGACGCCGTGGCCGGAGCCGGAGCGGACACCGAGGATGCCACCGAGGTCTCGGGCGGGACCGGCGCGATCGCTGCCACCCGGGTGCTCGCCGCGGCCGGTGCAGCGCTCGCTGATGCCGACAGCATGGGAGCGCCCACCGCCGGGCGCGCCGCGGCCCCCGGTGTCGCCGTCGCCGGGGTGCTGGCCACGGCCGGGGTCGCCTGTGTCGACAGGGTGTCGGCGAGGGTGGCCGGGCCGGGTGCGTCCTCGCTGGCAACCGTGGAGGCGCCGGCGCCGGAGCTGGCATTGGACTCCGTGGCATCCATCGCGGCGACGGGAACGGCACCAGCGCTCTCGGTCGCCGGTGCGGCCGGAGGATGGGGAGCGATCGGTGGTGGTGTCGCCATGGTGGTGGGGATCGCCGAGGCGGCTCGGCTGGGCTCGGGCTCGGTCCGTCCGGCGTGTGCAGACCCGGTCCGTCCGGCGTGTGCAGACCCGGTCCGTCCGGCGTGTGCAGACCGACCGGTCTCGCTCGTGTCGTCGGTGTCGTCGACCACGGTGGGCTCGTCGTGCGCCGCTGTGCTCGGTCGAACCGCGCTCCCCGACGGGACTCGATGGTCGGGGCGGCGGTCGCGCACGGCCCGATCGCCGGCAGGCTGGCGATCGGCGCGGGAGCGTGTTTCGGCCGACGGGGAGTCGAGCTGACTGCGCAGGACGCTGCTGAACGCAACCGAGGCGACCGCGCCGCGGGCCCGGGTGACACCCAGCGCGTCGACGGACCGCACGTCGGTGAGCTCGGTCCGCCCGGCGGCGGCGTTGGTGACGGGGGTTTTCATGTCGGGCCTCCCAGGAGGCGGTAGCGATCGAGAACCGCGCTCACGTAGGCGCGGGTCTGGGGGATGTCGGGGATACCGCCGGCTTCGGCGACCCGCCGAGGCCCGGCGTTGTAGGCCGCCAGAGCCAGGTCGAGGCTGCCGAACCGGTCGAGGGCCGAGCGGAGGTAACGGGCACCGCCGTCAAGGTTTTGCAGCGGATCGTCGGGATTGACCCCGAGCCCCTCGGCGGTGCGCGGCATGAGCTGGGCCAGACCCCGGGCGCCGGCCTCGGATACGGCATCGGGCCGGAAGCCCGACTCGGTCCAGACGAGGGCGCTGAGCAATCGGGGGTCGACACCGTTGCGCGCCGCGGCGTCCCCGATGGCGCCACTCCAGGGGACCCCCGCCTCGGGCAGAGCCGCCGCCCATGCCGGATCAATGGGAACGCTGGGGTCGAACGTGTCGGCCACGGCCGGGATCGGCGATGCAGTCCCGGCAGATCCATTGAGCCCACTGAGCCCACCGAGCCCACTGAGCTCGGCGGAACCGAGTCGGGGATAGGCCGAGGCCGTCGACAGCAGACCGTCGACCATGGAGGCGGTCGACGTCGCGGGGAGCGTCTCGCCCGCCCGGTAGACCGGACCGGTCGTGGTGCGCTCGGCCGCGAGCATCATGTCGTCGAACGAGGGGCCCGATGCGCTGCCGGTGCCCATGGTCGAGCCCAGCTCGGCCATGCGGTTCAGCACCCGGTCGAGGCCCGCAGGACGGACGACCGCGGTCATGATCGCTTCCCCCGCCTGGGCTCGCGCAGGGTGAGCACCAGCTCATCGAGCGCCTTGTCGGATGCCTTCCGGGCGGTGACGGCCGCGTCGATCTCGCGCCGCTCATCGAGTCGCTGCGCGCTCCTGAGCTCATTGGCGGATCGCGACCACGCATCGCGAACGCGCTCGCTGCGGAGCCGTTCCTCGTCGAGGGCCCGAGCGGCGTCATTGAGGAGCTCGAGTGATCGGATCCCCTGGAGGCTCAACACCCGGAGTTGTGCGGGCGAGAGCTCGCGCGCCGGGACATCGCGTTCCATGTAGGCGCGTTGACGCCGTTCGAGCGCGGTCTCGGCCTTGGTCTCCGCCTGATGCTGCACGGCCAGGCGCCCGCGGGCTTGACGCTCCCGGATGTCGCGGATCCGCAGCAGTGTCCCGATGGGGTCACGCTTTTTCACGATGTCCCCCGGCTCACTCGGGTGCGGCTCGGCCGTGCCGCCTGGTCAGTCGCCTGCGGTTCAGCCGTTCCCGGCTCGTCGATCGCCTTCGGCTGACTCATGCGACCCTCCGGGCCAGGGCGGCGGCGCGTGCCCAGGTGTCTTCGAAGCTCGTCACCTCGAGCGCGTCCTGCTTCAAGAACCCGTGCACGATGTCGGGGCTGGCCGCCAGTCCCTTGTCGGCCAAGGGATTCGTGCCCGGAACGTACGCGCCGACCTCGACGAGGTCGCGCACCTCCTCGGCGGCGGCGAGCGCAGCCCTGATGGCCTGGGCCTGGGCCTTCTGCTCAGGTGTCGTGACCTTGGACGCCAGCCGGCTCAACGAGGCGAGTGGGTCGATCGCCGGATAGCGCCCCAGGGTGCCCATCCGACGGTCGAGCACGATGTGGCCGTCGAGGATCGACCGGGCGGCGTCGGCGATGGGGTCGTTCATGTCGTCGCCGTCGACGAGCACCGTGTACAGGCCCGTGACCGTGCCCCGCGCTCGGGGCCCGGCCCGTTCGAGCAGCTTGGGCATCAGCGAGAACACCGACGGTGTGTAGCCGCGAGCGGTGGGGGGCTCGCCGGCCGCCAAGCCCACATCGCGTTGGGCCATGGCCATACGGGTGAGCGAGTCGAACATCAACAGCACGTCGGCCTCACGGTCGGCGAACCACTCGGCGATGCGGGTTGCGAGAAAGCCGGCGCGCAGACGGACGAGCGGCGGCTGATCCGAGGTGGCGACCACGACGATCGACCGGCGCATGCCCTCGGGACCCAGGTCGTCCTCGATGAACTCGCGTACCTCACGCCCGCGCTCACCGATGAGCGCCAGGACCGATATCTCGGCCGTGGTGCCGCGGGCCATCATGCCGAGCAGCGTCGACTTGCCGACACCGGAGCCACCGAAGAGCCCGAGGCGCTGACCCCGTCCGATCGTGCACAGGGAGTCGATCACACGCACGCCGACGGGCAGGGGCTGCGAGATCCGCTGCCGCTCCATGGGATCGGGAACGTCCATGTGGACCTGGACGGGCTCCCCGCGCACGGGCGGTCCTCCGTCCATGGGCTGGCCGAATGCGTCGATCACCCGTCCCACGAGCCCAGCCGCGACCTCGGCGCCGAAGCCCTCCCTGCGGAGGCTGACCCGATCACCCCGCCCGATGCCGCCGGTCTCGCCGTACACGAGGGCGCTGGCCGACTCCGGGCCGACGGCCACCACCTCGGCGAGGCGATCGTCGGCCTCGGTGTGGACGCCGAGGACGTCGCCGAGGCGCAGACGCAGCCCGCGCACCTCCACCTCGTGGCCCATGACGCCGGCGACGCTGCCGCCCACCCTGAACACCTCGGTGCGGCGCAGGCGCTGGGACAGCTCGTCGACTGCGATCGCGGTCGGGTTCGACATCGTCAGACCTGCATGTTCATGATCTCGCGGTACGCATCGACGGCCTTGTTGCGCACCTGGACGAGAAGGTCGACCGACAGCTGGGCCTTGGTGGTGGCGGCCATCACGTCATGGATCTGCACCTGCTCCCCGGCGGCGAGGGCCTGGCTGAGGCCGTCGGCCTGATGCTCCTGATTCGACACGGACTGAAGCCCACGCGCCACGGCGTCCTTGAAGCTGTCGCCTCCCGGGCCGATCTCGGCGGCGCCGATGCCGGGGACGGGGCGCGAGATCGGGGAGATCCCGCCGCCGATGCTGGCAATGCCACCGATGCTCATGATTGGTGTCCCGTCCTCTGGTTCATCTGGTTCATCTGGTTCAACTGGTCAACTGATTCAACGGATTCATCTGGTCCCGGTCCCGGTCCCGGCCCTACCGGCCAACCCGGAGCGCCGACTCGTAGGCCTCTTTGGCGGCCTGCACCACGCGGATGTTCATCTGGTACGCCCGCTGCGCCACGATGAGGTCCGACATCTGCCCGGCCATGTCGACCATCGCTCGCTTCACCAGGCCCTGCGCGTTGGCCAGGGGGTGGTCGGGGTCGAAGACGACCGCCGGATCGCCTTGCGCAGCAACGATTTCCTCGAGGTGCACACCTCGCCCGGGACTGCCTCGGTCGGTGGCGGCGGTCTCCTCGGCGCGCAGGAACTTGGCCCGGAACGGCTCCTCTTCGAACGACCGCACGGTGTTGACGTTGGCCATGTTGTGAGCGAGCGTGTCGAGCCAGAAGCGCGAGAACGTGATCCCGGTCGTGCTCACGTCGATGGTGCTGAACGGTCCCATGCCCATGATCAGCGACCGCCGCCCGAGATGGCCGACCGCAACAGACCGACCTTGTAGTTGTAGGCGTTGACCATGGCCGTGACCATGAGGTTGTCCTTGGTCATCTCGGCCACCTCCTCCTCGAGCTCGACGGTGTTGTCGAACGCGTCGGGAGTGGTGTCGCGCAGGCCCTGGGTGAACTGGGCCACATCGTCGATCTCACCGTTGCGGAGCGCGTGGCCGAGCTGGCGCTCGAAGCTCAGGCTCTTGGCCTTGTACCCGGGGGTCTCGCCGTTGGCGATGTTGTTGGCCCGCACGTCGGCCCGGCGCGACAACCCGCCCATCGCGTACTCGATGGCCTTCATCGTCGTGTCGGCGATGCCGCCGGTTCGCTCGATCATCGGTGCTCGCTTTCGGTGGTGAACGAAAACAAGGGAAGAACGCCGAGGCGTTCTTCCCTGTGTGCCCGTCCGGTCGATCCATGACCGGAGCTGTTCAGTTGTGTGGTGCCCTCCCGATCGGCCGTCGCCGGTCCGGTGAGCTCCGTGGTCGTCTCATCGGACGATCAGCGCTGGTGGTTGAGCCCGGTCTGCCGGAGCGGGCGCCGTGGGCGCTCGCTGTGCCCCGATCCCGCCCCTACCGTCCCTTTCAGGCCGCCGGGACGCCGCAGCAGGCTTCAGCCCATGCGCTGCGGAGCTCGCCGATGACCTCTTGGACGATGTCGAGCTTGGTCGCGTCCTTGGTGATGTTCGCAGCGATGAGTTGCTCGATGCAGTAGTCGTACAGCGAACCGAGGCTGGCCGCGATGGGGCCGCCACGGTCGCGATCGAGCGACATTCGCAGCTCCCACACGATGTCCTGGCATCGCTGCAGCTCCCGGTGCGACACCTCGATGGCGATCGGCCCACCCTCGAGGAGGGCGGCGCGCGACCGCATGATCGCGGTCAGGGCCCCGTCGTAGAGCATGAGCACCAACTGCGCCGGCCCCGCGGTGGAGATGGCGTCGGTTTGGTAGCGGTTGGGAGCATTCACGGTGCGCTGTCCCTCGAGGTTGCCGTGGTGCGGCGGCCGAGACCTGGCCGGCCACCCGAGGGGCGGCCCGGGCTTCCATCGGCACGCGATCACCGCTGTTTAGGGCTCGCCACGCAAGCGGCGTTCCCGAGGCTCATTGACTGCGTCAATTGATTGCCGGGTTGCCATGGTCGGCTGGGATCATGGGGACGGTTGGAGGGCGATTCGGTTGATGTGTGCAGCGACCAACGCTGAGTGTGGCCTCGACGACGGGACGATCGCGGCCCCGATCTCCGCTCTATGGAGCCAATGATCACGAGCGAGTCTGCGAGGCATGGCCACGAGACCCAGCACGCCCGCCCGAGATGCAGCCTTCCAATGACACCATCGATCCTCTCGGCTCGTGGTCAAGAACGTCCCGTTCGGGTCCGATGTACCTTCTGTGACGGTCGGAGAGTGGCTCGAGTGTCGCCCGGGCGGTCCCGGGGGACGGCTGCATCTGCTCCACGGCTCGGGAGTTGATCTCCGTCCGCTCACGGAGGCGGATCTCGACGACCTGGTCTCCGTGTACGACGACGATCGGGCCCGGGAGAACCACGGCTACCGGGATCTGCCCCTTGATGACGTCGTCGAGTTCTCGCGGGAGTACATCGCCCACGCATCGCTCGATCCCCTCATCGTCGACCTGGCGATCGATGACGCCACGACCGGTCTGCTGCTCGGGCACGTGCAGCTCGTGGCCATGCCCGAGGGTGATCCGCAGCACATGCCCGTCCAGCTCGGGTTCAGCGTGCATCGCCGGGGCCGCGGCCGGGGGATCGCCACCGAGGCGGTGACGTTGGCGTTGCGCCTGGCCCACGGGCATCTCGAGGTGCGTGAGGTCTGGGCCGAGGCCGTGCCCTGGAACGTCGCGGCTGCCCGGGTGATGACCGCGGCCGGGATGCGTGCGGAATCCGGTGGCGTCCGAACGCTTCCGGACGGGCGCCGGGTCGCCTCGGTCCGGTTCAGATCGGCCTCGGAGGAGTGCGCCCCCCGCCCCCAGAGGTGTTCGGGACTCCCAGGGGTTCTCCCCCTCTCAAACTGAGACGGATCGCAGTCACGTTTGGCGGTGTTCGCGGCGAATATCGAGGCCATGACCACGGATCGCTGGAGATTTCACCACCCGGCGTACTTATCTCGACGTGCGCACGGTCGATGGGGACCTTCGAGCAGCATGGATGCTCGTGAAACCCCCTAGGGGTTCACCCAGAGAAGTGTTTCGCACTCATCGACACGGAGGTTGACAGTGCGCATCAATCAGAACATCGGGGCGATCAACGCCTACAGGAACCTGACCGGGACTGGTATCGAGTTCAACAAGTCGTTGGAGAAGTTGAGCTCGGGGTTCCGTATCAACCGTGCGGCCGACGACGCCTCTGGTCTCGTGATGTCGGAAGGCCTGCGTTCGCAGGTGTCGGGTCT